>MGCF01000158.1:1185-25320 GCA_001788495.1 Candidatus Rokubacteria bacterium RIFCSPLOWO2_02_FULL_73_56
GAGCGCCAGCGCGGTGATCTCGCCATCCGTCGCCACGTCGAGCGCCTGGACCGACGCCTCCTTGCGGCCCGGCCCGATCAGCGCCTTCTTCTCGACGACGGTCTGGACGAGCAGCGCCCGCGGCCCCACCTGGGCGACCGCGACCGGCCCGCCCTCGGGTGCCGCGGCGGCCAGGCGGCGGACGGCGCGGCGACCCTCCGGATCCAGGGCCAGGGGCTCGCCGAACGCGGGCGCCGGCGTCACCGTCCGGGCTGTGGGCGCGTAGGCCACGTCGAACGTCATCTCGAGCGGGATCACCCGACCGTCCGAGGTGCCGAGCAGGTACCGCGACGTGCCGAAGGCGGTCACGGCCGTGAGCCTGGCGCCCTCGAGCCCGGGCACGGCCGCCGCGGGGAGCGCGCCCTCGCCCTGCAGCGTCGTGAACGCGACGCTGCCGGCGGCGCTGACGCTGAAGGCGATCTGGCGGTACTCGTCCACGCCCGCCGCGTCGCCCGGGGCCGGCGACGCCCCCGCGACGGCACCGGCCGCGGCGTGGCGGCCGGCCAGCGTCGCCGTCGGCGCCCTGAAGAGCGGGTAGACCTCCGCGAGGATGACGAACAGGATCGCGAGGATCGACGCAATGATGACGATGCCGCCGAGCACGACGAGCCGGCGCGAGATCCTGTCGAGCAGGATGCGCCGGCTCGTTCGAGCCCGGCCGAGCGCGAGGGGGGTGACAGCCACTACTGGATCTTCGCCAGCTCTTCCTTCGCGACGGACGCCGGGATCGGGAAGTAGCCGTCCTTGACCACGACCTCCTGGCCGTCCTTCGAGAGGACCAGCTTCATGAACTCGCGGGTGAGCGGGTCGAGCGGCTTGCCGGGCGCGCGGTTGACGTAGACGAAGAGGAACCGCGCCAGCGCGTAGTCGCCCGAGTAGGCGTTGTCCGCCGTGGCCTCCACGCACGTGCCCCCCTGCTTCTCGGCGATCGGCACGGCCCGGACGCCGGCCGTCGCATAGCCGATGCCGCTGTAGCCGACGGCGCCCCGGTCCACGGTCACGCCCTGGACGACCGCCGCGGAGCCCGGTTGCTCCTTGACCGCGTCCTTGTAGTCGCCGTTCTTGAGCACGTGCTCCTTGAAGAAGCCGTAGGTGCCGGAGGCCGAGTTGCGGCCGTAGAGGCTGATCGGCTTCGAGGCCCAGGCGCCCGTGAGGCCGAGCTGGCCCCACGTCGTGACGTCGGCCCTGGCGCCCTGGCGGCGCGACTTCGAGAAGACCGCGTCCACCTGGGCCAGGGTCATGCACTTGACCGGGTTGTCCTTGTTCACGAAGACGGCGAGCGCGTCCACCGACGTCCGGATCGGCGTCGGCTTGTAGCCGAACTTCTTCTCGAACTTGTCGACCTCGGTCCCCTTCATCGAGCGTGACATCGGCCCGAGCTGGGCCGTGCCCGCGATCAGCGCCGGCGGCGCCGTGGACGAGCCCTTGCCCTCGATCTGGATCTTCGCGTTCGGGTAGAACTTGTTGAAGCTCTCGGCCCAGAGGGTCATCAGGTTGTTGAGCGTGTCCGAGCCGACGCTCGAGATGTTGCCGCTCACGCCGGCGGTCGCCTTGTAGGCCTGGAGGCCCGCATCCACCTTGACCTCCGCGATCGCCCAGCCGCCAGCGGCGAGGAGCACCACCCCGACACCCAGTGCGACGACGCTGCGCCATCTGCCCATCACAGCTTCTCCTTTGTTGTGCGTTCTCATCTTCGCCCAGCCATGTTTCGATGCCATGAACGTCGTGTTACGAACGCGTTACGGTCTCGGAATCACGGAAGCGATACCCCACGCCCCGGACCGTTTCGATGCCCGGCTCGGCGAGCTTGGCGGCGACAGGTTGTAGCGGATCAGCTCGGCCACATCCTGCTCGTCCTCGAGCAGGAGTACCCGGCGGAGGCGCGCCGGGGGGCCTCCGGCGCCGGGGGCGGCCCGGCGCCGCACGCTCATCGAGTCGACCTCCGGTGCGGTGCTCATCGCCGTGGAGTGTCGGCTTGCCGCGTTACGGAACGATGACGCCTGGGTAAATCCTGGGTGAACCGGCGGCGCCGGCGCGTCAGCGCGCGGCGGCGCCTACGCGAGCCCGGCCAGCCAGGCGCGCAGGCGCGCGCCGATCTCGTCCCGGACCCGGCGGAAGACGGCCAGGCGCTCCTCCTCGGAGCCCCCGGCGCGCGACGGGTCGTCGAAGCTCCAGTGGAGTCGCGCGGTCCGGGCCGGGAACACCGGGCAGCGCTCGTTGGCCGCGTCGCAGACGGTGACCACCCAGTCCCACGGCTCCGCGAGAAAGCGGTCGAGGGTCTTCGAGGCGTGGCCCGCGATGTCGATGCCCACCTCGGCCATCGCCCGGATCGCGAGGGGGTGCACGCGCGTCGCCTCGGTGCCCGCGCTCGCGGGTGCGAACCGGTCGTCCGCGAGCGCGCGGAGCCAGCCCTCGGCCATCTGGCTCCGCGCCGAGTTGTGCGTGCAGAGGAAGAGGACGCGCCGCTTCGTCACTGCGGCACGCCGGCGGGGAGCGTGACGTGGACGGTCGTCCCGCGGCCCGGCGTGCTCTCGATCGCCAGCTCGCCGGCGTGGGCGAGGACGAGGTGCTTGACGATCGCCAGGCCGAGCCCGGTGCCGCCGAGCTCGCGCGACCGCGCCTTGTCGACACGGTAGAAGCGCTCGGTGATGCGCGGCAGATCGGTGGGAGGGATCCCGACCCCCGTGTCGGCCACGGCGACCTCCACGCGTCCGTCGGCGGCCGGACGCGCGCTCACCGTGACGCGGCCGCCCTCCGGTGTGTACTTGACCGCGTTGTCCACGAGGTTGATCAGGATCTGGGCGAGCCGGTCGCGGTCCGCGCTCACCGGCGGCAGCCCGGACGGGAGCTGGCTCGCCAGCGCCACGCGACCGGCCTCGGCCTTCGGCGCGATGATCGCGAGCACCGAGTCCACGACCTCGTCGAGCCGCACGGGCTCGAGGCGGAGCGTGACGCGGCCGAGCTCGATGTTGGAGAGGTCGGTGAGGTCGTCGAGCAGCCGCCCGAGCCGCTCGGTGTGGCGGAACACGATCTCGAGGAAGCGCCGCGCGTCGTCCCGTTCCTCGAGCGCGCCGCCGAGCAGCGTCTCGAGGTAGCCGTGGATCGCCGTGAGCGGCGTCCGGAGCTCGTGCGAGACGTTCGCCACGAACTCCGTGCGCACCTGCTCGAGCCGGCGCAGCTCGGTGACGTCGTGGAGCACCATCACGACGCCGGGCTCCGCGCCCGCCAGGCGCAGCGGCACCGCGTTCACCTGGAGCCGCCGGTCGGTCGGCCCGGCGAGCCGCAGCTCGTGGCGCGAGACGCCGGCCCCGCCGGCGCCGCGGACCGCCCGGAGAAGCTCGTGCAGGCCCGCGTGGCGGATGACCTCGAGGAACGGTCTGCCCTCGAGGCGCGCCGCGTCGAGGCCGAACATGGCGCGCGCCCGCTCGTTCATCAGGAGGATCGCGTCGCGCCCGTCCACCGCGAGCACGCCCTCGACCATGCCGTCGAGGATCGCGGTCGCCTTGGCCTGCTCCTGCTGGAGGTCGCGGATCTCCTCGCGGAGCCGCCCCACCATCGCGTTGAGCGCCCGGCCGAGCGTCCCGATCTCGTCGGGCGAGCGCACCGGCGCGCGCGCGGCGAAGTCGCCCGCGCTCATGCGGCGGGCGATCTCCTGCATCTCGACCACCGGCCGTGTCACGCGGCGCGCGACGAACAGCCCGATCGCGAGCGCGGCGACGAGCGCCACGAGCCCGCTCGCCAGCATCACGCGGTGCACGGCCTCCCGCGACGCCGTCACCATGGAGAGCGGCAGCGCGAGCCGCAGGACGCCGACGACCCGCCCGGCATCGTGGACGGGGAGCGCGACGTAGAGGAGCGGGGCCTGCAGCGTCGCGCTCGTCCTGAGATCGCGCCCGACCCGTCCCGCCAGCGCCTCGCGGACCTCGGACCGCCCCGCGTGGTTCTCGACGCGTCCGAGGTCGTCCACGCCGACTTCCGAGTCGCCGAGCACCCGGCCCGTCGGCTCGATCAGCGTCACGCGCGTTTCCGTCGGTCGTGCCGTCCGGACGACCCAGGCCCGGACCTCCCCCGGGGGCGCCCGCCGCAGGAGGAGCCCGCGGGCGCCGTCGTGGAGGAGCCGGCCGGTGCTCGCGAGCCGCGCCTCGAGCGTCTCGACCGCGAACCGCTCGAGCGCGCGGGTCAGGAACAGGCCGGCGAGCAGCGTCGTCACCGCGACGAACCCGACCAGCGTCAGCGTCAGCTTGCGCGCGACGCTCCGCCGGACGAAGAGGATCGGGCGCGCCAGCATCACTCCTCCTCGAACCGGTAGCCGACCGACTTCACGGTGGCGATCCGGCTCCCGACGTCGCCGAGCTTGGCCCGGAGCCGCCGGATGTGCACGTCCACCGTGCGCGACTCGATCTCGTCGGCGCGCGCGTAGCCCCAGACGCGGTTCAGGAGGTGCTCGCGCGACAGGACGCGCCCGGCGGCCTCGAGCAGCACCCGGAGGAGGTCGAACTCCTTCGGGGTGAGCGCGAGCGGCCGGCCGTGGAGGGTCACCGTGTGCCGCGCGACGTCGAGCGTGAGCGGCCCCGCCGCGAGCACCGGCGTCGCTCCAGCGGCGGGGCGCGCGCGGCGGAGCACGGCCCGCACGCGCGCGACCAGCTCCTTGGGCGAGAACGGCTTGACGACGTAATCGTCGGCGCCGACCTCGAGGCCGACGACGCGGTCCACCTCGTCGGCCTTCGCCGTCAGCATGATGATCGGCACGCCGGCGGTGGCCGCGTCCGCCCGCAGGCGGCGGCAGACCTCGAGCCCGTCGAGGCCGGGCAGCATCAGGTCGAGCACGACCAGCGCGGGCGGCCGGGCGGCCGCCTCGCGCAGCGCGTCCGGCCCGCTCGCGGCCGTGCGGCACCGGAACCCCTCGCGCTCGAGGTGGAGCACGATCAGGCTCCGGATGTCGGGCTCGTCGTCGACGACGAGGATCTCCCGGGTCATCGCCGCGACGGGGTCTACCATGACTTCGAGAGCGGCACGCTAGCCGCGGCAGGCCCGGAAGTCGGCGTAGTCGCCCTGGGCGCTCGACCGGGTGTCGTCGGAGTCGGTCAGCACCCCGAGGCCCGCGGGCGTGGGCGTGCCGCCGTCCTCGAACAGCGTCCGCCAGTCCTCGAGGACGTTGACACGCTCCTCGACCCACTCGCCCTTCGACCCCGCGCCGCTTCGTAGCACGCGCACCTGGGTGAGCCCGTAGTTCGAGGCGAGGCGGGCGCCGGCCGGGACCCTCTCGCTCCAGACGTACTTCACGGCCTTGGGGCCGACGAACCGCGAGTACGGCACGAGCAGGTACACGGCCAGCGCGCTGTCGTTGGTCGCGGGCGCGCGCTCGTCGGCGCCGCGCGGGAACTCGCGCACGCGCCACGACCAGGCGAGGACGGGGTACGTCGCGAGGTCCCACCCGGCCGGCTTCGCGGCCTGGACGCCCAAGCCGCGGACGACGGCCCGGAGGAAGCGGCGCCCCGGCTCCTCGGCGACCGTGTAGAGCTTCCTGCCCTCGTCCGTGCGCGGCTTCCAGCCGGCGGGAAACTCGCCGGGCCGGGTCCGGGCGAAGTCCTCGAGCGTGACGCACGCGGGCGGCGCGTCGGCCCGCGCCGCGGCGCCGCCGAGCAGGGCGGCCAGCACCGCGAGCGCCGCCGCCCGCGGCACGCCTAGCGCCCCTTCCGCCACCAGTGGTGGACGAGGTTGTCCACGACCTCCCCGAGCTGGGCGACGGTCCGGCACTCGCGGACGTAGTCGCACGAGGGCGCGTACATCGGCATGACCGAGTCGCCGATCCCCCAGCCCCACTGCCCCTCCGGGTTGAGCCAGATGATGCCCTTGACGCGCTCGCGGATCAGGCGGAGCGCCCACGCCTGCGGATCGTTGTAGTTGTTGCGCGCGTCGCCGAGCACCAGGATCGTCGTCTTGCGGTCGAGCGACTCGAGCTCGGTCCGGGCGAACCGGCTGAACGCGTAGCCGAAGTCCGAGCGGCAGTGGTAGTCGATCGGCGCGCCCTTGAGCGCCCACTCGATCGCGCGCTCGACCGGGTAGGTGTTGAACGCCTGCGTCACCTCGGCGATCTCGGACACGAACGCGTAGGAGCGCACGCGGCTGAAGCACTCCTGCAGGCTCCAGACGAGCTGGAGCATGAACCGGGAGGCGTTGCGGACCGAGTCCGACACGTCGCAGATCGTGATCAGCTTGGGCTTCTCCCGGTGCCGGCGCTTGAGGTAGATCTCCATCGGGATGCCGCCGTACTGGAGGCTCTTCCGCGTCGTCCGCCGCGTGTCGATCCGTCCCCGCTGCTCCTGCCGCTGGCGCAGCGCCAGCGCGTCCTTGATCTTGCGCGCGAGCCGCGCGACGACGTTCTTCATCTGCGCGATCTCGTCGGCCGTGAGCGCGAACAGCGGCTTGTCCGAGAGCACCTCGCGCGTGAGCTTCTCGCCCTGACGCCAGGCGCGGCGCTCCAGCTCGCGCTCGACGTGCTGGCGGATCATGCGCTTGAACGCCTCGAGGCGCAGCTCCAGGTAGTTGCGGATCCGGGCGAGCTGGCCCGGGTCGAGCCCGCGCGCCTCGAGGAGCTTCAGCATCCGCTCGAGGTCCGCCTCGACCGCCGACCAGTCGAAGGTGTCGGCGATCCGCCGCGAGAAGAAGCCGACCTGCAGGAAGTACATCAGCCGCTCCAGCCCGGCGCTCTGGCCCGAGGCGCGGATCGCCATCTCCATCTCGCTCCCCTGCCCGCGCAGCAGGAGCTCGGTGAGGTCGTCGAGCTCCATCCCCTCCTCGGCCAGCATCCGGTCGAGGAGGTCGCGCACGCGCGGGTCCTCGGGGCCGAGCGCCTTCTTCACCCCCTCGCCCAGGGCCTGGAGGTCGAGGAAGTAGAGGCTGAACAGGCGCTCGAACGTCGCGAGGTCCCGCGACTCCTTGATGAGCGTCGAGGCGAGCGCGGTCCGGAACGTGTCGCGGTCGCCGAGGCCGAGCGTGGCGCTGGCCGAGAGCGCGTCGAGCGCCTCGGACGGGGAGACCCGGATCTCCGCGCGGCGCAGGTCGCCGATGAACTCGAGGATGCGGCGGTCCATGCTACTCCGCGAGCACCTTGTCGAGGGCGCCCCGGACGCGCTCGAGGTCCTTCTCGTGCTTGACGAGCATCGAGAGCGTGGACTCGACGATCGCCGGGTCGAGCTCCTGCGCGTTCAGGATCACGAGCGAGCGCGCCCAGTCGAGCGACTCCGAGACCGACGGGAGCTTGCGGAGGTCCATCGCCCGGATCTTCTGCACGGCGTTGACGACCGCCTTCGCCAGCTCGGCCGGGACCTCGGGCACCTTGAGCCGGATGATCGCCAGCTCGTCGGCCGGCGTCGGGAAGTCGATGAACAGGTGCAGGCAGCGGCGCTTGAGGCCGTCCGACAGCTCGCGCGCGTTGTTGGACGTGAGCACGACCAGCGGGATGTGCCTGGCGCGCACCGTGCCGAGCTCGGGCACCGACACCTGGAAGTCCGAGAGCACCTCGAGCAGGAACGCCTCGAACTCGGGCTCGGCCTTGTCGATCTCGTCCACGAGCAGCACCACGGGCTCGTCGGCGAGGATCGCCTGGAGCAGCGGGCGCGGCGAGAGGAAGCGGAACGAGAAGAACGCGTCCTCCTGCCCCGCGATCTTGGCGACCGCGTCCGGCAGCGAGGGGGCGTCGGCGAGCAGCTCGCCGATCCGCTCGCGCAGGAGCTGCGTGTAGAGGAGCTGCTTGGCGTACTTCCACTCGTAGAGGGCCTTGCCCTCGTCCAGGCCCTCGTAGCACTGGAGCCGGATCAGCGGGCGGCTCGTGACGTCGGACAGCGTCTTGGCCAGCTCCGTCTTGCCGACGCCCGCCGGGCCCTCGATGAGCACCGGCCGGCCCATGCGCGCCGCCAGGTACACGACCGTGGCCACCCGGCGGCTCGCGATGTACCGCGCGTCCCGGAACCGCTGCTGGACCTCCTCGACGGACTGGAACACAGTGTCCCCCTCTGCGGCTGAATTCCGGTTCATTGTAGCGGATTCCGGGCGCTCAGCGACGGCCGCCGCCGCGGAGGATGCGCTCGCGGATCTCCTCCTGGGTGCGCTCGGTTTCCCAGTCCCCGGTCGCCTCGCGGTCCGGCGTGCCGCGGAAGAGGTCGAGGAAGCGCTGCGCCAGGCCCGGCTTCTTCTCGGGCGCCGGCGCGGGCGGCGCCGGCGGCGCGGCGACCGGCGGCGGCGCGGTGACCGGGCGCGGCGCGGCCGGGGTCAGGCCGGGGAACGCCGCGGCCAGATCCCGCGCGAGGAGCGCCGCGTCCACCCCCGCCTCCTCGGCGATCTCCTTCCAGGAGGCGCCGGTCCGGCGCGCGGCGAAGACCTTCGCGAGCGGGTGGCCGCCGCGCGTCGCGATCCGATGCGAGACGAAGACGTCGCCCCAGGGCAGGCCCGCCTGCGCCTGCTCGGCGCGCAGCGCCGGCGGCGCCAGGTCCACGGCGCGCGCGATCGTCGCCAGCGTCGCCTCCGTCGTGGGCGCGGCGCCGGCCCGGTTGACGGCCTCGACGAGCCCGTCCAGGTCGTCGGCCGCGGCGGCGGCCGGCGCGGCCAGCAGCACGAGGACGGCGGCGAGCAGCCTGCTCCGCATCAGTGTGTACAATGCCACATGCCCGGCGCGGCCCGCTACCATGGGCTCCAGCTCCTGCTCGTGCTCGACGCGCACCCGGCGCTCGAGCGCCGGATCGCCCGCGCCAGAGGAGGCCTCGCATGACCAGCCGCCGCCGCACGCTCCGCACCCTCGTCGAGACGAAGCAGGGGCTCGTCGTCCCCGGCGCCTACGACGGCATCTCCGCCCGGCTCGTGCAGCAGGCGGGCTTCCCCGCGGTGTACATGACCGGCTACGGCACGGCGGCCTCGCGCCTCGGCCTGCCCGACCTCGGCTTCGCCGGCCTCGCCGAGATGGCCGACCACGCGCGCAACCTGGCCGCGGTCCTCGACGTCCCGCTGATCGCCGACGCCGACACCGGCTACGGCAACGCGCTCAACGTCCGCCGGACGGTGCAGATGTACGAGGCGGCGGGCGTCGCCGCCCTCCACATCGAGGACCAGGTCACGCCCAAGCGCTGCGGCCACCTGTCCGGCCACCAGGTGATCCCGCGCGGCGAGTTCGCCGGGAAGATCCGCGCCGCGGTGGACGCGCGCACCGACCCCGACCTGCTCGTCATCGCGCGCACCGACGCGATCTCGGCCGTGGACTTCGACGAGGCGCTGCGGCGCGGCGAGGCGGCGGCGAAGGCGGGCGCGGACGTGCTCTTCATCGAGGCGCCGCGCGACGAGGCGCAGGTGGAGCGCGTGGCGCGGACCTTCGACACGCCGCTGCTCTACAACTACGCGCCCGGCGGCCGCTCGCCGCTGCTGCCGTTCGCGCGGCTGCGCGCGCTCGGCTTCGCGATCGTGATCCTGCCCGTGGACACGCTGCTGGTCGCGGTGCAGGCGATCCGAGCCTTCCTCGCCGAGGTCCGGGCGCACGACGACGTGCGCGCGCTCGCGGACCGCTACATGCCGTTCCGCGAGTTCAACGAGCTGATCGGCGTGACGGCGCAGCTCGGGCTGGCCGAGCGCTACGGGGACGCCGAGCGCGCCGCCACGTAGGCGGCGAGCGCCGCGTCCCACGGGCGCAGGTCGTCCTCGCCGAGCGCGCGGAGGTGGTCGTGCGCGAGCACCGAGTAGGCGGGCCGCCGCGCCCGCGCGCCGTACTCCGCGGAGGTGACGGGCCGGAGATCCGCGCGGCGCCCCGCCAGCTCGAGCGCCCGCCGCGCGAAGTCGTACCAGCTCGTCTGGCCCGCGTTCGTCAGGTGGTAGAGCGCGTGCGCACGCGCCGGCAGCACCCGCCAGACCTTGCGCGCGAGGTCCCGCGTGTAGCTCGGGCCGAGCACCTGGTCGGTCACGACGCGGAGGGGCCGGCCCTCCTCCGCCAGGCGCAGGATGGTCTCGACGAAGTTCGTCCCGCCCTTGCCCGAGCTCCGCGCCAGGCCGAAGAGCCCCGAGACGCGGAAGACGACGGCCCGGCCGCAGCGCTCGCGCGCCAGCTCCTCGCCCCGGAGCTTCGAGGCGCCGTAGACGTTGAGCGGGTTCGGTGCGTCGTCCTCGCGGTACGGCGTCGTGCGCGCGCCGTCGAAGACGTAGTCGGTGGAGAAATGGACGAGCATCGCGCCGAGGCGCTCGCACACGGCCGCGAGCGCGCCGACGGCCTCGGCGTTCAGCGCGAAGGCCGCGTCCGGCTCCTCCTCGGCCTGGTCCACGCGGTTGTACGCCGCCGTGTTGAGCACGTGCGTGGGGCGGAGGCGCCGGAGGACCTCTTCGGCCCGCGCCGCGTCCAGGACGTCGAGCTCGCGCCGGGTGAGCCCGACGACCTCGCCCGGCAGCTCGAACGTCCGCACGAGGTCCCAGCCGAGCTGCCCCGCGGCGCCGATGACGACGTAGCGGTCGCCGGGCACGGACTCAGCGGCCGCGCGGCGGCGTGTCGAACGGCGACCTGGGGGGCCGGGGCGGCGGCGGCGTGCTGAACGGCGACTTCGGCGGCGCCGGCGGCGGCGCGGGCTCGGGCGCCGGACGCGGCGGCGCGGCCGGGCGCGGCGGCGGGGGAGACGGCGGCGGTGGGGGCGGCGGTGGCGGAGGCGGCTGGTGAGACGCCCCGGCCGTCTCGAGCGCGAGCCCGACCAGCAGATCGAGGTGGCGCAGGTCGAACGGCTTCGGGATGTAGGCGAAGACGCCGGCCGTGTGGGCGGCGGCGGCGGCCTGGGTGTCGCGGTTGCCGGTGACCATGATGACCGGGATCGTCCGATCGACCAGGCGGACCTGCTTGAGGACCTCGAGCCCGTCCATCCCCGGCATGTTCATGTCGAGCAGCACGAGGTCCGGGCGGGCGCGCAGCACCGCGAGGTACGCGTCGGGGCCGTTCGTCGCGGTCTCGACCGCGTAGGCGTGCCCGTGACGGAAGTACCGGAAGAACTCCTTCAGCATCTCGATCACGGGCGGCTCATCGTCCACGATGAGGACCCGCTTCGAGCCGGCCCCGGTGGTCGCCACACGGTCAGTATATGACGGTGGGGGGCGCGGCGCCGCCGGGGCCCGGGCGCGCCGCGGGGGCGCTAGGCGGGGGCGGCGGAGCGGGCGGAGATGACCAGGCCGACGAGGTGCTCGAGCTGGACGAAGTCGCAGGGCTTCGGCGCGTACGCGAAGATCCCCGCGGCCAGCGCCTCGCTGATGCTGCGGCCGTTCTGCCGGCCCGTGACCACGATGACCGGGATCGTCCGGTCCACGGCGCGGACCTGCTTGAGCAGCGCGAGGCCGTCGAGCCCCTTCATCTGGACGTCCAGCAGGATCAGGTCGGGGCGGCCGCGGCGCAGCACGCTGGCCGCCTCGGCGCCGTTCGTCGCCGTCTCCACGTGGTACGCGACGCCGTGCTGGAAGTCGGAGAAGTACTTCTTGAACGTCGTGAGCATCGCCGCTTCGTCGTCGAGTACGAGGATCCGCTTGTCGAGCAGCGGAGTCTCCTTTCCGGAACCTGCCTCAGTCCCCGGGCGTTCGCCGGGCTTCCGTCGCAATCCTGATACCAGTCCTCGGGCGATCCCTAACCGGTTGATTCCACGAGTCTCTGAGCCCAGCCGCGGGACGTCGGACCGCGGACAGTGTCAGGTTTCTTGCCAGCCCGCGCTGGTCAGGAGGGAGCCGGATTCGCCCTGAAGCGCCGTCGGGAGCCGCGCGCGCGCGGTCCGCCCGCGGCAGGCTTCGGCATTGACGCCCTCGCTGTGACACCATAGGGTCGCGAGGGCCGGGCACGAGCATGCTGAGCGAGGACGAGCTGGAGCGCATCGCGAGGGCGCTGGCGGCGCAGCCCGACCGCCCGCAGGCGCTCGCGCTGCTGCTGGGCGAGGCGCGACGCCTGACGCGCGCCGAGGCGGGGACGGTGTACGTCCGCGAGGGCGATCACCTGCGCTTCGCGGCGACCCAGAACGACGTCCTGGCGCAGCGCCTCGGGGACCGCGAGGTCCAGCGCCGCCTCGCGGCGGAGCCGCTCCTGCTCACGGCGCCGAGCATCGCGAGCTACGTCGCCCTCACCCGCGCGACCGTCAACATCCCCGACGTGTACGAGATCCCGCTGGAGCGACCGTACTCCTTCGACCGCCAGTTCGACGCCCGGAACGGCTACCGCACGCGCTCGATGCTCGCCATGCCGATGCGCGACGCCCGGGGCCGCGTGATCGCCGTCCTGCAGCTGATCAACGCCCTGGACGCGGAGGGGCGGGTGGTCCCGTTCGACCGGGAGCACGAGACCGTCGTCGAGGCGCTGCTGGGGTGGTGCGCCCGGCAGGGATCGAACCTGCGACCTTCGGATTCGAAGTCCGACGCTCTGTCCGACTGAGCTACGGGCGCGTGACCACGATCAGAGTTTCGGGACGACGCGCGAGACGAGCTGCTCGAGCTGCGCGAGCTCGTCGAAGACCGGGTTCAGCATGAGCATGCCGGCGCCGCCCGCGACGATCTCGCGCAGGCGGTCCACGCACTCCGGCGCATCGCCCCAAACGGCGACCTCGGCGGCCAGCTCGGGCCGGCCGTAGAAGGCGCCGAACCACTCGCCGAGGCGCCGGCCCGCCCGGCCGCGGTCGGCGTCCACCGCGATGTAGACACGCTTGCCGACGGGGAACGCGGCGGGATCGCGCCCCGCGTCCTTCAGGAGCCCGCGCAGGATTCGCACCTCCTCGACGAACGTCGCGGTCGAGACCGAGCCCGCGCCCATGAAGCCCTGACCGAGCTCCACCGCGCGCCGGAGCGCGTTCGGGTGGTGGCCGCCGAACCAGAGCGGCGGGTGCGGCTTCTGGAGCGGTTTGGGCTGCATCGAGGCGTTCCGGAGCTGGAAGAAGCGGCCCTCGAACGTCACGCGCTCCTCGGTCCAGAGGCGCCTGACGAGCCGCAGCCCCTCGGCGAAGCGCTCGGCGCGCGCCCCGGCGACGAGGCCGAACGCCGGGTAGATCCGCGGGTTGCCGCCGAGGCCGACGCCGACGTCGAGCCGGCCGCCGCTCAGGTGGTCGAGGCTCGCGAGGCTCTTGGCGACGTGCACGGGGCTGCGCAGCGCCGTGAGGAGCACCGCCGAGCCGAGCCGCAGCCGCTCGGTCACCGCGGCGGCCCACGTGAGCAGCGTGACGGGCTCCAGGCTCGGGATCGAGCCGAGGATCTGCTCGACGACCCACGCGCTCCCGACGCCGAGCGCCTCGGCGCGCGCGAGCCAGGCGCGGATCGCGCGCGGATCCGGCGCGCCCGCGAGCGCGGTCTGCGGGATCGCGGCGCCGATCTCCACCTTGCCCGCCACGCGGCGATCCTACCACACGCGCGCGGTGGTATAGTGGACCGCGCTCGATCCCACGTGCCCAGGAGACCCCCCATGAGCGCGCTCAAGGACCAGATCGGCCAGGCGGTGGACCGCCTCGGCGACGAGCTCGAGACGCTGTCCCGCCGGATCCACGACCACCCCGAGCTCGGCTACCAGGAGGTGCAGGCCGCCGCCTGGCTCAGCGAGTTCCTCGAGCGGCAGGGCTTCAAGGTCGAGCGCGGCCTCGCCGGCGTGGAGACCGCGTTCCGCGGGACTCTCGAGACCGGCGCGGGGCCGACGATCGCGGTCCTCTGCGAGTACGACGCGCTCCCGCAGATCGGCCACGCCTGCGGCCACAACGTGATCGCGACGGCGGGGGTGGGCGCGGGCGCCGGGCTCGCCGCGCTCCGCGACAAGCTCCCCCGGGGGCGCGTTCAGGT
This sequence comes from Candidatus Rokubacteria bacterium RIFCSPLOWO2_02_FULL_73_56, assembly GCA_001788495.1. GTDB lineage: Bacteria > Methylomirabilota > Methylomirabilia > Rokubacteriales > CSP1-6 > GWA2-73-35. The sequence continues at coordinate 15,031 of MGCF01000158.1, forward strand.
GATCGGCACGCCCGCCGAGGAGGGCGGCGGCGGCAAGTGCAAGCTCATCGCGGGCGGCGTCTTCGAGGGCGTGGACGCGGCCATGATGGTCCACGGCTTCGACCGCTGGCTCGGCCACTCCGACCTGCTCGGCATCGTGCGCGTGGGCTTCGAGTTCACCGGCAAGGCCGCGCACGCCTCCGCGGACCCGTGGGCGGGCGTGAACGCGCTCGACGCGGCCGTGCAGACGTACACCAACGTGGCGATGCTCCGCCAGCAGGTGCGACCGGACGCGCGCATCCACGGCATCATCACGCACGGTGGGGCGGCGCCCAACATCATCCCGGAGTTCGCGGCGGCCCTGTTCTACGTGCGCGCGCGCAGCATCGACTACATGTGGGACCTCTACACGCGCGTGCTCGCCTGCGCCGAGGGCGCGGCCCGGGCGGCCGGCTGCGAGCTCAAGATCGTCGAGCACCGGGAGACCTCGTACGAGCCCATGAAGAAGAACGCCGCGCTCCTCGACGCGTTCCGCGCGAACCTGGCGCGGTTCGGCGTGACCGAGTCCCCGGAGATCACGGACCGCCTCGGCTCGTCCGACATCGGCAACGTGAGCCAGGTCATCCCGGCCATCCAGCCGATGGTCAAGATCGCGCCCGACGGCACGCCGATCCACTCGCGCGCCTTCGAGGCCGCGGCAGTGAGCCCGCTGGCCCGCGAGGGCATGCTGATCTCGGCCAAGACGATGGCGATGACCGTCTGCGACCTCCTGGCCGATCCGTCCCTCGTCAAGCGGGCGCAGGACGAGTTCCGGGGCGCCCGGTGAGCGCTCCGGTGGCCGCGCTCAAGTCGCGGGTCGCCGGCGCGGTGGACCGCCTCGCCGACGAGCTCGAGGCGCTCGCGCACCGGATCCACGACACGCCCGAGCTGGCGTTCAAGGAGGAGCAGGCGCACGCCTGGCTCACCGAGTTCCTCGGCAGGCACGGCGCCAAGGTCGAGCGCTCCATCGGCGGGCTGCCCACCGCGTTCCGCGCGACGATCGAGGGCTCGGGCCCCGGCCCGACGATCGCGATCATGGCCGAGTACGACGCGCTCCCCGGCATCGGGCACGCGTGCGGCCACAACGTGATCGCGACCGCGGGCACGGGCGCCGGCGCCGCGCTCGCCGTCGGGCTCGGCACGCTCCCCTTCCCCGGCCGCGTCGTGGTGATCGGCACGCCCGCCGAGGAGGGCGGCGCCGGCAAGGTCAAGCTCATGGAGGCCGGCGTCTTCCGGGACGTGGACGCCGCGATGATGATCCACGGCCGCTGCGGCACGATGGTGTGGCGACCGAGCCTCGGCATCGTCAAGGTGACCGCCGAGTTCCACGGCAAGGCCACGCACGCCTCGTCCTGGCCCTGGCGCGGCGTCAACGCGCTCAACGCGGTCATCCAGCTCTTCGTCTCCCTCGACCAGATGCGCCAGCAGCTCCGCCCCGACGCGCGCGTGCACGGCGTCATCGTCAAGGGCGGCGAGCAGCCGAACATCATCCCCGAGTACACGCGCGCCGACTTCTATCTGCGCGCGCTCTCGCGGGACTACTGCGCGGAGCTGCTGCGGCGGTTCCGGGGCTGTGCCGAGGGCGCCGCCGCGGCGACGGGCTGCCGCGTCGAGGTCAGCGTGGACCCGATCGTCCACGACCCGCTCAAGCCCAACCCGACGATGGCGGGGCTGTTCGAGCGGAACCTCGCGTTCATCGACTTTCCCGTGGACGCGGACGACGGCGAGGCGGGCTACGGCTCGACCGACTGCGGCAACGTCAGCCAGGCGCTGCCGACGATCCACCCCTACATCCGGATCTCCCCCGACGGGGTGCCCGGCCACTCGCGCGAGTTCGCCGAGTGGGCGCGCTCGCCCCTGGCGCGGGCCGGCCTCGTGGCGGGCGCCAAGGCGCTCGCGCTGACCGCGCTCGACCTGCTGGCCTCGCCCGAGGCGCTCAGGGCGGCGAAGGAAGACTTCGCGCGAGCACCTTCTTCGCCTGGTTGAGGTGGTCGACGACGTGGAGGCGCCAGACGATGGCGTACGCCTTCCAGTCGAGGTCCTCGACCCAGTGAGCCGGGACGCTCGAGCCGTCGGGGGCCTTCACGTTGACGACCATGACGAGTGGCGCGCGGGCCTCCGTGTCGTGGTCGGGCGCCACGGCCTCGAGCGTGGCGAGGATGTCGCCGTGGACCTGCCGGAGCTCGCGCAGGAGCCAGGGCCACGGGCGCAGCAGCGGCGCCCTGGACTGGAGCCCGGCGGGGATCGGCTCGCCGGGCGGGCGCCGACCGGCGAGCAGGCACCGCAGCTCGTCGAGGCCGGGCCGGTGGGTCTCGACCAGGTGGTCCACGATCTCCTGCACGCTCCACTCGCCGGGAATCGTCGTCTGCGCGGCCTCCGCGGCATCGACCTGGGCCAGGAACGCGTCGAGCGCGGTGAACGAGGCGGCGATCCGCTCGCGGAGGAGGGGCACCGGCACGAGCGTGCCCTTCGCCCTGAGGTAGTCGCGCGCCTGCGCCTGCGCCGCAACGACCGCCTGCGCGTCGGGCGTGAGCATCACGCGCCTCCTTGGGTCAGGACTGGGACGCCGCGCGCCGCCGCTCGGCGGCCCGCTCCGCCTCGAGGCGCTCGAGCGCCACCTCGGAGTGGTCCGCGAACGTCATCGCGGCGGCGATCGCACGGTGGCCGGCGCCCTCGGCGATCAGGCGGTGCATCGCCTGGCAGATCCGCCGGTACGCCGGGTGGCCCTGCGGCCCGGTCCGCAGCTCGATCACGTGCATCGCCTCGCGGGCGTTCATCTCCATGTAGAACCGGACGCGGTACGCCATGGACACGGCGTACGAGGCGACGTCCGGCAGCCCCGCGGCCTCGATCGCGTCGTGGAGCGCGGCCGACTCCTCGAGCACGCGCCGGAAGTCGGCCTCGGCGCCCGCCTCGGCGAGCGCCTCGGGCAGGACGAAGCCGTGGCGGGGCGTCAGGCGCTGCCACTCGAGCGTGAGCAGGCGGTGGCGCTGCAGGTCGCGGAACGCGCCGTAGTCGCCCAGCACGTCGAAGCGATAGCCGGTCCGCTCGAAGGCGCGTCCCGGGCGGTGGCGGCGGTTGCGCCGCTTGCCCACGTAGGCCGCGAGGACCGCCGCGCGCTCGTCGGGGCTCATCCGGCGTGCGCGCGCGAGCAGCTCGTCGTCGGGGAGGTTCGAGGCCGCGTAGAGCGCCGCCGCGACGACCTTCGCCTCGCCGTCGGGGTCGAAGTCGGTCAGCACGACCTCCGGACGGGGCGCCGGCGCCGCGCCCGCGAGCAGGCGATCGGCGACCTCGCGCGTGGCCACGCGGGTCTCGGCGAGGTAGTCGGACCACGCGCCGCCGCGGTCGGGCACGTCCACGCGCCTGAGGAACGCCGGGACGATCTTGCGCAGCTCCACGAGCATCAGGCCGGCACAGGCGCGCACCTCGGCCAGCGGGTGGGCGCGCATCCGGAGCAGGAGCTGCTCCCAGGCCTGGCCGGTGCCGTAGATGCCGACGTTCGAGACCGTCGCCGCCGGGAGCATCCCGCGCAGCGTGTCGAGCGCCTTGGCGCGGATCGACATCCGCCACGCGCCCTCCGACTCGCCGGGCGCCGCCGGGTGCTTCGCGGCGAAGTGCTCGCGCAGCCGCGGCAGCCACGCGCGGTAGGCGTCGAAGCAGCGGTCGAGCGTCGCGACGTAGCGGTCGCGCAGCGGGCCCGCGAGCTCGGCGGGGACGTGGTAGCGGTAGCGCCCACCCGGCCGGTCGTCGTAGGGGACGTAGCGCGTGGACTGCTCGAGGTAGGCCATGAGGCGCCCCCACTCGAGCACCTTCGTGAGGAGGTTGGAGGCCCCCTCGCACGCCAGGTGCACGCCGCCGAGCTGGGCGACCGAGTCGTCGCCGTACTCGACGAACACGCGCTCGTAGAGCTGCTCCGCCCGTCTGGTGCTGCGGGACCCTGCGGCGTCCCGTGCCAGGGGGGGAGATGGGGGGGGCGCCGCGCCCCCCCTATCGTCCAGGGGGGGAGATGGGGGGGGCGCCGCGCCCCCCACGTCGTCCATGAACTCGTCGAGGAAGAGCCGGCGCAGCGACTTCGGCGAGCGCGAATAGCGCGCGAACAGCGCGCCCTTGACGACCTCGGGGAGGTTCACGAGCGCGAAGACCGGGCCGTCGAGGCTCGTGAAGTACGGCGCCAGGGCCGCCCGCTCCTCCGGCGTGAACGCGTCGGCCATCGTCAGCGCATGTAGGCGGGCGGCGCCGACGTCAGGAAGTCCTCGCGCGGCGGCGCGAAGGCGTCGATCACCTCCGTGTCCTCGGGGAACCACGCTTCGTGCTCGACGCCGCCCGGGATCACGCCGAGGTCGCCGGGCCCGCAGCTCCGCCGCTCGTCGCCGAGCCGGAAGTCCATCCGGCCCGAGAGCACCCAGAACATCTGCTCGTGCGGGTGTGCGTGGGCGGCGGCGTGGGCGCCGGCCTTGATGGACCAGAAGACGATCATCTCCCTGGCGCCGGTGAGGACGCGGCGCGAGATCCTGTCGGTGACACGCTCCTCCGGCAGACCCTTGAGCGCGAAGTAGCCCTGCATGCCCGGCATCGGCGGCGCCTCCTTCGGGGTGGTGCCCCACGATGGATCAGCCCCGAAGCGGCTGTCAAGTGACCGGCGGCGCGCGGCCGTGCTAGGCTCTGGGGCCATGGCACGGCTCAAGCTCGGCTTCATCCCCAGCGAGGGCGGGCACTACTACCGGGAGGCGCTCGAGGAGGTCACGCGCGCCGAGGACCTCGGGTTCGACTCCGTGTGGATGGAGGAGCACCACTCGGTCGCGAACCACTACTGGCCCTCGCCGTTCACGGTGCTCGCGGGCTTCGCCACCCGCACGTCGCGGCTCACGCTCGGCACCGACATCGCGGTCGCCGCGTTCTACCACCCGGTGCGCCTGGCCGAGGACGTCGCGCTGCTCGACGTCATGTCCAACGGGCGGGCCGTCCTCGGCATCGCGATCGGCTACAAGCCCGACGAGTTCGCGCTCTACGGCGTGGACCTCGCCAGGCGCGGCGCGCGCTTCGAGGAGCAGCTCCAGATCGTCCGGGGCCTCTGGACCCAGGACCGCGTGAGCTTCAAGGGCGCGTACTACACGGTCGAGGGGCGGCTCGAGCCCAGGCCCGTGCAGCAGCCCCACCCCCCGCTCTGGATCGGCGGCTGGGGCGACCTCGCGCTCCGCCGCGCCGCCACGCTCGGCGACAACTGGATCCCGGGGCCGACCGCCGACCTCGAGCGCCTGCTCGCGGGCAAGCGGCAGTTCCTCGACAACCTCGCGGCGGCGGGCCGGCCGGCGCCGAGCGAGTGGCCGCTCACGCGGGACCTGATCATCGCCGACACCGACGCCCGGGCGCGGGCGCTGGCCGAGGAGCACATCATGGTCGCCTACCGGAAGGAGTACGCCGGCGGGTGGCGCCACCCCTTCATCGACGCCAGCATCGCGACCGATCTGGACAAGCTGATGGCCGACCGCTTCATCATCGGCGGCCCCGACCAGTGCGTCCGCCAGATCCGGCGCTTCGTCGAGGCGTACGGCATGACCCACCTGATCTGCCGGACCTTCTTCCCCGGAATGCCCCACGCCCACGTCATGCGCGAGCTCGAGTTGCTCGCCCGCGAGGTGATGCCGGCCTTCGCGTGAGCCCGGTTGGACCGGGGAAATTTGGCTGGCGCCTGGCCGTAAGTGACTGATATAATAGCGGCTTGCGGGACACCTTACGAGAGCAAGGAGTGATCGAGCCATTCCGCAAGCCGCGTATCGCCTGGACCGCTCGTACACCTGGAACTACAACCACGCCCCCACCCTTCCGCGGATCAGGCGGCTGCCCCCGGGACCCGGCGGACGCCTCCTGGGCCACGACCTGAACTCCCCGCTCGGCATCTCGGCCGGCCCCCTGCTGAACTCCCGGTGGGTCGAGAGCTACGCGCGGCTCGGCTTCGACGTCCTGACGTACGCCTCGGTCCGCTCGGCCTACCGGCCGGCCCTGCCGCTGCCGAACATCCGCTACGTGGAGCACCAGGACCAGCTGGCCGTCGTCTCCCGGCGCGCGCCGGCCAACGGCGCGACCGTCGCGGTCTCGCTCGGCGAACCGTCGATGGAGCCCGACGTCTGGCGCAAGGACGTGCGGCGCGCCAGGGAGCGGATCGGCGAGGGCCAGATCCTGATCGTGAACGTGCTCGGCACGCCGCGCCACGACGGCGACGCCGAGGCGCTCGTCGCCGACTACCTGCTGTGCGCGGTCTGGGCCGCGGAGAGCGGCGCCGACGCCGTCGAGGTGCACCTGGCGGCGCCCGACCCCTTCTCGGAGCAGCCGCAGATGATCTACGAGAACCTCCCGCTCGCGGCGCAGATCCTCTACCGGGTGCGGGCGGGCGTGAGCGTGCCCGTGCTCGCCCGGCTCGGCCCCTTCAAGAGCCCGCGGCAGCTGCACGAGACCGCGACCAAGCTCGCGCCGTGGACGAGCGGTTACGTCCTGGTCCCCGGCGTGCACCGCCGCGTCGTGGACGAGAAGGGCAACGCCGCCTTCGAGGGATCGACGCGCGCGCGCGCCGAGATCGTGGGCGCGGACACCTTCCCGATCGCCTCGCGCCAGGTCCTCGAGATGCTCGTCTGGCGCAAGGCGGGGGCCTGGGACCGGGCGGTCCTCGCGGTCGGGGGGATCACCAGCGTCGAGCGCGCGCAGTGGATCCTGCGGGAAGGCGCCGACGCCGCGCTCGTCGCCACGGCCGCGCTCTTCGATCCGCTCCTCGCCGTCCGCTTCCGCCAGGCGCAGGCGACCGCCGTCGCCTAGGCGCGGCCCGCCGCCCACGTGGCGGGAACGGATCCCGTCGACCCCTCCCGCCCGCGCCCGTCGGCCCGGACTCCACGGGCGACGAGGCTCACCACGACTTCGAGAACGAATGATGCGTGCTAGGCGGTGCGCGCGAGCGTCTCGTGGATCCGGAGCGCGAGGGCCCCGAACTCGGCGGACGCGCGGGTCGCCACCGTGCGCGGCCGGGGCAGGCCCACCGGGACCGTGTCGGCCACGCGCCCGGGGCGCGGCGTCATCACGACGACCCGGTCGGCGAGGAAGACCGCCTCCGGGATCGAGTGGGTGACGAAGACGATCGTCTTCCGCGTCCGGCTCCCCTCGCCCCAGACCCGCAGGAGCTCCAGGCCGAGCTCGTCGCGCGTCATCGCGTCGAGGGCGCCGAACGGCTCATCCATCAGGAGGAGCGGCGGGTCGAGCAGCAGCGCGCGGCAGAGGGCGGCGCGCTGCTGCATGCCGCCCGAGAGCTCGCGCGGAAGCTTGTCGCCGAAGCCCCCGAGCCCGACGAGCCGCAGGAGCTCCGCGGCGCGCGCGCGGTAGGCCGCGGGGTCGAGGCCCGAGAGCTCGGCGGCGAGCAGGACGTTCTCGACGATGCGCCGCCACTTGAGGAGCACGGGCGCCTGGAAGACCATGCCGACCGCGGGGATCGGGCGGGTCACGGGCCGGCCGTCCACGAGCACGCGGCCGGCAGTCGCCGGCCGGAGCCCGGCGATGATCCGCAGCAGCGTGGACTTGCCGCAGCCCGAGGGGCCGACCAGGGCGAGGAGCTCGCCCCGGCCGACCCCGAACGCGATCTCACTGAGCGCCTCGACCGGGCCCGACTCGGCCCGGTAGGTCATGCCGACCCCGTCGAGGACGATCAACGCTTCGGCGGCTCGATCTTCGTCAGGAAGTCGTTGGTGAAGACCTCGTCGCAGCCGACCTTGCGCGGCATGCCCGGCATGTAGGTGTTGATCAGCTCGACGGTCTTGCACATCTTGCCGCGCTCGATCCAGCCGATGCCGTGCGTGGCGTAGCGCTCGGTCCGCATCAGCTCGAGCCCCAGCATCATGTTGGGCTCGATGAGCGAGAGGTCGATGTCGGGCACGCGCTTCTTGAAGATCGCGAGCGCGGCCTTCGGGTCCTGCATGACGTCGCGCCAGCCCATGTACGAGGCGGCCACGAAGTCGCGCAGGACCCTGGGCCGCTCCGCCACGGTCTTCTCGCTCGCGAAGATCGACATCGAGTACACGTCGAACCCGAACTGGCTCCACGGCATGCGGACCAGGTTGTCCTTGCCGACCGCCTTCTCCCAGAAGGGCTGGCCGGTCGTGTAGTCGGGGACGGCGTCGGCGCGCTTCTCGGCGAGCGCGACGAACTTCGCCGCGGGCTCGATGGTCAGCCACGTCACCCTGGCCTCGTCGACGCCGTTGAGCTTGGCGAACGCGGGGAAGAGCTGGCGCTGCGAGTCGCCCGGGGGCGCCGCGAGGACCTTGCCCTCGAGGTCCTTCGGCCTGGTGATCCCCGTGTCCTTGCGCGTCCAGATGTTGAGCGGGGTGTGGTCGAAGACCGCGCCGACGATCCTGATCTTCGCCCCCTGCGACACGCGCGGGATCACGACGACCGCGTCGGCGAGCCCGATGTCGGCGCGCCCCGTGTCCACCTTGGCGATCGAGTCGCCCGAGCCCTTCGAGTTCACCAGGTCGACGTCGAGCCCCCTGGCCCTGTAGTACCCCTTCTCGAGCGCCACCCAGTACGCGGCGTGGTCGCCCACCGCGAACCAGTTGAGCGCGAACACCACCTTCTGCACCGGCTGCGCCTGGGGCGCGGCGGCCACCGCCGCGAGCGCCAGCACCGTCGCCACGAGCGTCACGAGCATCGCGCGCTTCATCGCATCCTCCTCAGGTGGTGTCGGCCCACGGTGCCCACCAGCGCGCCGCCAGGCCGACGAGACCATAGAGCACGAGGCCGATCACCGAGATCCACAGGAGCGCCGCGAACGCCACGGGCGTGTTGAGGTTCGTCTGGGCGTTCACGATGACCATGCCGAGCCCCGCCTGCGACGCGACGAACTCGCCGACGATCGCGCCGACGACCGCGGCCGTCGCCGTCACCTTGAGGGCCGAGAGCACGTACGGCAGCGCGTTCGGCAGGCGGATCTTGAGGAACACCTTCCACTTCGGCGCGCCGAACACGCGCCCGAGGTCGAGCAGCTCCTCGTCCACCTGGGTCAGGCCCACGGCGGTGTTGATCACGACCGGGAAGAAGCCGATCAGGGCCGCGATCAGGATGTTCGGGATCACGCCGTAGCCGAGCCAGAGCAGGAACAGCGGCGCCACCGCGACCTTGGGCAGCGTGTTGACGAACACGAGGAACGGCACGAGCGCCCCCGCGAGCGCCACCGACCACGCGATCGCGACGCCGAGCGCGACCCCGGCGGCGCCGGCGAGCAGGAAGCCGCCGAGCACCTCGAGCGTCGTGATCCAGACGTGCGTGGGCCACGGGATCGAGAAGTCGAGCGCCGCGCGCACCACCGCGGCGGGCCCCGGGAGCAGGTACTCGCGCACCCGGAACAGCGGCGGCAGGACCTGCCAGAGGACGAGCAGCGCGCCGAACAGCACGAGGGAGGGCACGTAGCGGCGGAGCGCGCGCGCGGTCACGGCGCGCCCATGATAGCGCGCGCCCCTGTGCTACGCTACGGCCCGTGCGCTGGCTGATCGTGCTCCCGTTCGAGCGGCCGGGTCTCATGGGCATGGATTTCGCCGACGAGCTCCGGGCGCTCGGCCACGAGGTCCGCGCCTTCGAGTACCGCAAGGACAACGCCCTCTACAAGAACCGCGGCACGAAGGCGGCGTACCAGCTCTGGATCCTCCGGCAGCTCGAGCGCGCGTGCCTGGCGTGGCGGCCGGCCCTCGTGCTCGTCGTCAAGGGCGGGCCGATCACGCCGGGCGCGATCCGGCGCATCCGCACGCGCACCGGCGCGCGCGTCCTGAACGTCTTTCCCGACAACCCGCTCTGGATGATCCCGTTCGAGTGCATCGAGGCCTACGACCTGTTCTTCACCAAGGAGCGCTACGCGATGCGGAGCCTCCAGCAGGTCGGGCTCACGAACCTCCACTACCTGCCGATGTACTGCGTGCCGGCCGCCCACCACCCGGTGACGCCGACGCCCGAGGAGGCCGCGCGCTTCGGCGCGCCCGTGTCCTTCGTGGGCAACCGCTACCCGTACCGCGAGCGCTTCGTCCGCGCGCTCGCGGACTACCCGCTGCGCGTCTGGGGCGGGGGCTGGCGGGACGCCGACGACGCCACGGTCCGCGCGCTCGCCGGCCCGCCGGTGTTCGGGCACGAGAAGCTCTGCGTCTACGCGGCCTCCACGCTCTCGCTGAACCACCACCACCCGATGAACGACATCGTCGGCGTCAACACGCGCGCCTTCGAGCTGGCCGCGGCCGGCGCCTGCCAGGTGGT
>MGCF01000158.1:25338-35598 GCA_001788495.1 Candidatus Rokubacteria bacterium RIFCSPLOWO2_02_FULL_73_56
TTCGAGCTGGCCGCGGCCGGCGCCTGCCAGGTGGTGGACCTCAAGGAGGACCTCGCGGCCCTGTTCAAGCCGGGCGAGGAGATCGTCGGCTATCGCGACCTGCCCGAGCTGCGGCGGCAGCTCGACTACCACCTGGCGCACCCCGACGAGGCGCGCGCGATCGGCGCGAGCGCGCGCCGGCGCGCGCTCGCCGAGCACACGCTGCGCCACCGCATCGAGGAGATGCTGGCCGCGGTGGAGCAGCGCTTCGGGAGGCTCGCGTGACCGAGTCGCTGGCGGAGCGCCTCGTCTGCATCGACTGCGGCGCCGCCCACGCGCTCGGCTACCGCCTCGAGTGCGAGCGCTGCCACGGCCTGCTCGAGCTCACCTACGACCTCGGGCGGCTCGCGCAGGCGGGCCCGGCGGCGTTCGCGGGCACGGGGCTCTGGCGCTACGCGCCGGTCCTCCCGATCGCCGACCCCGCCCACCGCGTCACGCTCGGCGAGGGCGGCACGCCGCTCCTCGACTGCCCGCGGCTCGCGGCGGCGCTCGGCGTCCGCCGGCTCCTGCTCAAGTACGACGGCCCGAACCCGACCGGCACCGTGAAGGACCGCTCCTCGACGACGGCGATCGCCGCCGCCCTGCAGTTCGGCTACCGGGCGACGTCGGTCGTCAGCTCGGGCAACGCGGGCTCGTCGGTCGCCGCCTACTCGGCGCGCGCGGGGCTGCGCGCGCTGATCTTCGCCTACGAGCGCGCCTCGGCGCCGAAGCTCCTGCACATGGCCGCGACCACCCCGGACCTCGTCATCTACCAGGGCGTGTACGACGACCTGATCGTGCACTGGGACCGGCTGGTGGAGGACAAGCTCTTCTTCGACTGCGGCGCCTCGCGCAACGCCTACAAGCACGAGGGCAAGAAGACGCTCGCCTACGAGATCGCCGAGCAGACGGGCTTCACGCCGCCCGACGTCGTGGTCGCGCCGGTCGCCGTGGGCGAGACGTTCGTCGCCACGGCCCGCGGCTTCGGCGAGCTGGCGCGGGCGGGCCTGATCCCGCACGCGCCGCTGATGGTCGCCGCGCAGGCGACGCGCGCCAACGCGGTCGTGCGCGCCTTCCGGGACGGCACCGCGATCACGCCGCTCAAGATCGGCTACACGGTCGCCGAGGGGCTCGCGGCCGGCAACCCGGGGCGGAAGGGCGAGTGGGTCCTGCGGCTCCTGCGCTCTGGCCGCGGGCTCGCCGGCGATGCGGAGGACGAGGAGATCCTCGAGGCGCAGCGGCGGCTCGCGCGCGCCGAGGGCGTCTGGGCCGGGCCGACGGGCGTCGCCACGCTGGCGGTGCTGATCAAGCTCCTCGCCGAGCGCCGCCTCGACCCCGCGCAGACGATCTGCGCGATCATCAGCGAGACCGGGCTCAAGACCGAGGCCGAGCTGCCGAGCCGCGCGGGCACCGCGTTCGACTACGAGTCGCTCCGCCGCCTCGTCACCGCGCGCCTCGCCGCCTCGTAGCGCCAGGGCGCGGATGCCCCTGCCCCGCCGCTTCTACGCGCGTCCGGCGCGCGCCGTCGCGCGCGACCTGCTCGGCTGCGTCCTGGTCTCGCGCCGCGGCCGGACGCTCGCGGCCGGCCGCATCGTCGAGACCGAGGCCTACCTCGGGCCCGAGGACCGCGCCTCGCACGCCGCGTTCCGGCCCGGCAGCCGCGACCTCTTCTACGGCGCGGGGGGCGTCGCCTACGTCTACCTCAACTACGGGATGCACTGCTGCCTGAACGCGATCGCCGGGCGCCGGGGCCGCCCCGGCTGCGTGCTGATCCGCGCGCTCGAGCCCGTGCTCGGGCTCCGGGCGATGGCGCGCCGGCGCGGGGTGGCGAGCGACTCGCCGCGCCTGGCGAGCGGCCCGGGCAACCTCACGCGGGCGCTCGGCATCACGCTCCGCGACAACCGCGCCGACCTCACCGCGGGCCGCCTCACCATCGAGCCGCCGGACGCGCCGCGCGACTTCCGCATCGCCGCGGGCCCCCGCGTCGGCATCACGCGCGCGAGAACCCTGCGCCTGCGCTTCTGGATCGCCGGCAACCCGCACGTCTCCCGCTAATCTCGTCCCCCGTCCGGTTGCCCGGCGGCCCAAGGCCACGTGCGGCACGGGTCGCGCGACCACGCGGCGCGCGTCCGTTGCTCCGCTGCGGCTGGGTCCCGTGGGCGCCAACCCACGAACTTTGAAGGTCTTCGCTCCAACACGGCGCGCAAGAACTCGTCCCCGCCGCTGCACAGCTCTGGTCGCACTCCGCCCAGAGCATTGGGCCCACGGAAATGAGGCGTGTTCGCTAGAAATCGCTTGACTCACCCTTAGGGGGTCGATTACGTTCGCCACACACAGGTGATTACCCGCAAAGCTTCAGGTAACCACTCGCAGCCCCCAGCGCTCCGTCGCGGCGGCCGGCCCCTGCCGGCGCGTCTCATGCTCGCCGCCGCGCTCGCCGCCCTCCTGGGCAGCGTGCTCGTCGGCCTCCCGCGCGCGTCCGCCGACGTCGTCTACCTCTACGACGACCTCGGGCGCCTGGTGCGGGTGATCCGCGAGGACGGCGAGGCGGCGAGCTACCACTGGGACGCCGTCGGCAACCTCCTGCAGATCACGCGCGCGAGCGGGCTCAGCCAGACGACGACGATCACCGCCACCTCGGCGGCGAGCGGGACCCAGGGCACGACGGTCCCGCTCACGGTCACGGGCGCGAACCTAGCGGGCGCCAGCGTCGTGTGCACGACGCCCGGCGTCAGCGTCCAGCAGGTCCGCACGGACCTGGACCAGCTCACGCTCGCGCTGGTGCTGGGCGCGAGCGCCCCGCTTGGGCCGGTGGCGTGCGAGGTGCGGGGGCTCGACGTGGTGGCGCTGGCCTTCACGGTGGTGGAGCCGCCGCCGCCCGTCTTCGTCGCCGGCAGCGCGGTCAGCGTGGCGCTGGCCCCGCTCCCCGAGAATGCCAACGGCGCGGTGACGGGCGCCGTGAGCGTGGCGGTCGGCAGTGGCGGGCTCACCTTCGAGGCGGCGCCCGCGGTGGCCGTGACCCTGGTCCCGGTGATCATGGCGCTCACGCCGGCGAGCGGGACGGCCGGCGCACCGTCCCTCGTCCTCACGCTGACCGGCGCGGGCTTCACGGGCGCCACGGCGGTGGACGTCCTCCTCGACAACGCTCTCGACCCGGCGATCACGGTGAGCAGCGTCACGGTGGACGGCACGGGCACGACGGCGACGGTCGAGCTGGCGATCGCCCCGGGGGCGACGCCGGGGCTCCGGGTGGTGCGGATCACGACGCCCGCCGGCCCGTCCACGGCCGTGGGCACAGGCGGCACTCTCTTCACGGTGCAGTGAGCGGCGTGGGCGGCGGCAGCCGCGCGCGATGAGCACAGGAGCGAGGAGGCGCACGATGCGAGGGGTCAGGACAAGCTCGGGGAACCCGTTCCAGTACACGGGGCGGGAGAACGACGGCCTCGCGGGCCTCTACTACTACCGGGCGCGGTACTACCACCCCGGCCTCCAGCGCTTCATCAGCGAGGATCCGATCGGGCTAGCTGGGGGTGATGTCAATCTCCACGCCTATGTCCACAACAGTCCAGTCACTTTCACCGATCCGATCGGACTGCTTCGTTTTTCAAGTTTTGGGGGCTTTCAACTCAAGGGAGTTTTCGCGCCATTCTTCCCGTTTCCTTGCTGCGGCGTGCAAGGCAGTCTTGGATATCGGCTTGGCACCACGTCGACCTCGTCATCAGCGGTGGCGGCAGAAGCTTACGCCAGCGTCCAAACACTCCTTGGGTACGGGCTTTCAGGTGGAAAGGGCGCGCAGGTCGGGTTTGCCTTTGCCAACGTCGACGAGCTTCCCCAATTGAGAGAAGTGGCACTCGATACACCATTCTTTAGTGCTTCGGTGTTCTTCCGAGAGGGAAAGTTCCCCATTCCCATCGGTGCGGCCCTTGGTGGTCCAGCTCCGTTCGCGTCGGTGACGGTTGCACACCCGGACTTTCCAGGCAAGGAGTGGTCCCGTGGCACCAAGTTTGATTGGAACGATATCCGCGCCTGGATTTTGGGGCCGCAAGGTGAAGGGAACGCGAACCTGTCAGGCCGAAAGAAATGAAAAACTGGTGGATTCTGAGTCGAGGAGCTGCCGAACTCGTTGTAGAAGCGCCCGCCTCGAGCGTGAGCGAATTCCTGCCTCAGGTCATGCCAGTGTTCGAGAAGTTCGGGGCGGTGACTCAGGGGTTGAGCAGCAGCGCGTTTTCGGCTGCCCTCCCAGTGAGGAAGATCCTCGGTTGGGAGTATAGCCGAAAGCATTCCCTCCCTTGTACGGTGGAGCTTGCTCCGTTAGGTAAGTCCCAGAGAGTTGTGGTGAGGTGCGATGTCTCGCTCGTTCGCGGACGAAGGCGACCGCTTGGGTACTTCTTCTCAGCAATGTTCTTAGTCATAGGCGCCGGCATCGCGATCGCCGGCAGAGGCGTTTCGACTGACGTGTTAGCGATATTTCTGATGGTGCTCTTTGGGTGGGTGATTCTTCAGCTCACGCTGTTTCTGGACTACTTCCGGATCCGGGTCAAAGTGTTGCAGCTCATCAGATCTGTTCGATAGGATTCTTCCCTTGTTCGTTCTTCGTTCAAGTTTCGTCGGTGCTCGCCATGCATGCGTTGTACCGCACGCGGTGCTCAGAAAGTAGCGCGTGACGGCACGGCGGTCCTCATGCCAGGGGTTCGAGGCTGACGCGGTAGCCCTGACGCTCGAGAGTCTGCAGCGCCCGATGCTTGGCGCGCTCGGCGTGACGGCGGTCGTAGTAGTCGTCGCCCGGGTCTTGGTACGTCGTGTGTCGTGTCAGCATGTGGTAGATCGCGACGAGCATGGCGTGAGCGACTGCGATCACGGCCTTCTTGTGCCCGCGATGGCGCATGATGCGACGGTAGCGGGCGGCCAGCGCCCCCCGTCCGCGGAACGGGACCGAGTTCTACGCGGCGGATGCCCTCGGCTCCGTGCTGCTGCTGACGGACCCGGCCGGCGCTCTGGCCACGCGCTACACCTACGAGCCGTTCGGACGGACGACGGCGGAGAGCGCCAGCTCGGCGAACCGGTTCCAGTTCACGGGGCGCGAGAACGACGGCCTCGCGGGCCTCTACTACTACCGGGCGCGGTACTACCACCCCGGCCTCCAGCGCTTTATTCGCGAGGATCCGATCGACCTTCTGGGCGACGACGTTAACCTGTACGCGTATGTTAGCAACAACCCTGTGAACTGGATTGATCCGCTTGGTGAGCGATGGTGGGTGCCCAGGCCATCCACGGGCGGCATGAGGGGACCGCGCCCAAGGTCAACGCCGATGCGAGACACTCCACCACCTCCGTATAGACCTCAGCCCGCACCGCTCCCGCCAGAACTTGTGCCGCAGTGGGAGCAGGCGCCGTGGTGGATGCGGGTTCTGAAGGCAATCAGCGACGTCGCCGATGCCCTCGCAGGGAATCCGCCGACGCCGAAGACGGTGTTGCCGCCGACGCTGGCCGGCCGGAAGGATCCATGTCGGCCACCGAGCATGTACGAGGAACTATTCGTGGATGTCAGCGCTCAGAGAGCCTGTACGTAGTGGCGAGGGGGGGATAGCTCCGTCGGCGGGCGAACAACCGTCGCCAGCGAAGCCGCTATTGTGGAGGCAGTGAAAAACCTCGAGATTATGACGGCGTACCGGGACTACGCGCCATATGTGGACGTGACCCGGTCGATTCGATCCCTTGTTGACTCGGTCCCCGCGCAATTCGTCATTGCCCTGAAGGAAGTCGTTCTGACCAATGCGGCAGCCCAGTCGCGTCATGAGCGGCGCCGCAGGGTGCGGAGCCGCAATCTCAAACGGCACACCGCGGATGCTCGGGCTTTATACCATGGCGCCTCTCGCGGGCAAGCTGCGCGGATTGAACTATTCGTCGACAAGGTGTTTGAAAATGTCCCTCGCACCGTGCAACGGATTCCATTCGTGCGGGATCTCCTCTTGGCGAGCGTCTTCTATCACGAGCTCGGTCACCATATTCAGCGCACGAGTCACCCGCAGTCCGGCGAGGCGGAGGATGTTGCCGACGAGTGGGCTCAGAAGCTGATGGTAATGTTCGTCCGTCAAAAGTACTGGTACGCCATGCCGCTCATCCGCCTGATCGGCTTCCTTGATCGCAGGCGAGGGCAGCGTCCCAGTGCCCGAGGCGGATTTCTGAGGCAGTAGTTTCGGTGGGGGCCAGACGAGGAAGCGTACATGCAGCCGACCAGACTTGGCGCTGACGGACGTGGCCATCGCGATCGGCGTTTCGGGGCCCCCGCCCGGAAGGCCATGCAAGCACGTATACGCAGGAGACGATGGACCGGGTCGTCACGCGGAAGGAGCCCTTCGGCCGGAGCTCCGCTTCTCCCACGCCCAAGGGGTCGAGCGCCTGGGCCGACGTCGTTGGAAGCTACCTCGAGGTGCTGCGGCTGACCCACTACGCGGCGGACACCGTGCACGTCCGCACGCTCTACCTGAAGTACTTCACCGCGTGGGCGTCCGCCTGCGGCATCAGCCGGCCGGAGGACATCACCCGCGCCGCCCTGGAACGCTACCAGCGCTGGCTCTATCACTATCGGAAGCGCACCGGCACGCCGCTGAGCGTGTGGAGCCAGCACGGGCGGCTCGTCTCGGTGAAGGGCCTCTTCCGCTGGCTGACCAAGCAGCGCGTGCTCGCGGTGAACCCCGCCGCCGAGCTCGAGCTGCCGCGGGTGACCGCGCAGCGGCTGCCGCAGCCGCTCACCGACGCCGAGATCACCGAGGTGCTGGCCCACGCCGAGCCCACGACGCCGATCGGGCTCCGCGACCGGGCACCCCTGGAGACGGGCTACTCCACGGGGCTGCGGCGGATGGAGCTGATCCGGCTGCGGCTCTACGATCTCGATCTCGCCCGCGGCGTGCTCGTCGTCCGCGAGGGCAAGGGCCAGAAGGACCGCGTGGTCCCCATCGGCGAGCGCGCGATCGCCTGGCTCGAGAAGTATCTCGACGAGGCCCGGTCGGACTTCGTCGTCGAGCCCGATGAGGGCACGGTCTTCCTCACGCGGCGGGGCCGGCCCTTTCATCCCAACAACCTCTCGCGCCTCACCCGGGACTACCTGGTCGCGGCGGGGATCGCCAAGCGCGGGGCGTGTCACCTGCTGCGCCACACGATGGCGACGGGGATGCTGGAGCACGGCGCCGACGTGCGGGTGATCCAGGAGATCCTGGGCCACGCGCGGCTGACGACCACGCAGCTCTACACGCGGGTGTCGATCCGGCTGCTCAAGGCCGTGCACACCGCGACCCATCCCGCGGCGACCCTGGCCCGCTCGGCCGCGCCGCCAGCGGCCGTCGCTGAGACCACGGTCAACCAGCTCGAGGAGCCAGCCGCTCTCTTAGCCGCTAAAGAAGAAGCCACCCCGCCGGCCTGAGCGCTCGCCGCGAACTTGGAGCGACGGGCCGCTCGTCGCTACTATCGTGGCCATGGTCGTGACGGCTCCTGCCGCGCCGTCCTTGCTCGCTGGCCCACCAGCGCCGGGCCGTAGCGCCTCCAGGATCGCATCTGATCGCCGGGGGGCTACCGAGGTAGCCCCCGAAAAGGCCCTTTTCGAGCATCTCGATCGCGCCGGCGGAACCCGCATCGGTCGCACTCGGCCTCATCGCCGGGACTCGCATCGGGCGCGACGTCGATTTTCCGGCCAGACTCGCAATGGGCGTTACTCTTGGGCGCGGTACTACCACCCGGGGCTGCAGCGATTCCTGAGCCAGGATCCGATTGGTTTGGGGAGTGGGGACTTCAATCTGTACATCTATGTCGCGAACGCCCCAGGCAACTTCATTGATCCTTCGGGCTTGGACAAGCAGTTGCCGTGTGCGCGTGGAATCGGACCGTCTTCGTATCTATTCGGCCAGGATGTCACAAGTCATCCGATGATCAGGGAGGCCATCAGGCGCTACGAGCAAACCAATCGAACGAGTCTCAGTGGAATCCGCGTGTACTGTGGAGGAGTTCTGTCCCGTGGCGCAACAGGGGCGACGCTGATGACGAGAGTCATCTTGCGAGAAAGCTTCAGTGAGGTTCTGCCGGAAGCGGAGCAGTATCTTACGCTCGGCCACGAGTTCACGCACGTGCGCCAGTATCTGGCTCACGGATATTGGTGGCACCGGGTAATTGGTGAGGTCTTCCAGTGGCAGTACGGCTATTTCAACAATCCCTTTGAGCTCGAGGCAGAGATCACCGGGGCCGCATTAGCGACTCATGTGCTGAGAAGGCCCGTACGTCCCGACTTGCGATACGGCAATCCGACATATCGGTGACGCATGTATAGAAAGTCGTGCGTCCTCTTGATCGGATCACTGCTGATAGGACTGATGATGCGCGAAAGCAGTTTCGGAGATGTACCCGCCTTCGAGGTTGATGTGCGTGAAGTCGAAGGAGGGATCGCGTTCGAATTCTTTCGCGAAGAGGGCTGGCTTTGGTTCAAACGCCGAGTGCCGAACGAGATCTTCGAGCTATCCGTGCATATGAAGGGGGGCGTTCCGCAGCTCTGGGTGATTGAATCGCCAGTACTTCGAAGGGTGACGGTGACATACGGGAGTGTTCCCGCCGGATTTGTTCAGAAGATCCCGCATACAGGGAAGCCGCCGATGCTCGAAGCGGGGACAACGTATTATGTGTCCGCGCGAGGAGGGGGCATAGGCGCGCGAGCGTTCACTGTCGGGAAATCTCGGTGAGGGTCGATGAGGAGACTCTCTGAGCCCGGGCGCTGCATTCTGAAGGGTCGGGTGGAATAATCCTCCGACACCGCGGCCCGTCGGCAGGGCCGCGCGCCTCTTCTCTCCTGCTTCAGGAAAGACGCAAAGAAAGGAGGAACGGATGGCAGGACGGTCAGCTGTTGGCGGTGCCGTGGTTGGCCTGGTCATTGCCCTCGCGTATGTTGCATGGTGGGCAGTCCTTTCAAGCTCCGGTGACGCCCGGTCAAGGCTTGGAAGTGGCGTCATCCTTGCTGTCGAGGGCTCTAGGGTTATTGCCTGGCCTGCCAGCATTCCCCTCATGGCCATCCACGAGGCGTCAGCTCCCATGTGGTGGGCCATCGTGCTGACAGCCTCAGTTGCCAATGCTGCCTGGTATGCGCTCCTTGCCCTGGTCTTGGCTTGGTTTTGGAGGCGCGTCAGGGGCTGGCGCTGAAGTCCCAGGCTTCCTTGCTGTGCGCGCCAGGTGGCGAGCCTCGCCCTCACCGTGGACGGCCAGAGCTTGACGGCCACGCTGACCCCGCCGCCCCCGGCGCCGAGCGTGAGCGGCGCGGCCACCTGGGACACGACGACGGTCGCCGACGGCTCGCACACGCTCGGGGCCACGGCGACCGACCAGGCGGGCACCACGGCCAGCACGACCCGTGTCGTGATCGTGGACAACACCCCGCCGGAGACGGTCATCACGAGCGCCCCGCCCGGGGCGGTAAACACTTCCCCCCTCACGCTCGGCTTCACCGGCACCGACAACCTCACCCCGGTGGCGAACCTCCTCTTCGCCTGGCGGCTCGACGGCGGGGCGTGGTCAGCGTTTGCCCCGGCGACGAGCGCGACCCTCACCGGCCTCACCGAAGGCAGTCATACCTTCGAGGTGAAAGCCCTGGACCTCGCCGGGAACGAGGATCCGACCCCCGCGGCGGTCAGCTTCACCGTGCGCTTCGGCCCGTCGATCACGAGCGTGAACCCGGTGGGCGGCCCCGTCGGGACCTACGTGGCAATCACGGGGACCAACTTCGAGCCCGGCGCCACGCAAGTGACCTTCAACGGCTTGGCAGCCGTCGTGCGCACCATCACCGCGACCACGATCACGACCACGGTGCCCATTGGCGCCACGACAGGGCCGTTGACGGTGACGACGGGCCGTGGGAGTGCGAGCGTCGTCTTCGCCGTCCTCACGACCGGTGACTTCACGCTCAGCGCCGCCCCCGCGCCCCCGGCCAGCGCGCGGGTGATCGCCGGGGATCAAACATCCATCAGCGTCCAGGCCGGCGGCACCGGCAGCTTCACCAGCCTCGTGACGCTGAGCCTCTCGGCGCCCCCCACCGGGATCACCGCGAGCTTCTCGCCGTCGAACCTCGTCGCCCCCGGCGCGAGCGCCTTCCTCACCCTCGCCGTCGTCAACACGGTCGCCCCCGGGAGCTATGACCTCACGGTGACCGGCGAGGCGCAAGTGGACGGCCGCACCCTCACGCGCATCGCGAACTTCACGCTCGAGGTCCTG
>MGCF01000159.1:0-11122 GCA_001788495.1 Candidatus Rokubacteria bacterium RIFCSPLOWO2_02_FULL_73_56
TAGTGCTGGCCGATGTGCTGGTTGGCCGGGTCGATCTGGATCCCGGTCTCCTGGCCGTTGTGGAGCATCATGCGATAGGTCCCGACGTTGACCCAGCCGGTGTCGGGGTCGCGCGTGATGACCGAGTGCATGGTGCCGATGAAGCGGCCGCCGTCGCGCTCGCCGAACATCGGCACCGGGAACATCGTCAGGTCGACCTTGCCGCCGGTGACGACGTTCTGCTTCACCGGCCCCGAGGAGACCACGCGGGGCGGCAGGAAGCGGTCGCGGTCGTTGATGCGCTCGCGCAGCACCCGGAGCAGCCCGGCGCGGGTCGTGGCCGCGGGGTCGAGCCCCAGCATCATCGCCGTGCGGTACCAGGAGCGGAAGGTCCCGACGAAGACCTTGCTCGGCCCCGGCGCCGGGTAGCCCTTGATGTTCTCGAAGAGCAAGGCGGGCGAGGCGTCCCCGTGGGTGTCCCAGGTGCGCCGCGTGATGTGGGCGAGCTCGCAGTTCCAGTCGACCTCCGCCCGCACGCGCGCGAGCTGGCCGGCGGCGTCCAGCGCGGAGATCCAGTCGCGCAGGTCCTTGTACGCGACCCGCGGGCTCTCCGCGGTCGCTGCTGCGTTCGCCCTCGTCGCCATGGCGCGCCTCCTACTTGAAGTAGAGCGTGTAGCAGAACTCGTTGCCGCACGCGGGACAGGTCAGGGAGTAGCCCACGAAGAACGAGTCCTCGCGGCTGAAGGTCACCTCGGTGTCCTGCGAGATCTTGAACCCGCAACGCGGGCAGTCCGCCCCGACGAGCTCCTTGGGCAGCGCCCCGACCTTGCCTCCGTCATGCTCCGGCATGGAACCCTCCTCGTGTTCAGTCCTCCGTTTACACCAGTGCCCGGCGCCGCGCAAGGCACGCCGGCGCGGCCTCCCCGTCCCGGCGCCCGGCGCGCATCGTGCTAAGATTCCGGGGTCGCTGATGAGCCCCGACTTCCACGGCGCGCCCCGCGTCACGCGTTCTCCTGGTCCTTCGTGGACGTGAGCCTGCCCTTCCACAGCCGGACGTCCCTCGTCCTCGCCGCGATCGGCGCGGCGTGCCTGCCGCGCGCCGCGGCGCGCCCCGGGAGGGCGCGCGCGTGAGCGGCCGGCCGCTCGTCGACGTCCGGATCGAGGGGCTCGCGACGCGCGGCGGCGTCCCACCCGGCGTGCGCGACGTGTCGGTGCACGTCCGCTACGGCGAGTTCTTCACCTTCCTGGGCCCGCCGAAGTCCGGCAAGTCGGACGTGCTGCGCGCGGTCGCCGGCTTCCTGCCGATGACCGCCGGGCGCGCGCTCGTGGACGGCCACGACATCTCCGCCGTGCCGCCCGCGCGGCGCGGCGTCGGCTACGTCTTCCAGGACGGCGCGCTCTGGCCGCACCTCGGGGTCGCCGCGCACGTCGCGTTCGGCCTCGAGCAGCAGGGGCTCCCGCGGGCGGACGTCGGGCGCAAGGTGGAGACCGTGCTGCGGCGCCTCGGCCTGGCCGGCCTCGAGGCGCGACGCCCGGGCGACCTCACGATCGAGCAGCGGCGCCGGCTCGCGCTCGCGCGGGCGATGGCCGTGGAGCCGCGCGTGCTGCTGCTCGACGAGCCGCTCGCGAACATCGACCCGGTCGCGCGCAAGACGCTCCGCCTCGAGCTCGCGAAGCTCCACCGGGACCTCGCGGTGACCACGCTCCACGCCACGCGCAACGCCGCGGACGCGCTCGCGCTCTCCGACCGGATCGCGGTGATGGAGGACGGGCGGCTGCTGCAGGTCGGCGACCCCGACGCGCTCTATCATCGGCCCTCGAGCCGCGCCGTCGCCGAGGCGCTCGGGCCCGCCAACTTCCTGCCCGTGCGGGTCGAGGAGGTGCGCGAGCTCGGCGTCGTCGTCGAGACGGAGGGCGGCCACCGGGTCCCCGTCGCCGGCATCGGCGCGTTCCGCGAGGGGAGCCGCGGGCTCCTCGTCCTGCGGCCCGAGACGCTCTCGATCACCGAGGCGGCGATGGCGCGCGGTCCGGGGATCCCCGGCCGCGTCGCGCTGCGCGTGTTCGAGGGCGCGCGGCACATCTACGAGGTCGAGATCGGCGGCAGCCTGCCCGTGCGCGTCGAGGTGCCCTCGACCGGGGACACCCGCATCTTCAGGCTCGACGACCGCGTGCGCGTCGAGGTCTCGAGCGACACGGTCGTGCTCGTGCCCGAGGCCTAGAGGGAGTAGGTCCGGTCCTGCTCGAGCAGCTGCACGCGGTCGCCGCCGCTCCGCTCCAGCTCCTCGGCGACCTCCTCGTGGAACTGGGGCTTGACGTGGAAGATCCAGACGGGGAGGTCCGGCGGGAGCTTGTCGAGCTCGCGGCGGATCAGGTCGGGCGTCATGTGCTTGGCGATGTCCGCGAGCTGCGCGAGCCGGTTCGGGAACGCGCACTCGAGGATCACCGCGCGGAGGCCGTGGAGCCCCCGCGCCGCGGCCCAGAGCGCGGCCGTCGGCCCGGTGTCGCCCGAGTAGATCAGCCCGGTCGAGCCGTCGTGCACGATGAAGCCCGCCGTCGGCACGGTGTGCTGGACCTGGACGGGCGTCACCCAGAGGTCGCCGAGCCGCTGCTCGACGTCCTCGACCAGCGTGCGGTACTTCACCACCGGGACGTCGGCGTGCGGGATCCGGCTGAAGTCGGGCCAGAGGACGTTGTTGAACACGCCCGCCCGGAGCGTCGTGACCACGGGGTCGATGCTCGCGATCGTGACGGCCGCCCCGGTCTCGCAGAAGCCGAGGGTCTCGGTCAGGTAGACGAGCCCGGCGATGTGGTCGAGGTGGGCGTGGGAGACGAGCGCGTGCTCGATGCGGAGCTGCTCGGGCACGGTCAGGGCCCCCGTCACGGAGCCCCCGTCGATGAGCACGCGGTCGTTGATCAGGAAGGAGGACGGGCGATGCCCAAGCCCTTCGCCTCCGAAGGCGCCGAGCACCCGTATCTTCATTCCGCGGCGATACTAGCATACATTGGAAGGCGATGACCGCAGCCCGGACGCTCCTCTGGGGGCTGGCCGCCGGCGTCGTCACGGCCGTCCTCGTCGTGCTCGGCGCCCTCGAGCCGGTCGAGCTCGCGGTGCTCAACCGGCTCTTCGAGCTGCGCGGGGCGCGCGCGCCGGCCGCGCCGATCGTGATCGTGACGATCGACGAGGACTCGTTCGACGAGCTCGACCTGCCCTGGCCCTTCCCGCGGGCGCTCCACGCCAACCTGATCGAGACGATCAACGCGGGCCGCCCGATCGCGATCGGGATGGACGTGATGTTCCCGGAGCCGTCGACGCGCGGGCGCGCGGACGACGAGTTCCTCGGCGGCTCGGTGGAGCGCGCCGGCAACGTCGTCCTCGCGGCCGCGATCACGCAGGTCGCGGAGACCCTGGCCACGATCGTCGTCCGGAAGGCCGATCTCAACAAGCCCCTGCCGGTCATCCGGCGCGGCGCCGCCGGCGTCGGGCCGGTCAGCGTCTCCGTGGACCCGGACGGCACCCTGCGCCGGGTCCCGCTCCGCTACCCGCTGGGCGCCGAGGTCATCCCGTCGTTCGACGCGATCCTGCACGGGCTCGCGAAGGCCGGCGGGGTGCCGGCCGCGCCGCTGCCGGCGCGGGCCGAGGTCCTGGTCAACTTCCGCGGCGGCCCGAAGACCTTCCCGTGGATCCCGTACCACCGGGTCGTGCAGGGCGAGGTGCCGCCCGACACGTTCCGGGGCAAGATCGTCCTGGTCGGCGCCACGAGCCTGATCCTCCAGGACGTGTACTCCACCCCGTTCGCGCCCGCGCGCACGATGCCCGGCGTGGAGTTCCACGCCAACGTCCTGGAGACGCTGCTCCGCGGCATCGGGCTCCGCGAGGTGCCCGCCTGGACGAGCGCCCTCGCCGCCCTGGCCGCGGGGCTCGTCGGCGCGGCGCTGCTCGTCCGGCTGCGGCCGGCGCGCGCGCTCGCGGGCGCGGTGCTGCTCTGGGGCGCGCTCGCGGCGGTGACGTACGGCGCCTTCGTGGCGCTCGACGTGTGGCTCCGCGCGATCGCCCCCACGCTCGCGCTGGTCCTCGGGTACGGCTCGGCCGTGGTCGCGGGCTACGTCCGCGAGCAGCGCGAGCGGCGCCGGCTCGCCCAGTTCTTCTCGCCGGCCGTCGTCCGCGAGATCGTGCGCGATCCCGGCCGGGCGCTCGGCTCGGCGCGCCGGG
The DNA here is from genome assembly GCA_001788495.1 of Candidatus Rokubacteria bacterium RIFCSPLOWO2_02_FULL_73_56. Taxonomy (GTDB): domain Bacteria; phylum Methylomirabilota; class Methylomirabilia; order Rokubacteriales; family CSP1-6; genus GWA2-73-35. The sequence continues at coordinate 4,190 of MGCF01000159.1, forward strand.
AGGTGACCGTGCTCTTCTCGGACATCCGCGGCTTCACCGCCATCTCCCAGCGCAACCGCGCCGAGGAGGTGGTCGAGATGCTCGGCGAGTACATGAGCGAGATGACCGAGATCGTCTTCCAGAACGGCGGCACGGTGGACAAGTACATCGGCGACTGCATCATGGCCCTCTACAACGCGCCCATCGAGGACCCCGACCACGCGGCGAGCGCGGTGCGCACGGCCCTCGAGCTGCGCGCGCGCACGCGCGCGCTCTCGGAGCGGTGGCAGGCGCGGCTCGGGGCGCCCCTCGAGAACGGCGTCGGCGTCAACACGGGCGAGGCGATCGTGGGCACGATGGGGTCGCGGCAGCGTCTCGAGTTCACGGCCATCGGCGACGTGGTCAACGTCGCCGCGCACCTCGAGGCGCTCACCAAGGAGTATCCGGCCTCGATCATCGTCAGCGAGGCCACCTGGGAGCGCGTCCAGGGCCGGTTCCTGACACGCGAGCTCGACACGGTCGCGGTCAAGGACCGGGCCGTGCCGGTGCGGATCTACGCCATCGTGCCCGCCGACCAGCGCCGGAACCCGCGGGCGCCCCTCGAGGGGGCCACGGTGACCGTCGAGGGCGCGGGGGGCGTCGTCCGGGTGGCGGGCCGGGACCTCGGGAGCTACGGCGTCGCCGTCGCCGCCCTGCCCGAGGGCTTCGACGTGGACGCGCCCGTGCGCGTGCGCTGCGAGGGCGACCCCGCGCTCCCGCACCCCATCGAGGCCGAGAGCCGCGTGGCGTGGCGAACCGACGAGGCCGCGGGCCTGCAGTTCATGCGCGTCGCCCCCGAGGTCGTGGCGGCGATCTCCGAGTTCCTCGCGCGAAAATCGCGCTAAGATACGCGGGAGACCGGGACGCGGGAGGTCGCATGGGCGCAGACGATTTCGACTACCCGACGATGGCGCGCGCGCTGATCCTCGGCGACAAGGACACGGTCGCGCGCAAGACGCGGGAAGGGCTCGACCTCTCGATGGACCCCAAGACGCTGATCTTCAGGGGGCTCATCCCGGGCATGGACGTGGTCGGCGAGAAGTTCCGGCGGAACGAGTACTACGTGCCGCAGGTGCTGCTCTCGGCGCGCGCGATGTACGCGGGCCTCGACCTCCTCAAGCCGCTCATCACCGCCGCCGCGCGCGGCGACGACTATTTCGGCGTGGTCGTCATCGGCACCGCCCAGGGCGACCTGCACGACATCGGCAAGAACCTCGTCGCGATGATGCTCGAGGGCGCCGGCTTCAAGGTCGTCAACCTGGGCCGCGACGTGGCGCCCGACGTGTTCGTCAAGGCCGTGGAGGAGCACGCCGCCACGATCGTCGGGATCTCGGCGCTCATGACCACCACGATGCCCGCCATGAAGCGCACGATCGACGCGCTGGTCCGCGCGGGCCTGCGCGCGCGGGTCAAGGTGATGATCGGCGGCGCCCCGGTGAGCCAGGCCTTCGCCGACGAGATCGGCGCCGACGGCTACGCCAAGGACTCGACGCTCGCCGTGGTCAAGGCCAAGGCGCTCATGGGCGTCGGGGCCGCGGTCGCCCCGTGACGGCGCGCGGCCGGGAGGTCCTCGAGCGCGTCCGGGCGGGCGAGACGCTCGTCTTCGACGGCGGCTACGGGACGATGCTCTTCGCCGCCGGCCTCGCCAACGGGGCCTGCCCCGAGCTCTGGAACGACACGCACGCCGACGTCGTCCGCGGCATCCACCGGGCGTACTTCGACGCGGGCAGCCAGATCGTCGAGACCAACACGTTCGGCGGCACCCGGCTCAAGCTCGACGAGTACCGGATCGGCGACCGCACGCGCGAGCTCAACGAGAAGGGCGCGCGGCTGGCGCGGGCGGCGGACCCGGGCGGCGGCTTCATCGCGGGCTCGATCGGCCCGACGAGCCGGCTCCCCCTCGACTACGCGCTCGACGCGGGCGTGACCGACGAGGAGTACGAGGCGACGTTCCGCGAGCAGGCCGAGGCCCTCGCCGAGGGCGGCGTGGACCTGTTCGCCGTCGAGACGATGATGTTCCCGCAGGAGGCGACGGCCGCCGTGCGCGCGTGCCGGAAGGTCGCCGACCTGCCGGTCATGGCGACGATGTTCTTCCAGTACGAGGAGGGGAACGACCGCGACCGCACGATGTGGGGCGAGAGCCCGGCCGAGGTCGCGAAGAACCTCCTGGCGGCCGGCGCGGACGTCGTGGGCATGAACTGCGGGCGCGGCCCCGACCGCGCGATCGTCATCATCCGCGAGATGCGCGCGGTGACCGACGCGCCGCTCGTCGCGTACCCGAACGCGGGGCTCCCGGTCACCACGGGCGACACGGTCACCTACGAGCTCGGGCCGGAGGCGATGGCGCGCGAGTACCCGGCGCTCCTCGAGGCCGGGTGCAACATCGTCGGCGCCTGCTGTGGCTCGAACCCCGAGCACATCCGCCGCATCGCCGAGCTCGTCACGACCCGCGGCACGACCCGCGGGACGTGAGCGCGCCGGCGCTCCGCGACGCGCCCCGCGTTCTCGCCGACCTCCCGCTCGCGATCGACCCCGACGAGGTGCTGCGCTTCCAGGGGTACAAGAAGGGCGCCGACGCGCCCGGCGCCGACGTCCGGGCGCTCCTCGACGAGGCGCTCGCCCTGGGGCGCCGCCTCATGGTGCCGCGGGCCGTCGTCCGCTGGGTGCCGGTCGCGCGGCGGGCCGGCGACGCGCTCGAGGCCGGCGGTGTGACGCTCACGATCCCGGGCATCGGCGCGCACTGGGGGCCGGTCGAGCACGTGGTCGGCGGCGTCTGCACGCTCGGCGACGCGGTCGAGCGCCGCGCGGCCGAGCTCTGGGAGGCGCGCGAGCTGCCCCTCGCCGCGATGCTCGACAGCGTCGGCTCGGGCGCGGTCGAGAGCCTCGCCGAGCACGTCAACGACCTCCTGTGCCAGGAGGGGCTCGCGCGCGGGCTCCGGGTCACCAACCGGATCAGCCCGGGCTACGCCCGCTGGGACGTCGGCGAGCAGCCGCGCCTGTTCGCGCTCTGCCCGGGCGACGCGATCGGCGTGCGCCTCAACGCGGCGTGCTTCATGACGCCGGTGAAGTCCATCTCGCTCCTGGTCGGCGCCGGCCCCGAGGCGCGCGTGGACCACTACTTCAGCCAGTGCGCCCGCTGCTGGATGCGCGACTGCGCGTATCGCCGCGCGCCGGCCCGGCGCACGGTGCATCGGGGATGGTAGGATGCGGGGGATGCGGGCCGACAACGTGATCCTCGTGGGCTTCATGGGGGCCGGGAAGTCCTCGGTGGGCCGCCTGCTCGCGCGCCGCCTCGGCCGGTGCTTCGTCGAGACCGACGACCTGATCACCGCCCGCGAGGGGCGCGCGATCCCCGAGATCTTCCGCACGCACGGCGAGGCCCGGTTCCGCGAGCTCGAGGCCGAGGCCCTCGAGGCGCTGCGCGAGAAGTCCGGCGAGGTCGTCGCCACCGGCGGCGGGCTGCCGTGCCGCGAGGGGCGGATGCAGACGCTGCGCGCGCTCGGCACCGTCGTGTGGCTGCGCGGCGACCTCGGCGAGCTGGTCGCGCGGGCGCGGCGGGCGGGCGCGCGGCCGATGCTCGCCGAGCGGACGGCCGCAGAGGTCGAGGCGCTCTACCGGGCCCGCGAGCCGTACTACCGCGCAGCGCACCTGAGCGTCGACACGACGGGCCTCGGCCCCGACCAGGTCGTCGCGCGCGTGCTGGCCGCGCTGCGGGACGCGCATGCCGCACGTGCGCTGCGCTGAGCCGGCCCTCCCGGGCGCGCGGGAGGCCGCGGAGCGCATCCGGCGCGGCGCGCTCGACCCGGTCGCGCTCGTGGAGGCGTGCCTCGAGCGGATCCAGGCGCTCGACGGGCGCCTCGCGGCGTGGGTGCACGTGGACGCCGAGGGCGCGCGCGCCCAGGCGCGCGAGCGCGCGGCGGAGGCGCGCGGCGGGCGCTTCCGCGGCTCGCTCCACGGCGTGCCGCTCGGCGTGAAGGACATCTTCGACGTGGCGGGGCTCCCGACCGCGGCGGGCGCCGCCCCCTTCGCCCACACGCGGCCCGCGGCGGACGCCGCCTCGGTCGCGCGGCTGCGCGGCGCCGGCGCGGTCGTGCTCGGCAAGACGCACACGACCCAGTTCGCCTACCGCGACCCCGCGCCGACGCGGAACCCGTGGAACGAGGCGCACACGCCGGGCGGCTCCTCGTCGGGCTCGGCGGCCGCCGTGGCGGCGGGCATGGTGCCGCTCGCGCTCGGCTCGCAGACCGTGGGCTCCGTGCTCCGGCCCGCGGCTTACTGCGGCGTCGTGGGCTTCAAGGGGACCCACGGCCTCGTGCCCGCCGACGGTGTCGTGCCGCTCGCCTGGTCGCTCGACCACGTCGGCGTCTTCACCCGCGACGTCGCCGACGCGACGCTGGCGATCGGCGTGCTCGCCGGGCGCGACCTCGAGCCGCCGGAGGTCCGGGCGCCGCGCCTGGCGCTCGCCCCCGAGCTGCTCGCGCACGCGACCCCCGAGGTGGCGGCGCACGTGCGCGCCTCGGCCGACGCCTTCGCGCGCGCCGGCGCCCGCGTCGAGGAGGTGCGCCTGCCGGCCTCCTTCGCGGGCCTCCACGCCGCGGGCCAGGCGATCCTCGAGGCCGAGGCCGCCGCGTACCACGCGCCCGCCTTCGCGCGGCACGCCGCCGACTACGGCCCCGGGATCCGGACGCTCGTCGCGGCGGGGCTCGCGGCGCCCGCGACCGCCTACATCCACGCCACCCGGGCGCGCCTGGCGTTCCGCGAAGAGGTCATGCCGCTGCTCCTGGCGCACGACGCCCTGCTCTCGCCCTCGGCGCCCGCGCCCGCGCCCGCGGGGCTCGCGTCCACGGGCGACGCCTGGCACTGCGCGCCCTGGAGCTTCGCGGGCGTCCCCGCGATCTCACTGCCGAGCGGGCTCGCGGCCTCGGGGCTGCCGCTCGCCGTCCAGCTCGTGCAGGCGGCCGGCGCCTCGGCGCGCCTGCTCGGGGTCGCGGCGTGGTGTGAGGGCGTCCTCGGCCCCGGCGCCGCGCCGGCGCTCTAGCCCGTGCTCGACCTCAAGATCGAGGGCGCGACCGTCGTGGACGGCACCGGGGCGGCCGGCAGCCGCGCCGACGTCGGCGTCCGCGACGAGGCGATCGTCGCGGTCGGCGACCTCTCGCGCGAGCCCGCCGGCAACCGTCTCGCCGCGGCGGGCCGGGTGCTGGCGCCGGGCTTCATCGACATGCACTCGCACTCGGACTGGCGGCTCTGGGCCAACCGGCGGGCCGAGTCGAAGATCCGCCAGGGCGTCACGACCGAGGTCGTCGGCAACTGCGGCTTCTCGCCGGCGCCCGTCGCCCCCGAGCACCTCGACGAGCTGCGCGGCTTCGCCCTCTACCTCCCCGCGGGCATGGACTTCGCGTGGCGCTCGGTCGGCGAGTACCTGCGCGCCTTCGACCAGCACGGCACGGCGCTCAACGTCGTGCAGCTCGTGGGCCACGGCACGCTGCGCGTGGCGGCGATGGGCTTCGCCAGGCGCGCTCCCGACGCCGGGGAGCTCGCGCACATGCAGCGGCTGCTCGGCGAGGCGATGGAGGACGGGGCGTGGGGGCTCTCGACCGGGCTCATCTACGCGCCGGGCTCGTACGCGACGACCGACGAGATCGTCGCGCTCGCGCGCGTGGCCGGGCGCGCCCGAGGCTTCTACGCGAGCCACATCCGCGGCGAGGGCGCGGCACTGCTCGACGCGGTCGCCGAGGCCATCCGGGTCGGGCGGGAGGGGGAGCTCGCCGTGCAGGTGAGCCACATCAAGGCCGCGGGCCGGCCCAACTGGGGCAAGGTCGCCGACGCCCTCGCGCTGATCGACGCCGCGCGCGCCGAGGGCCTCGACGTGATGGCCGACGTCTACCCGTACACCGCCTCGAGCACCACGCTCCGGACGCTCCTGCCGGACTGGGCGCTCGAGGGCGGCGTGGACGCGATGCTCGGACGCCTCGCCGACCCCGCGGCGCGCGCGCGCATCCGCCGGGAGCTCGAGGCGCCGCCGTCGGGCCAGAGCCTGCTCGACCGCGTCGGGTGGGAGAACATCATGGTGTCCTACTGCGCCGTGCGGAAGGACGCCGAGGGCAAGCGGCTCTCGGAGATCGCCGCCGCGCGTGGGCAGGATCCGATCGACGCGGCCCTCGAGCTGATCGCGGCCGAGGGCGGGAAGGCCTACATGATCCTGTTCCAGCTCGACGAGGCCGACCTCCGGCGGGCCCTCGTCCACCCCGCGGTGATGATCGGCTCGGACGGCTCGGCGCTCGCGCCGTACGGCGAGCTCGCCGCCGGCAAGCCGCACCCGCGCAGCTACGGGACGTTCCCGCGCGTGCTGGGCGAGTACGCGCGCGAGCAGCGCGTGCTCCCGCTGGCCCGGGCGATCCACAAGATGACGGGGCTGCCCGCGCGCCGGCTCGGCCTGCGCGACCGGGGCGTGATCGCGCCGGGGGCGCGCGCGGACCTGGTCCTCCTCGACCCGCGGCGGGTCGCCGACCGCGCGACGTACGAGGACCCGCACCGCTACCCGGAGGGCATCGAGCACGTGCTCGTCAACGGCCGCTTCGTCGTCAAGGACGGCGAGCACACCGGAAGCCTCCCCGGCCGCGTGCTGACCCCGCCCTGAGCCCATGAAGATCGGGCGCGTCTTCCCCGACCTGCTCACCCCGCTCACCACGGCCGCCTCGGTCGAGGAGGGGCTCCGGCGCGCGCTCGTGCGGCTCGTCGGCCTCACCGGCGCCGCCGGCGGCGCGCTCCTGTTCCGGCCCCCGCGCGAGGCGCCGCTGGTCGTGACGGCGGGCGCCGGGCGGCTGGCGCTCCGGCGCTGGCTCGCCACCGCCGCGGCGGCCCCCGTGCGCGGCGTCCGGCTCGAGCGCGCCGCCCTGCCCGGCGGCCGCGGCGGGC
>MGCF01000159.1:11165-15500 GCA_001788495.1 Candidatus Rokubacteria bacterium RIFCSPLOWO2_02_FULL_73_56
GGTCGGCACGCTCGTGCTCGTGGGCCCCCCGCAGGCGCTCGGGCGCGGGACGCTCGCCCGGGGCTTCCCGGGCGAGCTCGGCCAGGCGCTCGAGCAGGTGTGGCGGCTCCACCGCCGCGCGCTCCGCATGTCGGTGCTGAACGAGATCATGCGGCTCATGGTCTCGAGCCAGTCGCTCGACGACGTCTTCCGGGCCTTCGCCGAGGGCGCGGCGCGGCTCGTGCGCTTCGACTCGATCGGCGTCTCGCTGCTCGACGCCGAGCGCCGCGAGTTCGAGATCGTCGACGTCGTCGCGCGCACGCTCCCGCTCGGCGCGGCGCGCGACGCCCGCATGCCGGTGGACGGCACCCTCCTGGCCGAGGTCGCCGCGGGCGGCGCGCCGGTGCGGGTGGACGACGTCCTGCGCGGCCGGGTCCCCGAGGCGAGCCGGCGCGCCTTCGCCGAGCACGGCTGGCGCGCAGTCGCGCTGGTGCCGCTGGTCGCCGGCGGCGGGGTGTTCGGCGCGGTCACGCTGGCCGCGGCGCGTCCCGGGGCCTTCGACGACACCGACGTCGAGGTCGTCGCCGAGCTGGCCCGGCCGCTCGCCTCGGCGATCGAGCAGCGCCGCCTGCTCGAGGAGAGCCGGCGCCGGACCGACGAGCTGGCCGCGCTCTACACGACGAGCCAGCTCATCACGGCACGCCTCGACGTGGCCTCGGTCCTCGACCGGATCAGCCGCTCGGTCACGGGCCTGATCGGCGCGACTGGCTGCGGGATCGGCCTGCTCGACGCCGCGCGCACGCGGCTCGAGCACGCCGCGGCCCACGGCTTCCGGAGCGAGGAGTGGCGGGACCTCTCGATGCCGGTCGGCGAGGGCCTCATGGGCCGCGCCGCCCAGACGGGGAGCGCGATCCGCGTGGACGACGTGCGGACCGACCCGCGCTCGGCCCGGCGCGACGTGGACGAGCGCGAGGGCATCCGCTCGATGCTCTGCGTGCCGCTCGCGGTCGGCGGCGCCGTCATCGGGGTGATCTCGGCGTTCTCCACGCGGCCGGGGTTCTTCAGCGCGCACCACGAGCGCGTGCTCGAGGCCTTCGCCGAGCAGGCGGGGATCGCGATCCAGAACGCGCGGCTGTTCGAGGAGAGCGTGCGGCGCGCGCGCGAGACCCGCGCCCTGCTCGAGGCCGGGCGCGCCGTGACGGCGAGCCTCGACGTGTCGCGCACGATCCGGGTCATCATGGAGGAGGCGCGAAGCGTGCTCGGCGCCGACTCCTGCGGCCTCAGCACGCTCGAGCCGGGGACGGACGAGCTGGTGTCGGTCGCGAGCCTCGACCTGCCGCCCGAGATGGTCTCGCGGATCCGCCTGCGCGTGGGCGAGGGCATCGGCGGCCGCGCGGTGCTCGAGCGGCGCCCGGTGCAGAGCCGGGACCTCCCTGCGGACCCGCGCGTCAAGTACCCGCAGCTCCCGCAGGCGAGCGGGTTCCGCTCGATGCTGGCGGCGCCGCTCCGGGTGGGCGAGCGCGCGATCGGCGCGATCAGCGTCTTCCGCCACGACGTCCACGAGTTCTCGCCCGGCGAGGAGGAGCTGCTGCTCGCGCTCGCCGACCAGGCCGCGATCGCGCTCGAGCACGCGCGGCTCTACACCGCGCTCGAGGGGATGGTCGCGGAGCGCACGCGCGAGCTCGACGCCGAGAAGCGCTTCGTCGAGGTGGTGCTCGAGACCCTGCCGCTCGGCGTGTTCGTCCTGGACGCCGGGCTCACGGTCGTGCGGGCCAACCGGGAGGGCGCCCGCGCGCTCGCGTGCGACCCCGCGGCGCGCTGCTCGGTCGCCCGGATGCTCCCGGCCGAGCGCGCCGCGCCCGTCGAGGCCTTCCTGCGCGGCGCCTTCGAGACGCGCCAGGTCGCCACCATCGAACAGGAGCTGGTGATCGCCGGCGAGGCGAAGATGTTCCGGCTCACCGTCGCGCCGTTCGAGTCCGCCGCGGCGGCCGTCACCCACGCGGTCCTGCTCGTCGAGGACGTGACGCGCGCCAAGCGCCTGGAGCGCCAGATGCTGCTCACCGAGCGCCTGACGACCGCGGGCCGGCTCGCCGCGGGGGTCGCCCACGAGCTCAACAACCCGCTGGCGACGATCGCGGGCTGCGCGGAGTCGCTCCAGGGGCGCCTGCGCGAGGGCGGCCTGGCCGCGCGCCCGGAGCTGGCCGACTTCCCGCACTACCTCGGCCTGATCGAGGAGGAGGCGTACCGCTGCAAGGAGATCACGGGGAGCCTCCTGCAGTTCGTCCGCGAGCCGGGCAGCCGGCGCGCCCCGACCGACGTGAACGCGCTCCTGCAGAAGGCCGTCGAGCTGCTCTCGCACCAGTCGCGCTTCGCGGAGAGCCACTTCGTCACCGAGCTCGACCCGGCGCTGCCGCCCGTGACGGTCAACGAGGGGCAGCTCCGCCAGGTCTTCCTCGGCCTCGCCTCGAACGGGCTCGAGGCGATGGAGGGCCGGGGGACGCTCACGCTGCGCACGCGCGTCGTGCGGGGCGAGCTCGAGGTCGAGTTCGAGGACCAGGGCCCCGGCATCCCCGAGGAGCACCTCGCGCGCGTCTTCGACCCGTTCTTCACGACGAAGCCGCCGGGGCAGGGCACCGGGCTCGGGCTGGCGATCGCCCAGGGGATCGTCGCCGACCACGGCGGCCGCCTCGAGGTCGCCTCGCGGCCCGGCAAGGACAGCGTCTTCCGCGTGGTGCTGCCGCTGTGAGCCGCCCGATCCGCGTCCTCGTGGCCGACGACGAGCGCAACCTGCGCGAGCTGATGGTCCGCGAGCTCGCGCGCCGCGGTCACGAGGTGGACGGCGTCGCCGACGGCGTCCTCGCCCTCGAGCGGATGCGCGAGGCCGCCTACGACGTCGCCGTGCTCGACATGAAGATGCCGCGCAAGGAGGGCATCGAGGTCCTGCGCGAGCTCGCCGAGGTGCCCGAGCCGCCGCAGGTGATCGTGATGACGGGCTTCCAGGAGGTGGCGACGGCGGTCGAGGCGATGAAGCTCGGCGCCTACGACTACCTGACCAAGCCGACCAAGATCGAGGAGCTGGACATCGTCATCCGCAAGGCCGCGGAGAAGGCGCAGCTCCTGCGCGAGAACGTGGCGCTCCGCGCCTACGCGCCGGGCGCCGAGCCCTTCGGCGGCATCCTCACGACGAACCCCCGCATGCGGGAGGTACTGGGCGTCGTCGAGCGGGTCGCGCCGACCGACTCCGCGGTGCTGATCCTCGGCGAGAGCGGCACGGGCAAGGAGCTGGTGGCCCGGGCGATCCACGAGCGCTCGCCGCGCGCCGCCCGCGCGTTCGTCCCGATCCACTGCGGCGCGGTACCGCGCGAGGTGTTCGAGTCCGAGCTGTTCGGCCACGAGAAGGGCGCCTTCACCGGCGCGGTGGGCACGAAGCCCGGCCTGGTCGAGCTGGCCGACGGCGGCACCCTGTTCCTCGACGAGATCGGCGAGATGGAGCCAGACAGCCAGGTGAAGGTCCTGCGCGCGCTCGAGACCGGCACGTTCTTCCGCGTCGGCGGCACGCGGCCCCGGCGCGTGGACGTCCGGCTCGTCGCCGCGACCAACCGCGACCTCGCCGAGGCGCTGCGGCGCGGCGAGTTCCGCCAGGACCTCTACTACCGGATCAACACGATCACCGTCGCGCTGCCGCCGCTGCGCGAGCGCCGCGAGGACGTGGCGCTGCTGGCCCGGCACTTCGTCCAGGCCAACGCCGCCTACGGCGTCCGGCGGCTCGGCGCGGCGGCGCTCGCGGCGCTCGCGGCCTACGACTGGCCCGGCAACGTGCGCGAGCTGATGCACGTGATCGAGCGCGCGGTGATCCTCGCGAAGGCCGACGAGATCGAGCCCGAGGACCTGCCCCCGGAGGTCCGCGGCGCCCAGCCGGCGACGGCCGCGACGCCCGCGGCGCCGGCCGGCGGGAGCCTCGAGGCCGTCGAGCGCCAGCACATCGTCGCGACGCTCCGCCAGGTCGGCGGCCACCGCGGCAAGGCCGCCGCGCTGCTCGCGATCGACCCGAAGACGCTCTACCGCAAGATCCTCGCCTACGCCATCACGCCCGAGGAGTACCGCTGAGGCCGGTCGAGATGATCCGGAGCCGGCGCGCCGGCTGACGCAAGGCGTCGCGCGCCAAGCATGCCCCTCGCCAGGCCGCAGATCACGCCAACTCGCGAACTTTGATCCGACGCGGCGCGCAAGAACTCGCCCCCGCTGCACAGAACTGGTTGCACTTTGCCCAGAGCATTGGGCCCACGAACGTGAGGCGTGTTCGCTAGAAAACGCTTGACTCGCCTTCCGGATCGTCCTACGGTCGCCACCCACAGG
>MGCF01000160.1 GCA_001788495.1 Candidatus Rokubacteria bacterium RIFCSPLOWO2_02_FULL_73_56
GGACCGGGTCCTCGATCCGGTACTGGACGATCCACTGGACGTCGATCACGTTGAGGTCCCCCGTGAGCATCTGCGACTCGTCCTTGAACGCCGGGCTGTCCGCGTACTGCGTGCGCCGGCCAGGGACACTGGCCGCCGTGCGGAAGCCGAACTCCTCCTTGAGGACCCGGGCCGTGGGCACCAGCCGGACGTTCTCGATCCCGTACGGGATCTTGAAGTGCAGGCCCGGCCCCACCGTGCGGACGACCGCCCCGAACCGCTGGACGACGCCGGTCTCCTCGGGCTGCACCGTGAACCAGCTCGACCAGAGCAGGATCACCAGCAGGACGACGCCCGCGCCCGCGGCGATCCGCCGGCCGTCGAGTCCGCGGAAGCGCTCCCCCAGGTCGCGGAGCATCCCTTCGATATCGGGCGGGGGCCAGCGGCCGCCGCCGGGGCTGTCAGGGTCGTATCGCTGCATGGGTCATGCTCCTTTCGGCAAGGCGCCCGGTGGTCGGGCGTCCCTGGCCCGCATTATCCACGAACGAGCGCGCGGCCGAGGCGCGGGACGCCGAGCCGCCCGCCGCCGCGGACGTTCTGTCACTCGGAGGCCCCTTCCGCGCGCTCCTTGAGCTTGCGGTAGATGGTGCGGCTCGCGATCCCGAGCAGCTTCGCCGCCAGCTCCTTGTCGCCCTTGGTCTGGCGCAGCGTCTCCTCGATGAGCCGCTGCTCGACCTCCTCGAGCGGCATGCCGATCGGGATCGGCACGACCCGGGACGACGACGGCTCTGCCTGCACGACCGCCCCGGGGAGGTCCGCGACGTCGACGAGGGGCCCGCGCGCGAGCACCACGGCGCGCTCGATCGCGTGCTCCAGCTCGCGGACGTTGCCGGGCCAGGCGTAGTCGGCGAGCCGGGCCAGTCCCGCCTCGGTGAAGCCGTCGAGCGTGCGGTGGTTGCGCGCGGCGTGGCGCCGCAGGAAGTGCTGCGCGAGCAGCGGGACGTCGTCGCGGCGCTCACGCAGCGGCGGCACCGTCACGCTGATGACGTGCAGCCGGTAGAAGAGGTCCTCGCGGAAGCGCCTGTCGGCGACGAGCTGCGCGAGATCCTGGTTGGTGGCGGCCAGGACCCGGACGTCCACCTTGATCGTCCGCGAGGCGCCCACCGGCTCGAACTCGCCCTCCTGGAGCACGCGCAGGACCTTGGCCTGCGCGACCGGTGAGAGGTCGGCGACCTCGTCGAGGAGCAGCGTGCCGCCGTCGGCCACCTCGAACCGCCCCTGCCGCCGCGCCACGGCCCCGGTGAACGCGCCCTTCTCGTGGCCGAACAGCTCGGACTCGAGGAGCGTGTCCGGCAGCGCCGCGCAGTTCACGCAGACGAACGGCTTCTCGCGCCGCGGCGAGAGCCGGTGGATGGCCCGGGCGACCAGCTCCTTGCCCGTGCCGCTCTCGCCGAGGATCAGCACCGTCGTCGTCGCCGGCGCGACCTGGCGGACGAGGCGGAGCACGTCCTCGATCTGCGGGCTCCGGCCGACCAGCTCCTCGGCGCCGGCGAGGTCGTCGACCTGGCGCTGCAGCCGCCGGTTCTCCAGGACGAGCCGGCGCCGCTCGAGCGCCTGCCGGACGACGCGCACGAGCGGGGCGCGGTCGAACGGCTTCGTGAGGAAGTCGTACGCCCCTTCCTTCATCGCCTCCACGGCCTCCTCCACGGTCGCGTGGCCGGAGAGCACGACGACCTCCATGTCCGGGGCGACGAGCTTTGCGGCGCGCAGCAGCTCGAGCCCGTCGAGCCCCGGCATGCGGAGGTCCGCGACGAGCAGGTCCACGGGCGCCCGCCGGAGCGCGTCGAGCGCGGCGGCGCCGTCCTCGACGGCGGTCACCTGGAGGCCCTCGCGCCGGAGCGCGCGCGCGACGCTCTCGCGCATCCCGGCCTCGTCGTCGGCCACCAGCACGGTCGGACTCCCCTCAGCCATCGCTGGCTCCTCCGAGCGGGAGGCGGATCTCGAACTCCGCGCCCCCCTCGGTCCGGTTGCGCCACCCGACGTCGCCGCCGTGCTCGCGCGCGATCTGGAGCGCGATGCTGAGTCCGAGCCCCGTGCCGCGCGCCTTCGTGGTGAAGAACGGCTCGAACAGGTGCGCCGCGGCCGCGGGATCCACCCCGGGGCCGGTGTCGGCCACGGTCAGCACCGCGGCGTCGCCGTCGCAGCGCGTGCCGACCACGACGCGCCCGCCGGGCGGCAGCATCTCGAGGCTGTTCCGCACGAGGTTGTGCGCGGCCTGACGCACCATCGCGCGGTCCAGCGGCAGCAGCGGGAGCCCGGGGTCGAGGCGAAGCTCGAGCACGACGCCCTGGCGCTCGGCGCTCGGCCGCAGGAAGGCCACGAGGTCGGCGGCCAGGTCGTTCAACGATTCCTTCTCCGGACGCGGCGGGCGCAGCCGGGCGGCGACCAGGTACTCGTCGGTCAGCGCCGCCAGCGCACGGACCTCGTCGCGGATCTCGCGGACGATCTCCCGGGCCTCGGCCATCGCCGGCCCCTGGCCGTCGCGGACGATGTCGGTGAGCATGTCCACGTCGAGGTTGATGGCGCCGAGCGGGTTGCGCACCTCGTGGGCCATCTTCGCCGAGAGGCGGCCGATCGCGGCGAGCTGCTCCGCCCGCGCCAGGCGTGCCATCGCGGCGTCCTTCTCGCGGTGGAGCTCCTCGGCCCGCGCGCGCGCCGCGCGCTCGCGCGCCGCGACGTGGCCGAGCGCCAGCCCGAGCAGGCCGAGCAGCAGCGCGCGCGCGCCGACGTGGGCCCACGCGGCCGGCGGCGGCGCGAGCCAGCTCGCGAGCGCCAGGAGCCCGGACGCGAGCGCCGCAGTGAGCACACCGAGCGCCGGGCCGAAGTAGTAGGCGTTCAACGCCACGAGCAGGAAGAAGAGGAGGTAGAAGTGGCTGTCGCCGCCGCCGGTGAACCAGACGAGGAGGAAGACGACGCCGAGGTCCGCGGCGAGCGTCGCCAGGAACACCTCGCGCGCGCGCGACGTCCAGCGCAGGAGCACGGCGAACAGCGACGCCTTGTAGACGACGAACCCGACGAGCAGCGGCGCCAGGTGGAGCCGGTGCTCGGGACGCAGCGGCACGATGAGGAGCGCCGTGACGCCGCCGACGAGCGTCAGGGTCCGCAGCACCGCGAAGACCCACGTCTCGGTGTCGAGCCGTCCCACGGCCCAGCTCATGGCCGCGCCCCCCAGAGGACCTCGTAGACACGGTGGAGCCCGGGGAAGCCCTTGAGGCTGCAGAAGCCCAGGAACCGCCGGGGCGCCTCGGCCGCGCGCAGCTCCTGCGCCGCCTCCTCGTCGAGGAGGATGCGGTTGCGGTCGGGGACCTCCGCGGGCCGTCCGCCCTCGCCTTCCACCTGGGCGAAGCTCGCGCGGGAGAGGCCGACCAGCCGGTGGGCCCGGTTGATGGCCGCGCCATGGCGGCCGCCGCGCGCGTCGAGGAGGATCTCGCCGAAGCTCACCGCCGCGCGCGCCTCGAGCGCGGGCGCGGGCGCCAGCTCCGGCGGGTCCTCGCGCAGGCTCCGGAGCAGGCCGATCGCGGTCTCCACCGCCGCCGCGACGGACGGGAAGGTCATGAACCAGCCGTCGCCGGTGCTCTCGGCGAACGCCAGGCCGTGGAGCCGGGCGACGTCGAGCGCGCGGTCCTTCAGCGCGTTTCGCGCGCGCATCGCGAGCGTGTCCCCGTAGTGGGTGGCGAGGTGCGTGGACTCGACGAGGTCCACGACCAGCACCGCCTCGCTGACCGCCTGCACGGCAGCCCGGCGGCGCCGGCGGAGGAGGCCCCAGGCGACCAGGCCACCGGCCACGGCGGCGCCGCCGACCAGCGCCAGGACGCCGGGCCCACGCGCCACCGGGGCGGTCGGCGCCGGCGGCGCCGGCGCAGGGCTGGCGGGCGCGGCACTCGGGTGCGGCTCGGGTGCCGTCCGCGGCATCATCGGCATCGGGCCCATCGCCGGGCGGTTCTGGGCGACGACCGTCGGCGGCGCTCCGAGCACGCCCGCGCCAGCGGCGAGCGTCGCGGCCACGAGGAGGACGAGCGCCCGCGCTCGTGTCACGCCGACTCCCGGAGCAGCCCCACCAGCGTGGCCCGGTCGACGACCTCCCGCTCGATCAGGAGCTTCGCCAGCCGCTCGAGCGTCGCGCGCTTCGCGGTGAGCGTGTCGCGGACGCGGCGGTGCGCGGCCCCGAGCAGGCTCTGGATCTCGCCGTCGATCGCCTCGGCTGTCCGCTCGCTGTACTCCCGGACGTGCGGCGACGCGGGGACCTTCAAGAAGAGCGCCTGCCGTGGCTCCTCGAAGGTCGCCAGGCCGAGCGTCTCGCTCATGCTGTAGCGGGTGATCATGTGGCGCGCGATGTCCGTCGCCCGCTGCAGGTCGTCCTGGGCGCCCGTGGAGACGTCCCCGAAGACCAGCTCCTCGGCCACGCGCCCGCCCAGGAGCACGTCGAGCCGGTCGAGCAGCTCGGCGCGCGTCATGAGGTAGCGGTCCTCGGTCGGCTGCTGCTGCGTGTAGCCGAGCGCCGCGACCCCGCGGGGGATGATCGAGATCTTGGCCACGCGGTCGGCGCGCGGGCGCGACTCGGCCACGAGCGCGTGCCCTGCCTCGTGGTAGGCCACGATCTCCTTCTCTTTCGGGTTGATGACGCGCGACTTCCGCTCGAGCCCGGCGACGATGCGGTCGATCGCCGCGTCGAAGTCCGCGGCGTCCACCGCGGCCTTGCCGTCGCGCGCGGCGCGGAGGGCGGCCTCGTTCACGAGATTCGCGAGGTCGGCCCCCACGAACCCGGGCGTCCGCGCCGCGATCTGCGCGAGGTCGAGGCCGGGCGCGAGCGTCACCTGGCGGGTGTGGACCCGGAGAATCTTTTCGCGCCCCCTGAGGTCCGGCCGGTCGATCACGACCTGCCGGTCGAAGCGTCCCGGGCGCAGCAGCGCCGGGTCGAGGATCTCGGGCCGGTTCGTGGCAGCGAGGATGATGACGCCCTTCTCGGTGTCGAAGCCGTCCATCTCG
This sequence comes from Candidatus Rokubacteria bacterium RIFCSPLOWO2_02_FULL_73_56, assembly GCA_001788495.1. Classification (GTDB taxonomy): domain Bacteria; phylum Methylomirabilota; class Methylomirabilia; order Rokubacteriales; family CSP1-6; genus GWA2-73-35. The sequence continues at coordinate 5,026 of MGCF01000160.1, forward strand.
GCGAGGAGCTGGTTCAGGGTCTGCTCGCGCTCGTCGTGGCCGCCGACCACGTTGACGCCGCGCGCCTTCCCGAGCGCGTCCAGCTCGTCGATGAAGACGATGCTCGGCGCCTTCTGCTGCGCCTGCGCGAAGAGGTCGCGCACCCGCGCGGCGCCGACGCCCACGAACATCTCGACGAAGTCCGAGCCGCTCAGGCTGAAGAACGGCACGCCAGCCTCGCCGGCCACCGCCTTGGCGAGGAGCGTCTTGCCGGTGCCCGGCGCGCCCGCGAGGAGCACGCCCTTCGGGATCTTGCCCCCGAGCCGGCGATACCGGTCGGGCTGCCGGAGGAAGTCCACGATCTCCTCGAGCTCGCCGCGCGCCTCGTCGATCCCCGCCACGTCCTCGAACGTGACGCCGGTGCTCCGCTCCACGTACACCTTGGCCTTGCTCTTGCCGATCGCCATGAGCCCGCCCTGCGGCCCCATCCGCCGGACGAGCAGCGCCCAGAGGCCGAAGAACACGAGCGCCGGGAGCACCCACGCGAGCAGCGTCGAGAGCCACGTGTTCTCCACGCGCCCGGCGAACTTGACCTTCGCCGCCTCGAGCTCGGCGACCAGGCCGGGATCGTCGACGCGCGCGGTGATGAAGGCGTGGGCGCCGCCCCCGGCGCGCTTGAGCGCCTCCAGCTTCTCCTTCGGGAGCAGCCCCTCGAGGGCCCCGGGGGCGAGCGTGCCCGTGATGACCTGCTTGTCGAGGACCAGGTCGGTCACCTTGCCCTTCTTCACGAGCATCTTGAACTCGCTGTAGGAGAGGTTCTCCCGGTGCGGCGCGAACAGGAACGACTGGAGCAGCAGCAGCACGACGAGCGCCGCGATGAAGTAACCGACCGAGAACTTCTGCTGCTTGGGCTCCACCCTTCAGCCTCGCCGCGCGGGCTCGCGCTCGCCGAGCGGCCGCACGACGAGCCGGAGCCCGTCCACGCGCACGATCACCACGCGCTGCCCGGGCGCGAGACCGTCACGCGAGACGGCCTGCCACAGCTCGCCGTCCACGCGCACGAGCGCGGTCCGCTCCTCGACCGCCGCCACGCGCGCGACGCGGCCGGGCAGAGCCTCGGCTCCCGTCGTGGGGCACGCGCACAGCGCCCGCACGGTGATCCACCCCACGCCGACGGAGACCGCCGAGAGCGGCAGGTAGACCGCGAGCGCGACCGGGAACGGCAGCACCGCGAACAGCAGCAATCCCGCCACCGGGAAGCCGAAGAAGAGGACGTGGCACCACATCAGCCGAGGTCGCGCCTCCTGGCCTCGAACTCGTCCTTGTTGATCTCGCCCCGCGCGTAGCGCTCGCGCAGGATCTCGAGCGCCCGGTCGGGTCCGCGGCCGACGCCCGGACCGCCGCTCACGCCCACGAGCCAGCGGATCAGGAGCACGATGCCCGTGATCACGAGGCCCCAGAACACGAGCATCATCAGCAGCATCCCGAGCCCCCAGGCGCCGCCGATCCACCACATCGGATGCATCCCCCAGCCCCAGTCCCAGCTCCGCTCCTGCACCGCGACGATCCAGTCCATCGCGTCACCGCCTCCTCACGGGCCCCAGCCGGAGCGCACGACCAGCTCGCGCGCGGGCGCCGTCCGATCGTTCGTCGCGAGCGCCACGCGGAACTCGTGGGGCCCGCCCATTCCCTCGTGCATCGTGAACCGCATCGCCAGCGTCGTGGACTGCCCGGGCTTGAGGGTCGTCTGACCGACGACCACCTCGGGCGGTCAGCAGCCCACCACGGCCCGGACGCGGCCCGGCTCGAGCGTCAGGAGCCCGTCGCCCGTGTTGGTGATCGTGAACGCGGCGAGCGCCGGCGTCTCGAAGCGCAGGTGGCCGAGGTCGATCTCGGCCCGGTCCAGGGCGACCTTCGGCGCGCCTCCCGCCGAGGGCGTGGCGCCG
>MGCF01000161.1:0-13599 GCA_001788495.1 Candidatus Rokubacteria bacterium RIFCSPLOWO2_02_FULL_73_56
CGACCAAGGGACCACGACGCCTGAGCGTTGTAAATGAGGCGACCGGACAGCCACCGTAGAGCGAGTTCCCTAGCGCGCCCCGGGTAGACGGCCGACGCCGCGCGGGCGCCTGTGAGAAGATGCCGGCCCGGAGGTGGGGCGATGGGCGGGCTCCGGCAGGTCGGCTACTTCGATTGCGCGGGCGGGGGGCAGGTCGTGGTGGACGGCACGGTGGCCTTCGTCGCGCACATGCGGGCCCCCCACGGCACGACGCTCGTGGACGTGAGCGACCCCCGGCACCCGCGCGCGCTGGCGAGCCTCGCAGTCCCCGAGGGCACGCACTCGCACAAGGTGCGCGCCGCCCACGGGCTCATGCTGGTGAACCGCGAGGCGCAGCCCGCCGACCGGCCGCCGGCGGGCGTCCAGGGCGGGCTCGGCATCTTCGACGTGGCGAACCCGCGCGCGCCGCGGGAGCTCGCCTTCTGGCGCGCGGGCGGCGCGGGCGTGCACCGCTTCACCTTCGACGGCCGCTACGCCTACCTCTCGCCCGAGCTGGACGGGTACGTCGGCAACATCGTGCTGATCCTCGACCTCGCCGAGCCGGCGCGGCCGCGGGAGGTCGGCCGCTGGTGGATGCCCGGCCAGTGGACGGCGGGCGGCGAGCGGCCGGCGTGGACGGGCCGCCAGCACCGCTGCCACCATCCGATCCGCCTCGGCGACCGCCTCTACGTCTCCTACTGGCACGGGGGCTTCGTGATCCTCGACGTCGCCGACATGAGCCGGCCGCGCTTCGTCGCGGGCCTCGACTGGAGCCCGCCCTTCGCGCACCCGACGCACACGGCGCTGCCGGTGCCGTTGCCGGTGCGGGGCCGGCGCGTGCTGCTGGTGAGCGACGAGGACGTCGCCAAGCTCGAGCCCGCCCCGCCGTCCTTTCTCTGGCTGGTGGACATCACCGACGAGACGCGCCCCGTGCCGTTCGCCTCCTTCCAGGTGGCGGGCGTGGACGGCGCGGCGCAGCCGCCGTTCACCGGCTGCCACCAGCCCTGCGAGGAGGTGCGCGGGACCGAGATCCCGGTCGCCTGGTTCGCCCACGGCCTGCGCGTGGTGGACATCGCCGATCCGCACGCGCCGCGCGAGGTGGCCGCCTTCGTCCCGCCGGCGCCCGAAGGCGCCGAGCGCCCGTGCAGCAACGACGTGTGCGTGGACGCGCGCGGGCTCCTCTACCTGATCGACCGCGCCCGGGGGCTCCACATCCTGGAGCGGACGCGCTGACGAGCGGAGATAACCCCATGGACATCGCCACGAAGGCCATCGTCCTGCCCACGACCATCACCGGCTCCCTGCCGCGGCCCGGCTGGTACACGGAGAACCTCCGGGGCCGCCCCTTCCGCGTGGCGATGGCGGACCGGAACTATCGCGAGCAGTACCTCGACGCGGTCTCCTGCCTCATCCGCGATCAGGAGCGGGCGGGCCTCGACATCGTCACCGACGGCGACAACCGCTTCGACACCGACGTGGGCGGGCGGTCCTGGGTGAGCTACGTCGTACAGCGCCTCCAGGGCTTCTCGGGCTACGAGACCTCGCGCGGCCACGCGGCCTGGGGCGGTTCCGTGCCGGGGGAGATCATGTACGAGGTGCTCGAGGCGCGCGTCCTGCCCCGGGTGACGGGCCAGGTGGGTCCGGGCCCGCTCGAGTACGCGCAGCTCTGGCGCTCCGCCCAGCAGATGACGGGCAAGCCGGTCAAGTTCGGCTCCATCAGCGCCGACTGCCTCGAGTCGATCGTCGGCAACGACTACTACCCGGATCGCCGGGAGCTGGTGCTGGACCTGTGCGACGTCATGCACGCCGAGTTCGCGCGCCTGGCCGACGCGGGGTGCCGGGTGCTCCAGATCGAGGAGCCCTGGGTGCACCGCTTCGAGCATCACAAGGAAGACAGCGCGATGACGATGGAGTTCTACGTCGACGCCTTCAACCGGAGCGTGCGGGGCCTGCGCCGGCGGCTCGAGCTCTGGTGCCACACCTGCTGGGGGAATCCGGCCCAGCAGCGCTTCTACGACGCGGCCAGGAGCTACGCGCCGGCCCTGGAGCACATGAACGAGCTGGACGTGGACGTGCTCACCTTCGAGTGCGCGAGCACCGGGGGCATGGACCTGGAGGCCATCGGCCGCAGGATCACCCGGCCCAAGATCGCGATCGGCGTGATCGACCACCGGGCGCTCCAGGTCGAGCGTCCGGAGGCGGTGGCGGCCCTCATCAGGAAGGCGCTCGGATGCATCCCCGCCGAGCGGCTCTGCGTCTCCACCGACTGCGGCTTCGGCCGCGAGGGGATGAGCCGCCGCCACGCCTTCTACAAGATGGTGGCGCTGGTGCGCGGGACCAACATCGTCCGGAAGGAGCTGGGGCTGCCCGAGGCCCCCATCCCCGCCACCGAGAGCCGCTTCGCCCTCGCCGACGAAGCGTGAGCCGGCCGCAAGGAGACGCCCATGGGACAGGTCACGGTGGCGCGCGCGCTCGCCACGCTCCTCGAGCGCATGGGGACCGAGTACGTCTTCGGTGTGAACGGCCACGGCAACTGGGCGCTCCTCGACGCCGTCGTCCACGAGACGACGATCACGGGCATCCCGGCCCGCGCCGAGGACCAGGCGCTCCAGATGGCGGATGGCTACTGGCGGATGCGGCGGCAGGCGCCGCTCGCGGTCGTCGTGACGAGCGTCGGCCCCGGAAACATGAACATCCTGCCCGCGCTCGCCACCGCGTTCTACGAGTCCGTCGCGCTCGTGGTGCTGGCCGGCGGCGGCTCCACGCACTGGTTCGACCGGGGCGGGATCGAGGAGGCCTACCGCTACGCGCCGGAGGAGTGGATCCAGGTCGTGCGCCCGGTGTCGAAGAAAGCGGTCCTCGTCAACCGCCCCGACACCGCCGTGGACATGTTCCTGCGCGCCTATCAGGCCGCCATCACGGGCCGGCCCGGGCCCGTGGTCCTTCAGATCCCCTTCGACGTCCAGCACACCCCGATCGACGACCGGCTGCCCGATCCCGCGCCGCGCCTGCGGGTGCATCAGCCCGCGCCGGATCCGGCGGGCGTGGGCGAGGCGGCGGCGCTCCTGGCGCCGGCCGCCCGGCCGCTGGTGGTGGTTGGCAGCGGCATCGCCAACGCGCGCGCGTGGGACGAGCTGCTCGGCTTCGCCGAGACCACGGCGACACCGGTGGCGCTGACGCCGACCGGCAAGGGCGCGTTTCCCGAGACGCACCGCCTCTGCCTCGGCGCCATCGGCCGCGCGGGGACCGCGCAGGCGAACGAGGCGGCCCGGCGCGCCGACGTGGTGCTGGCGGTGGGCACGCACCTCTCGGACATCGACACCGGCGGATGGACGCTCTTCGACATCCCGGCTGGCGCGCGGCTGATCCATCTCGACATCGATCCCACCGAGCTGGGGCGCGCGTACCCGGCCGACGTCGCGCTCACGTGCGACGCGCGCCTCGGGCTGGCCGCGCTCACGGCCGCCCTCGGCCCCGCGCCCGACCGTGCGCCATGGCTCGGCGAGCTCGCCGCCGTCCGCGCCGGCTGGGAGGCGAGCGTGGCGGAGCAGCGCGCGTCCGACGCCGGGCCGCTCCACTACGCGCGCATCTGCGCCGACGCGAGCGACGTCGTCGCCGCCGTCGAGCCGGAGATGCCCGTCCTGTTCGACACGGGCCACCTGCTGTCCTTCGGGCCGCCATTCCTTCGCGCCGCCTCCCGGAATGTCGCCCACTGCGGCTTCTACCACCGCATGGGCTGGTCGGCGTCCGCCCTCCTCGGCGCGAGCCTCGCCCGCGGCCGCGCGCGCGCGCTCGCGCTGCTCGGCGACGGTTCGTTCCTGATGGGGGGCGTCGCGGTGGCGACCGCGGTCGAGCAGGACCTGCCGGTCACGTGGGTCGTCCTCAACAACCGCTCACTCCAGATCGAGCGTGAGCTGATGCTGCGCGCCTACGGGCGCGAGGCGTTCTGCGACTACCGGCTCAGGCGGACGGGCGAGCTCTGGAACCCCGACTTCTGCCAGTGGGCGCAGGCGATGGGCGCCGGCGCCACGAAGGTGACGGAGGCCGCACAGTTCGCGCCAGCCCTGCGGCGCGCGCTCGCCGGGGGGCGGCCGCACGTCATCGACGTGGACGTGAGCCTCGCGGTCGAGGGCTACCGTGCCGTCTGGTATCCGTACCCGCGGAACTTCTTCGAGACCTGGGCGCCCGGGCCCCTGCGGCCCGGCGGCCGAGCGCACGCTACTTGAGCCGCGGGTCGAGCGCGTCCCGCAGGCCGTCGCCGAAGAGGTCGAGGCATCTCTCACGGAGATCTCGTCGACCTTCCTGTCACCCAGCTCGGATCCTGGAGGCCGACGAGCTCCACGTCGGGCAGCCGGCGAGGTCGCGCAGGTACGCGGCGTCGTGGAGCGGGTGCCGGTGGCTCACCTCGATCACTGCGATCCGGATGCGCCCGGTGGGCCTCCGCGACGGCGTCAGGCCGCCGGCCCGGCCGGGGCGCGCGCGCGCCACGGCCGGGCGCGCTCGAGCTGGCCGGCGAGGCGGAACAGGGTCGCCTCGTCGCCGAAGCGCCCGACGACGTGCATGCCGATCGGCAGCCCGGCCGCGTTCCAGCAGAGCGGCACCGACATGGCGGGCTGGCCGGTCACGTTGAACACGGGCGTGAAGGGGATGAAGTCGAAGACCTGCCCGGCGAGCTGCCGGATCATCCCCATCGCCCGGAGCGCCCAGCCGGCGTGGAGCCGCCCGAGGACGCCGAGCACCGCCCGCTCGGCGCGCGACGGCTGGAGCGAGCCGATCGGCACCGGCGGCGCCGACAGGGTGGGCGTCAGGAGCACGTCGTGCCGCTCGAAGAAGCTCCCGATCTCGCGCGCGACGCGCTGCAGGTAGCGCGAGGCGTTGGCGTAGTCGCTCGCGGAGAGGGCGCGGCCGAGCAGGCCGAGGCCCCACGTGGCGGGCTCGAAGTCCCCCGGCGCCGGCGCGCGACGCGCCTGGCCCGCCGCCCACTCGATCTCGGCGCGCGCCTCGGCGACCACGATCGTCAGGAACGCGACGGCGAACGCCTCGCGCTCGATCCGGGGCGTGGCCTCGACCACCGTGTGCCCCAGCTCCCGCAGCAGGCGCACCGTGTCCTCGAGGCCCTGCACGCAGTCGTCGTGCACGGCGTGGCCGAGGAACGGCTGCGCCGTGAACGCCACGCGGAGCCGCCCGGGCTCCGTGCCGACCTCGGCGAGGAACGACCGCGCCTGCGGCGGCGCGGCGTAGGGCGCGCCCACGTCCGCGCCCGCGATCGCGTCGAGCATGGCCGCGCTGTCGCGCACCGAGCGCGTGAGCACGTGCTCCTGGGCGAAGCCGCGCCACACCTCGCCCGTGTCCGGGCCGGTCGGCGTGCGGCCGCGCGTCGGCTTGAGCCCGAACACGCCGCAGCACGACGCCGGGATGCGGATCGAGCCGCCGCCGTCGCCGCCGCCGGCGAGCGGCACCATGCGCGCGGCCACCGCCGCGGCCGAGCCGCCGCTCGAGCCGCCCGGCGTGCGGCCGAGGTCCCACGGGTTGCGCGTCGGGCCCGCGACCGCGGGCTCGGTGAACGGGACCAGGCCGAACTCCGGCGTGTTCGTCTTGCCCAGGATGACCACGCCCGCCGCCTTGTAGCGCCGGACGATCTCGCTGTCGAGCGGCGCGGGGATGTCCCTGAGCAGGCGGTTGCCGGCGCCGGTCGGCACGCCGGCGTACTTGGCGCCGAGGTCCTTCAACAGGAAGGGCACGCCCCGAAACGGGCCGTCGGGGAGGCCGCCGGCGACCGCGGCGCGCGCCTGGTCGTACATCCGGTGGACGACGGCGTTGATCGTCGGGTTCCCCGCCTCGATGCGGGCGCGCGCGGCCTCGAGCAGCTCGCTGGGCGTGACCTCCTTGTTCCGCACCAGCTCGGCGAGGCCCAGGCCGTCGTGCTCGGCGTACTCCGCGAAGGCGCTCATGCGGTCTCCCTGGCCCCCTACGATACTCCTCCGTTCCTCCCCCGGTGCTCGGCGCGAGCGGTTGGGTTATGCTCTCCCCCGGGAGGCGACCATGACCCTTCGGCTCTCCGTCCTCTGCGCCACCACCGTCGCCCTGCTCGCCCTCACCCCGGTCCCCGCGGGCGCCCAGTCGCAGGAACACGATGCGCCCGGCCGGCGCGGGGCCCCGCCGCCGTCTTCCGCGCCGGCGGCGCCCGCGAATCTCTGCGCGGCCCTCGCCCGCGCGGCCGCCGACGGGGCGAACAAGTTCCGCTCGTTCCAGACGGGCCGGTTCCACGACGAGACGAAGGAGTGGGACTCGAGCCTCATGCTCCCCGGCTTCCGGTTCTGCCGCGTGGACATCGAGCTGGCGAACCTCAACTGCTGGACCGAGCGCATGACCCCGCTCGAGGCGGAGCCGCGCGCGCTCGAGTTCAAGCGCGCCGTCCAGGCCTGCTATCCGGGCCTCGTGCCGGGCGAGGACGTCGACCGGGCGAGCACCGCGGTCCGGTCGAAGACCACCTGGACGCTGCCCGCCGGCCGGCGCGTCCGGCTCGTCAAGCGCATCCGGACCGACGGCCAGCCGGCCTCGATCTTCATCTACGTGGAGTGACGCGCGCCCGGCGCCGCGATCCTTGCGGCCTCGGCGGGTCCCCGGTATGCTGCAAGGGCTGTCCTTCCAGCCGCCATCCCCGCGAGAGTGGCGAAACTGGCAGACGCGCCGGACTTAGGATCCGGTGGGCCGACAAAGCCCTTGGGGGTTCGACTCCCCCCTCTCGCACCAAGACGGAGCGGCGATGACCGGGACGGAGCGCGGATGAAGGTCGAGGTCGAAGCGATCGAGGGGTGCAAGCGGCGGCTCGCCGTCGAGGCGCCGGCGGACGTGGTGCAGCAGGCGTGGGAGCGCGCCTACGGGCGCGTGCAGAAGCAGGCGCGCCTGCCCGGATTCCGGAAGGGCCACGTGCCGCGCTCGCTCGTCAAGGTGCACTTCGCCGCCGACGTGCGCCGCGAGGTGGCCGAGCACCTGATCCCCGACGTCTACCGCCGGGCGCTCGACGAGGCGCGGCTCGAGCCCGTCAACGAGCCCGACCTCCAGGACGTCACGCTCGAGGAGGGCGCGCCGCTCAGCTTCGTGGCGCTCGTCGAGGTCAAGCCGGAGATCGCGCTGGCCGAGTACAAGGGCGTCGAGGTCCGGCACACGCCCCGGGCGGTCACCGGCGACGAGCTCGACGAGGCGCTCGCGCACATGCGCGAGCAGCAGGCGCAGTTCGTCGCCGTCGAGCGCGCGGCGGCGCGGGGCGACCTGCTCGTCACCGACTGGACGCTCACGCTCGAGGGGCGCGAGCCCTCGAGCCAGCAGGGCCACCAGTTCGTCGCCGGCGACGCGTCGGTGCTGCCCGAGATCGACGCGGCGGTGGTGGGGATGCGCGCGGGCGAGGAGCGCGAGGTCGGCGTCCGCTTCGCCGACGACCACCGGCGCGAGGAGCTGCGCGGCAAGAGCGGCCAGGCCCGCGTGAAGGTCGTCGAGGTCAAGGAGAAGGTGCTGCCGGCACTCGACGACGAGTTCGCGAAGTCACTCGGCGAGCTGGAGACGCTCGAGGCGCTGCGGGCCGAGGTGCTCCGGCAGCTCGAGGCGCACCGCGCGCAGGAGGAGAAGCGCGAGCTCCAGGACAAGGTCGTGGAGGCCGTGCTCGCCACGCACACCTTCGCGGTGCCCGAGGCCCTGGTCATGCGCCAGGTCGGCCACCAGATCGAGCACGCCCGCGAGAGCGTGCGCCGGCAGGGGCTCGACCCCGACCGGCTGCCGTGGGACTACCCGAAGCTGCTCGGCGAGCTCAAGCCCGGGGCCGAGAAGGCGGTCCGGCGCGCGCTCCTGCTCGACGCGATCGCCGAGCGGGAGGGGATCGTCCCCACCGACGCCCAGGTGGAGGCCGAGCTCCAGCAGCTGGCCGCGGCGAGCCAGCGGCCGTTGCCGGCGATCCGGCGTATGATGGAGAAGAGCGGCGACCTCGCGACGCTGCGGCGCGGGCTCCGCGACCGGATGACGCTGGACATGCTCGTCGAGAACGCGCGGATCACGGAGTGAGGAGAACCACGATGGCTCTGGTGCCGATGGTCGTTGAGCAGACGCCGCGCGGCGAGCGCGCGTTCGACATCTTCTCGCGGCTCCTCAAGGAGCGGATCATCTTCCTGCCGACCTTCATCGAGGACGAGCTGGCGAACCTCGTGATCGCCCAGATGCTCTTCCTCGAGGCCGAGGACCCGGACAAGGACATCTACCTCTACATCAACTCGCCGGGGGGCTCGGTCACGGCGGGGATGGCGATCTACGACACGATGCAGTACGTCAAGCCCGCCATCTCCACCATCTGCATGGGCCAGGCGGCCTCCATGGGCGCGCTCCTGCTCTGCGCCGGCTCCAAGGGCAAGCGGTTCGCGCTCCCCCACGCGCGCATCATGATCCACCAGCCGCTCGGCGGGGTGCAGGGGCAGGCGACCGACATCGACATCCAGGCCAGGGAGATCCTCCGGATGCGGGAGGAGCTGAACCTCATCCTGGTGCACCACACCGGCCAATCGATGGAGAAGATCCAGCGCGACACCGACCGGGACTTTTTCATGACCGCCGAGCAGGCGAAGGACTATAGAATCGTCGACGAGGTGATCTCGTCGAAGCCGACGACCCGGGCGGTGAGCGAGGCGGCCGCGCTCGCGTCGCAGGCCAACAGGTAGGGAGCGTATGGGGGCTCGGACGCGCGAGGGCAACGGCACGCTCAAGTGCTCGTTCTGCGGCAAGAGCCAGAACGACGTCCGCAAGCTGATCGCGGGCCCGACGGTCTACATCTGCGACGAGTGCATCGAGCTCTGCAACGACATCATCGCGGAGGAGTGGGAGGAGGAGAAGTCGCGGGAGATCCGCAGCCTCCCCAAGCCCGCCGAGATCAAGACCATCCTCGACCAGTACGTGATCGGCCAGGAGCGCGCCAAGAAGGTCCTCGCGGTCGCCGTCCACAACCACTACAAGCGGATCGAGTCCGGCACCGAGGCCGGCGACGTCGAGCTGCAGAAGTCGAACATCCTCCTGATCGGCCCGACCGGCTCGGGCAAGACGCTGCTCGCGCAGACGCTCGCCAAGATGCTGCGGGTGCCGTTCACCATCGCCGACGCGACGACGCTGACCGAGGCGGGGTACGTCGGCGAGGACGTCGAGAACATCATCCTGCGACTGCTCCAGGCCGCGGACTACGATGTCGAACGCGCGGAACGGGGCATCGTGTACATCGACGAGATCGACAAGATCGCCCGCAAGTCGGAGAACCCGTCCATCACCCGCGACGTTTCGGGGGAGGGGGTCCAGCAGGCGCTGCTCAAGATCCTCGAGGGCACGGTCGCGAACGTCCCGCCGCAGGGCGGGCGCAAGCACCCGCACCAGGAGTTCATCCAGGTGGACACCTCGAACGTGCTGTTCCTCTGCGGCGGCGCGTTCGTCGGGCTCGACAAGATCATCGAGGCGCGCGTCGGGCGCTCCGGCATGGGCTTCGGCGCCGAGATCAAGAGCCGCGAGGAGCGGCGCGTCGGCGACCTGCTCGCGAGGATCCAGCCCGAGGACCTGCTGAAGTACGGCCTGATCCCCGAGTTCGTCGGCCGGCTCCCCGTGATCGCGACGCTCCACGACCTGGACGACGGGGCGCTCGTGCGGATCCTCCGCGAGCCGAAGAACGCGATCATCAAGCAGTACCAGAAGTACTTCGATCTCGAGAAGGTGCGCCTGAAGTTCACGGACGACGCGGTGGCGGCGATCGCCCGGGAGGCGCTCAAGCGCGGCACCGGCGCGCGCGGGCTCCGCGCGATCCTGGAGGAGGTCATGCTCGAGATCATGTACGAGCTGCCGTCCATCCAGGGGCTCAAGGAGTGCGTGATCACGCGCGAGGTCATCCTGAACCGCGAGCGCCCGCTCCTCGTGACGGAAGCCCAAGAGCAGTCGGCGTAGCCTGAGCGGCACCCTCTTCGTCGTCGCGACCCCGATCGGCAACCTCGAGGACATCACCCTGCGCGCGCTCCGCGTGCTCCGCGAGGTGGACCTGGTGGCCTGCGAGGACACGCGGCGGACGCGCGCGCTGCTCTCGCACTTCGACATCCACAAGCCGACGCTGTCCTACTACGCGCACAACACGCTCACCCGCGGCCCGCAGATCCTCCGGCTCCTGGAGGAGGGCAAGTCCGTCGCGCTGGTGACCGACGCGGGCACGCCCGGCATCTCCGACCCCGGGTTCCTGCTCGTGCGCGACGCCCGCGCGCGCGGGATCCCGGTCGTGCCGGTCCCGGGCGCCGCGGCGCTCGTCACCGCGCTGTCCGCGGCGGGCCTGCCGGCCGACCGCTTCGTCTTCGACGGCTTCCTGCCGGTCAAGCCCGGGCGGCGCCGGCACCGGCTCGAGGCGCTGCGCGAGCTGGGGACGACCGTCGTGCTCTACGAGTCGCCGCACCGGATCGCGGCGACGCTCGAGGCGATCCGCGAGGTCTTCGGCGAGGTCGAGATCGTCGTGGCGCGCGAGCTGACCAAGCAGTTCGAAGAGATCGTGCGCGCCACGCCCGCGGCGCACCTCGAGCGGCTCGGCCGCGCCGGCGCGCGGGGCGAGTTCACCCTCGTCATCCCGCGGGGGGAGTGACGGGGTATACTTTGGTGTCCATGGACGTACCCAAGGCGCTGACCATCGCCGGGTCCGACTCCGGCGGCGGCGCCGGCATCCAGGCGGACCTCAAGACCTTCTCGGCCTTCCGGGTCTTCGGCATGTCGGCGCTGACCGCCGTGACGGCCCAGAACTCCCTCGGCGTCCAGGGCGTGTTCGACCTGCCGCCGGAGTTCGTGGCGCAGCAGATCGACTCGGTCCTCGACGACTTCGGCGCCGACGCGGTGAAGATCGGCATGCTCTCCACGGCGCCGATCGTCGGCGCGGTGGCCGCGCGCCTCCGCGCGCACCGCCAGGAGCGGATCGTCCTCGACCCGGTCATGATCGCGAAGTCGGGCGACGCGCTGCTCCAGCCCGCGGCGCGCGCGGCGCTGATCGAGGACGTGCTGCCGCTCGCCGACGTGGTGACGCCGAACCTCCACGAGGCGGGCGCACTCGCGGACATGCCGGTGGCGACGGAGGCGGACATGGAGGAGGCGGCGCGGCGCATCCTCCGGCTCGGCCCGCGGAGCGTGCTGGTCAAGGGCGGCCACCTGCCGGAGCGCGCCACGGACATCCTCTGGACCGGGCGCGAGCTGACACGCTTCACGGCGCCGCGGCTCGACTCGGCGAGCACCCACGGCACCGGCTGCACGTTCTCCTCGGCGATCGCCGCCGGGCTCGCGCGGCGCCTGCCGCTCGGCGACGCGATCCGCGCGGCCAAGGCGTACGTGACCGCGGCGATCCGCGAGGGCTTCCAGCCGGGGCACGGCGTGGGCGCGCTCCGCCACTTCGTGGCGGGCTGGTAGGCGATGGCGCGCCTCGTGGACGAGAAGATGTCCTTCATGGCGCACCTCGGCGAGATGCGCACGCGCATCGTGCGGTCGCTCATCGGCGTGCTCGTCGGCCTCGCGATCACGCTGCCGTTCAGCCAGCGGATCGTGGACTACCTGGCGGCGCCCGTCCGCGCGAGCGGCCGCAACCTCGTCTTCCTGGCGCTGACCGAGGCGTTCTGGGTGCAGATGAAGGTGGCGCTGATCGCCGGGCTCTTCGTGGCCGCGCCGGCCATCCTGTGGCAGGTGTGGGCGTTCATCGCGCCCGGGCTGCACGCGCACGAGCGGAAGTACGCGGCGCCGTTCGTCATCATCGGCTCGCTGCTCTTCCTGGCCGGCGGCGTGTTCGCGCTGAAGGTCGTCGCCCCGTTCGCGATCCACTTCCTGCTCACCTACGAGCGCCCCGGCCTCCAGGCGATGATCTCGGTGGGGCTCTACATCGACTTCCTGCTGAAGTTCACGCTCGCGTTCGGGGTCATCTTCGAGCTGCCGCTGGCGATCACGCTCGCGGCCCGCATGGGGCTGGTCACCGCCCGGCAGCTCGGCCGGAACCGCAAGTACGCGGTGCTCGGCGCGTTCGTCACGGCGGCGATCCTGACGCCGACGCCCGACGCCTTCAACCAGACGCTCATGGCGGGCCCGCTGATCATCCTGTACGAGGTCGGCATCGTGTGCGCGCGGATCTTCGGGCGGCGGCCGGCGCCTCCCGTGGCGGAGACGTAGCGTGGAGTTCCTGACGCTCGACCTGCCCGCGTCCGTCATGCAGGGGATCCGCGAGGCGGGGTTCGTGACCGCCACGCCGATCCAGGAGGCGGCGCTGCCGCTCGCGCTCAAGGGCAAGGACGTGGCCGGCCAGTCGCAGACCGGCACGGGCAAGACCGCGGCGTTCCTGATCGCCGCCTTCACGCGCCTGCTCCGGGGGGAGGCGCCCGCGGGCGCCGCCGACCCGCGGGTGCTGATCATCGCGCCGACGCGCGAGCTGACCGTGCAGATCGAGTCGGACGCGCGGCTGCTCGGGCGCTTCACGCCGTTCCGGATCCTCGCCGTCTACGGCGGCATCGACTACGCCAAGCAGCGCGAGGCCCTCGCCGAGGGCTGCGACGTGCTGGTCGGCACGCCCGGCCGGCTCATCGACTACCTGAAGCAGCGCGTCTGGTCGCCCCGGCAGGTCGAGGTGCTCGTCATCGACGAGGCCGACCGGATGTTCGACATGGGCTTCATCGCGGACCTCCGGTTCATCCTCCGCCGGCTGCCGCCGCCGGAGCGGCGCCAGTCGTTCCTGTTCTCGGCGACGCTCTCGTTCCGGGTGCTCGAGCTGACGTGGGAGTTCATGAACAACCCCACGCAGATCACGATCATGCCCCAGCAGAAGACCGCCGAGCGCGTGGAGCAGGCGCTCTACCACGTGGGGCGCGAGGACAAGTTCGCGCTCCTGCTCGGCCTCCTGCGCCGCGAGGGCGGCGACCGCATCCTGATCTTCTCGAACACGCGGGAGGAGGCGCGGCGGCTCGAGGACCGGCTCGTGCGCAACGGCTGGGAGACGCGCGCGCTCACGGGCGACCTGGACCAGAAGAAGCGGCTCAAGGTCCTGAACGACTTCAAGGAGGGCAAGCTGCCCATCCTGGTCGCGACCGACGTGGCCTCGCGGGGCCTCCACATCGAGGCGGTGAGCCACGTCGTCAACTGGGACCTGCCGCAGGACGCCGAGGACTACGTCCACCGCATCGGGCGCACGGCGCGCGCCGGCGCCGGCGGCAAGGCGATCGCCCTCGTGGACGAGGCGAGCGCCCTCTGCCTCGAGGCGATCGAGAAGTTCATCGGCCAGAAGATCCCCGTCGAGTGGGCCGACGACGATCTCTTCCTGGCCGAGATCAAGCCGAGCGCGGAGGAGCGGCGGCGCTACGCGGAGGAGCGCCGCGCGCGCCTGGCCGCGCGCGACCGCGGGGGCGACCGCGGGCGGCGGGAGCACGGGCGCGGCGGCCCGGACCGGCGCCGCCACGAGCCGGCGCGGCACGAGCCGCCGCGCCGCCCCGAGGCGCGGCCGGCGCCGCCGCCCCCGCCGCGGCCGCCCGAGGGCGGGCCGGGCGCCGGCCGGCCCCCGCGGCGCCGGCG
>MGCF01000161.1:13614-26801 GCA_001788495.1 Candidatus Rokubacteria bacterium RIFCSPLOWO2_02_FULL_73_56
CGGCGGGCCGCGTCCCGAAGGGCCGCCGCGGCCCTAGCCACGCCGTGCGCGTCCTGATCCTCGGCGCGGCCGGGCGCGACTTCCACAACTTCAACGTCGTCTACCGCGACGACCCCGCGAGCGAGGTCGTCGCCTTCACCGCCGCCCAGATCCCCGGGATCGCCGACCGCCGCTACCCGGGCGCGCTCGCCGGCCCCCGCTATCCCGACGGGATCCCGATCGAGCCCGAGGCGCGGCTCGAGGCGCTGATCCGCGCGCGGCGCGTGGACCAGGTCGTCTTCGCCTACAGCGACGTGAGCCACGAGCACGTCATGCACCTGGCGAGCCGCGCGCTCGCCTGCGGGAGCGACTTCGTCCTGCTCGGCGGCCGCCGCACGATGCTGCCCACGGCGAAGCCCGTCGTCGCCGTCTGCGCGGTGCGCACGGGCTGCGGCAAGGGCGCGGTGAGCCGGCGCCTCGTCGAGCTGCTGCGCGCGCGCGGCCGGCGCGTCGCGGTCGTGCGCCACCCGATGCCGTACGGCGATCTCCTCGCCGCGCGCGTGCAGCGCTTCGGCGGCTTCGCCGACCTCGACCGCGCGGGCGTGACGCTCGAGGAGCGCGAGGAGTACGAGCCGCACCTCGAGGCGGGCTCGATCGTGTTCGCGGGCGTGGACTACGCCGAGATCCTGGCGCGCGCCGAGGCCGAGGCCGACGTGCTCGTCTGGGACGGCGGCAACAACGACCTGCCCTTCTACGTGCCGGCGCTCCACCTCTGCCTCGTGGACCCGCACCGCGCCGGGCACGAGTCGCGCTACCACCCGGGCGAGGCGAACCTCCGCATGGCCGACGTCGCGGTGATCGTCAAGGAGGACACGGCCGCGCCCGCGCAGGTCGAGGCGGTGCGCGCGGCGATCCGCGCGCTCGCGCCGCGCGCCCGCGTCGTGGACGCGCGGCTGCCGATCAGCGTGGACGACCCCGAGGCGGTGCGTGGCCGGCGCGTGCTCGCGGTCGAGGACGGCCCCACGCTCACTCACGGCGGGATGCCCTCGGGGGCCGCCGAGCTGGCGGCGCGCGCCCTCGGCGCCACGCTCGTCGATCCGCGCCCCCACGCCCGGGGCAGCCTGCGCGAGGTGTTCGCGGCGTACCCGGCGCTCGGCCCGGTGCTCCCCGCGATGGGCTACGGCGCCGCGCAGCTGGCCGACCTCCGGGCGACGATCGACGCGGTGCCCTGCGACGTCGTGCTGCTCGGCACGCCCGTGGACCTGCGCCGGAGCCTCGCCGTGCGCCACCCGGTGACGCGCGCGCGCTACCGGGCGGAGGCGGTCGGCCGCCCGGACTTCGAGGACTTGCTGGCCGGGCTCTGAGCTACGGCTTGGCGACGAACCAGATGTTGCGCGCCATGTGCCCCGTCGTGTCGCCGGGCTTCTTGTCGTCCTTCCAGTAGTAGAGGGGCAGGCCCTTCCACGCGTACTGCTTGCCGCCGTCGTCGCGCGTGATCACGCTGAGCGGGGCCTTGGGGGCCGGCGCGCCCGCCTCGGGGGCGAAGGGCGGCCAGTTCTTGGCGCAGGCGTCCTTGCAGACGCTCTTGCCTTCCTTGTCGTTCTTGAACGTGTAGAGGGTCATGCCGTTCGGGCCGGTCAGGACGGTGCCGAGGTCGCCGGCCTTCGCGGCCTTGAGCGGGGCCGGCACGTCCTGGGCCAGGGCCGCGGGCGCGGCGGCGGCGCCGAGGCCGAGCGCGAGCGACAGGGCGAAGAGGATCTTCCGCATCGTGAGTCTCCTTCCCGGGGTCGAGCGATCCGTTCGTGAAACACCCGCGGGCGCGCGCGGGTTCCCGCCCCTCAGAGCGTGAACGCGGCGCGCGCGCGGGCGTGGGCCGGCTCCTCGGCGCGCAGCGTGTCGGGGTTGACGCCGTGGTGGACCGCCAGGTGATAGGCGAGGAGCTGGAGCGGCACCACGGCGAGGATCGGCGAGAGCAGCTCGGGGACGGGCGGGAGCGCGATCGTCTCCGCCGCGAGCGCCGCCAGCTCCCGGTCGTCCTCCGGCGCGAGCGCCAGGAGCGGCGCGCCGACCGCGTGCGCGGCGCGCGCCACGTCGAGGCAGCGCGCGCGGGACGCGCCGGGCGGCGCCAGCAGGACGACGACGTCGGCGGGCTCGAGCGCCGCCAGGGGGCCGTGGAGGAACTGCTCGCACTCGAGGCCGAGTGCGGTCGCGTGGCTCGCCTCGGCGAGCTTGAGCGCGCCCTCGTAGGCCGTCGCGGCGTTGGGGCCGCCGCCGACGACCCAGTAGCGCGGCCGGCCGGCGTAGCGCGCGGCCAGCTCCTCCCACGCCTCCTGGCCGAGGAGCGTCGCGAGCAGGTCGGGCAGCTCCTCCAGCTCGTGCGCGAGCGCCTCGTCGCCGCCGACCCGCGCGGCGAGCGCGGCGAGGAGCCAGAGCGCGCACGTGTAGCTCACCGTGTGGCAGCCCGAGGCCTCCTGCTCGACGGTGCGGAGCGTGAAGTCCGCGGCGGCCAGGCCCGCGGCGCCCTTGCCGCTGACGGCGACGCCGGTGGCGCCACCGGCCTTCGCGCGCGCGAGCGCCTCGAGCGCGGCGCGCGTGCGGCCGCGGTGGCTCAGCACGACGAGCGCGGTCCGCGCGTCGGGCTCGGGCCAGTAGCCCGCCAGCTCGGACGCGGCGAAAGCCCGCGCGCGGTGGCCGAGGCGGCCGGCGTGGGCGAAGAGCAGCGCGCCCACGAGCGCCGCGTGCCACGAGCTGCCGACGCCGGCGAGCAGGACGCGCTCCTGCGCGCGGAGGCGCGCCGCCGCCGCCTCGAGCGCGTCGTCCTGGCCGCGCGTGGCGAGCCGGAGGGCGCCCGGCTGCGCGTAGATCGCGTCGTGCATGTGGTAGGGGTGCGCGGCGCGCGGGGGCGGCGGGGTCCAGGCCATCGGGGCGCCCTCAGCGCGCCGAGGGAAACGCCGGCGCGCGCTTCTCGCGGATCGCCCGCACGCCCTCGCGGACGTCCGGCTGCATGAACGTGAGCATCTCGAGCGCGAGCGACTGGTCGAAGATCGGCCCCGCCTGGCGCAGCCAGTTGTTGAGCGCGCGCTTGGTCCAGCGGATCGCGGGCTGGCTGCCCCGCGCGAGCCCGTCCGCGATCGCGGTGGCCTTCGGGAGCACCTCGCCCGGCGGCACGCAGAGGCTCACGAGGCCGATCCGCTCGGCCTCGCGCCCGTCCAGGAAGTCGGCGGTGAGCAGGTAGTACTTGGCCTTCGCCATTCCGCAGAGGAGCGGCCACAGGATCGCCGCGTGGTCGCCCGCGGCGACGCCCAGGCGCGTGTGGCCGTCGGTCAGGCGCGCGGTCTCCGCGATCACGCTGACGTCGGCCAGCAGCGCGACGACGAGCCCCGCGCCGACGGCGACGCCGTTGATCGCCGAGACGACGGGCTTCTCGAGGTCGAGCATGGTGTAGACGAGGTCGGAGGCCTCGCGCATCGTGCGCGCGACGGCCTCGGGGTTGCCCGCCATCTCCTCGACGAGGCTCAGGTCGCCGCCCGCCGAGAACGCCTTGCCCGCGCCGGTGACGAGGGCGACGCGCGTGCGCGGGTCGGCGTCCACGGTGCGCCAGACCTGGGTCAGCTCCCAGTGCATGCGCGCGTTGGTCGCGTTGAGCGCCTCGGGGCGGTTCAGCGTGATGCGGAGCACGCCGTTCGGCCCGTGCGCGAACGCGAGGTGCTGGTAGTCGGCGTAGTCCATCGAAGCCTCCTCGTCAGGGGTCGGGGCCGCCGCCGGGCGCCGGCCCTGCGGAGCCATGTTACTTGAACTCGACGCGCCGGGATCCTCATCGCGCGCGCCGGACGCGGAGGAGGAGCGCCGAGATCAGGACCAGCGGAACCGTCCAGCCAAGCGCGAGCAGGCCCGCGTGCGCCGCACCGAGGAGCCCCGCGACGAACGGCCCGAGGAACATCCCGCCGTCGACGAAGACGCGATAGAGCGCCGTCCGCCACGCGATGCGGTCGGGCGGCGTCTCGGCGCGGAGCACGCCGAGCGGCAGCATCCACCCCGCCATGCCGAGGCCGAAGAGCACGCAGCCCGCCGCGACGAGCGGCAGCGGGCCGAGGCTGATCAGGAGGCTCGCCGCCGCCATCACGAGCAGCACGACGCCGACGACGAGCGCCGGGCCGCGCCGGTCGGCGAGGACACCGACGGGCAGCAGCGCCAGGATGTCGGCGAGCTGCGCCGTCATGAGCAGGCGCGCGACGCCCGAGCGGGCCAGGCCGAACTCGCGGCTCGAGCGCACCGGGATCACGAACTGCTCGAGCGTCGCGTACGCGACGGCGACGGCGGCGCCGGCGGCGACGGCGAGCCCGGCCCGCGCGGTCAGCGGCGCCGGGCTCGCGCCCGTCCCGCGGGCGAAGAGGGGCCGCGCCGCGGCCGCCTCCTCGCGCGGCAAGGCCGCCAGCAGGAGCGGCAGGACCGCGAACGCGAGGAGCTGCGGCACGCACGCGAGGAGGTACGCGACGTTCCAGGCCAGGCGCGCGGGCAGCGCGGCGAGCGCCACCGTCCCGCCCAGGATCCCGAGCATCGCCGAGAGCTCGTAGGCGTTGAGCGCGGAGGCGAGCGCCAGGCCCGTCTGGAAGCGGAGGATCATGGTGAGCCCGGCGACCATCGAGAGGGCGTGGCCGACGCCCATCAGCACGCGCCCGAGCAGGAGCACGCCCAGGCCGCCGCCGAGCGCGAGGCACAGGATGCCCGCGACGAGGAGGAGCGGCGCCAGCACGAAGGCCCGGCGCAGGTGGTGCGTGAGGAACAGGCCCACGGGCACGTCGGCGAGCATGCGCGCCAGGCCGAACGCGCCCGCGACGGCGCCGAGCTGCCAGTCGGCCAGCGCGGCGCTCCGGCCCAGCTCGGGCAGGACCGCGGGGAAGGCGCCGATGGAGAAGGTGCCGGAGAAGGCGAGCACGCAGAGCAGCGCGATCACGGGAGTCCCCCGGCTCTGGATGGGAGCGCGGCCTCAGCAGACGGGGCGGGCGAGCACCCCGCCGTCGATCTTCCGCGCGACCCAGCGGCCGTCGCCCGTGCCGCCGAGGAGCTTGCCGCGCTCGGCGATCACCCGCCCGCGCAGGAGCGTGACGACCGGCCAGCCCGCGACCTCCCAGCCCTCCCACGGGCTGTAGTCGGTCACGTGGAAGTCGTCGCGCGTGAGCGTCTTCTTGAGCGTCGGGTCGAGCAGGACGAGGTCGGCGTCGCTGCCCGGCGCGAGCACGCCCTTCGCGGGATACAGGCCGAAGATGCGCGCGGCGTTGGTCGCGGTGATCGCGGCGAAGCGCTCGAGCGTCATGCCGCGCTTGACGACGCCCTCGGTCCACGCGATCCCCAGGCGCGCCTCGGCGCCGACGTTGCCGCCGGTGACGTCCTCGATCGTCCGGCCCCGGAGCTTCAGCGCGAGGCTCGTGGGGTACTCGTCGGTCGCGAGCGTGGAGACGCCCTCGCCGACGAGCCCGCGCCAGAGCGCCTGCTGGTCCTCGGGGAGCTTGAGCGAGGGATAGGTGTGCGAGCAGAAGCCGCGCGGCTGCTTGTAGTGCTCGGCGTTGAAGCACGCGTACTGGTGGAGCGTCTCGGCGTACGCGGGCAGGCCCGCCGCCCGCGCCTCGCCGACGGCCTCCACGCCCTCGCGCGCCGAGGTGTGGACGAAGTAGACGGCGCAGCCCGTCGCGCGCGCGAGCGCGAGGGTGCGCCGGAAGGCGAGCAGCTCGGAGAGCTTGGTGTGGACCAGGTGGAGGTTCGTCCCGTCCAGGCGCCCCTCGGCGCGGAAGCGCTCGTAGTTCCACTGGACGAGGTCCTCGTCCTCCCCGTGGACGGCCAGGATGCCGCCGTGCCGCGCGATCCGCTCCATCGCGTGTCCGATGCGCCCGAAGTCGAGCCGGGTGCCGGGGCGCCCGGGGTGCGGCGGCAGGATGTTGGTCGTGAAGGTCTTGAAGCTCGGCGAGCCGCCCTGGATCGCCTCGCCGATCTGCTCGAAGACGGCGAGCTCGAGGGCGCCGCAGAGGGTGATGTGGAAGGCGTAGTCCACGTGCGAGTTGCCCTTCCAGCGGGCGGCCCGCTGCTCGAGCGTCGCCGGGATCGTGGCGCCGGGGCGCACGTAGCAGAAGTCGATGTGCGTGGTCGTGCCGCCATGGGCCATGCCGCGCGTGTCGTCCTCGGGCCCGAGCGTGACGCTCGGCTCGTCGGGGTGGCTCATGATCGCGTGCGCCAGGTGCGTGTGGGGCTCGACGCCGCCCGGGGACACGATGAGCCCCGTCGCGTCGAGGACCCGCGCGCCCGCGGTGGGGAGCGCGCCCGGCTGCGCGACGACCGCGATCCGCTCGCCGCTGACGCCGACGTCGCGGAGCCCCGCGCCGCCGGGGGTGATGACCGTGCCGCCGCACACCACGAGGTCGAGTGCCATCGGAGCGTCCTCCCGCGCGCCGCGGCTCGCCGGCCGTCGCGCCGCCCCAGGATAGCGCGGTCCGGTATAATCCGCCCGTCATGCTGACGACGTCCGTCATCGGCAGCCACGGGCTGCCCGGCTGGGTGTGGCTCGCGCGCGAGGCGATGGAGGCCGGACGCCTCGGCGCCCTCGACGTGCGCGAGCTGATGGAGGACGCGACGCAGGCGGCGCTCCTCGACCAGGAGCGCGCGGGCGTGGACGTGCTGACGACGGGCGAGATGATGCGCGTCCGGTTCATCGTCGGCTTCTACGAGCACATCCAGGGCCTCCGCGCGCTCGAGCCGCCGCGCAAGCTCGGCCAGCCGCTCTGGGACACGAACACGCCCTTCGAGGTGCTCGAGAAGATCGCGGCGCCCCACGGGCTCGGCATCGTGGACGAGTTCCGGCTGGCGCGCGCGCTGACGACCCGGCGGATCAAGGCGACGGTGCCGGGGCCGTACACGCTGCTGATCCCGCTCCGGCTCGGCGGCGGCTACCGGGACAAGGACACGCTGCTCGCCGACCTGGTCCAGATCGTCAACGCCGAGTGCAAGGCGCTCGTCGCCGTCGGCTGCGACTTCATCCAGATCGACGAGCCGCACAGCGGCATGTACGCCGGCGCGGTGCCGCAGTTCGCCAAGGGCGTGAACCGCGCCGTCGAGGGCGTGGACGCGAAGCTCGCCGTGCACGTCTGCTTCGGCAACCTCTACGGGCGCCCGTTCAGCGCCGTGCGCGACTACCGCAACGTGTTCCCGACGCTCCACGAGGTGCGCGCCTCGCAGATCGTGCTCGAGTTCGCCAACCGCGGGATGGAGGAGCCGGCGCGCTGGAAGGACTTCCCGCGCGACAAGGAGCTGGGCGCGGGCGTCGTGGACGTCAAGGCGTTCAAGGCGGAGACGGGCGCCGACGTGGCCGAGCGCATCCGCGGCTTCTTCCCGTTCGTCCCGCCCGAGCGGCTCTGGGTGAACCCGGACTGCGGCTTCTGGGAGACGCCGCGCTGGGTCGTCAAGCAGAAGCTCGCCGCGCTCGTCGAGGGGGCCCGGATCGTGCGCCGGGAGCTGGGCGGGTGAGGCGCCGGGCCGCGGCGGCCCTGGGACTCCTGCTCGCGCTGCCGGCGCTCGGCGGCTGCGCGGTGCTCGAGCGCGCGCGGGGCGACTGGTGGCAGCTCGAGCGCGGCCCCTCGGGCCAGGCGCCCGACCCGGCGACGACGCGCGAGGCGGTCGTGCAGGTGTACGCCGCGCGCACGGTCGGCTGGCGGGGCGTCTTCGCCGTGCACACGTGGATCGCGGTGAAGCCGCGCGGGGCGCCCGCCTTCACGCGCTACGAGGTGATCGGCTGGGGCGTGGACCGGGGCGCGCCCGCGGTGCGCGTGAACCGCACGGGCCCCGACAACCACTGGTTCGGCGCCCGGCCCACCAGGCTCGTGGACCTGCGCGGCCCCCGCGTGGACGCGCTCGTCGCGAAGGTCGAGGCCGCCGTCGCCGCGTACCCGTACCCCGCGAGCTACCGGACGTGGCCCGGGCCCAACAGCAACACGTTCACCGCCTGGGTCGGGCGCGCCGTGCCCGAGCTCGGGCTCGCCCTGCCGCCGACGGCGATCGGCAAGGACTGGCTGCCGCACGGCGACGTCGTGGGCCCGGCGCCGAGCGGCACCGGCGTCCAGCTCTCGCTCTTCGGCCTGGCGGGCGTGCTCGTGTCGTGGGACGAGGGGCTCGAGCTGAACCTGTTCTCGCTGGTCTTCGGCGTGGACGTCAAGCGCCCCGCGCTCAAGCTCCCCCTCGTCGGGCGCCTCGGCGCGTCCTGAGCGCCGTCGGGGGGAGCGCCCTCAGCGGGCCTGCGCGGCGCGGATCGCCCGCGCCCGCCCGTAGGCGGCCCGCGCCTCCTCGGTCTTCCCCTGGCGCTCGAGCGCGACGCCGATGTTGTGGTAGGCGTCGGCGTACTCGGGGTTCAGCTCGAGCGCGTGGCGGAAGCGCGCGAGCGCCTCGTCGAGCCGGCCCTGGCGGCCGAGCGCGACGCCCCAGTGGTTCCACGCCGCGGGCAGGCGCGGGTCGACGCGGATCGCCTCCTGGAAGTGCGCGATCGCCTCGTCGGTGCGCTGGAGCCGGTCGAGCGCCGCGCCCGCGGCCGCGTGGGCCTCCGCGAAGGCGGGCCGCAGGCGCAGCGCCGCCTCGGCGTGCGCGAGCACCGCGTCCCAGCGGTTCTCGTCCGAGCGCAGCACCGCGAGGTTGTTGTGCGCGATGGCCGACGGGCTCACGCGGAGCGCGTGCTGCCAGAGCGCCTCGGAGTCGTGCCAGATGCGCGCCTGCCGTCCCGTGAGCGCGCCGAGCGCGAGCACCACGCCTGCGGCGAGCCCGGCGAGCGCGCCCGCGCGCGCCCGGCCGCCCGGCCGCGCCGCGAGCCGCCGCGCGAGGACGACCGCGCCGCCGCCGGCCAGGAGCGCCCACGGCAGGCACGCCAGGTACGTGTAGCGATCGGCGGCGATCTGCGGGCCGTTGTGGACGATGCCGACCACGGGCAGCAGGATCACGAGGTACGCGGCCCAGGCGGCGGCGAACGCGGGCGCGCGCCGCGCGGTCGCCAGGGCGAGCGCCGAGAGCGCGAGCGTGACGGCGGCGGCGAGCAGGGTCGGCCAGCCCCACGGGTCGAAGGGCACGGGCAGCTCGTAGAGCGGCGACAGGCCGCGGGGCCACAGGGTCTTCCAGAGGTAGAAGGCCGTCGAGTAGAACGAGATCGCGACGCGGCTCACGAGGCCGAGCTGGGCCGGCGCCGTGAGGCCGGAGCCCACGACCATCGCCCACACCGCGCTCGCCGAGCCGGCCGCCGCGAGCAGGACGAACGGGAGCTTCTCCCGGAGCGCGGGCACGCGCCACGGGGCCCGGCGGAGGTCGGCCCACCCGAGGCGGCGCAGCGGCCAGACGTCGAGCAGGAGCAGGACGACCGGCAGGCTCACGACGATCGCCTTCGCGAGGAGCCCGAGGGCGAAGGCGCCGAGGGCGAGGCGGCGGCGCTCGAAGAGGTACGCGAGCAGCGCGAGCAGGTAGAAGAGGCCCGAGACGACGTCGCGGCGCTCGGTGATCCACGCGACGGACTCCACGCGCAGCGGGTGGAGGGCGAAGAGCAGCGCGGCCAGCCCCGCGCCCACGCGGAGCGCCTCGCCGCCGCCGGGCAGGGCGCGCGCGAGCACGCGACGCGCCACCGCGTAGACGAGCGCGGCGTTGGCCGCGTGGAGGATCAGGCTGGTGAGGTGGAAGCCGCTCGGGTGGAGGCCCCAGAGGCGGTAGTCGAGGCCGAGCGTGAGCCAGCTGAGCGGGATCCACTGGCCCTTGTGCGGCGTCGTGAGCATCCACTCGAGCTCGTCCCAGCCGAGCCCGCGCCACGCCGTGTTCTTGAGGAAATTCGTGTCGTCGTCCCAGAGGACGAACTCGCCGCGGAGCGCCGGCAGGAAGGCGACGAACGCGAGCTGCGCGACGAGGAGGGCCGCCACCCAGTCGAGCGCGGGGCGCTCCGGGGGGGGCGCGGCCGGCCGGCGCCTGGCCATGCCTCACTCGATGTCGTCGGCCGTGCCCTCCGCACCGTCCGGCCCGACGGACCGGAGGTCGTAGGGCGCGCCGCCGCGCCCGGGCGCGCGGTAGACGAAGGCGTGGCCCCAGGCGTCCACGGTGCGGACCGAGCGGCCCAGGTACGGCAGCCCGCCGCGCCCACCGGACCCGAACAGGATCTCCAGGCCCTCCTCGGTCGTCGGGTAGCGCGCCTCGTCGACCATGTGCTGCTCGAGCGCCTGGCGGATGGTGTGGAGGTAGGCCCGCGTGCGCGCGACGTCGCGCCGGCGCAGCTGCGCCTCCCACGCCGCGACGTGGTCGGGATGATGCGTGCGCAGCACGGCGCCCGCGAGCGCGTCGAAGCGCTGCTCGAGCTTCTCGGGGTCGCCGCCGAGGAGCCGCTGCGCGGCCGCCCGGATCTCGCGCAGGATGTCCTCGGCCGGGCGCGCCGTCAAGGGCGGCCGCGTGCGGTAGCCCAGCAGCTCGACGAGCAGGTCGGCGAGCCGTTGCTCGTCGTCGCCCGCCGGCGTGGGCGGCTGGGCGAGGGCCGGGGCGGCGAGGAGCAGGAGCGCCGCGAGGACGAGCGCGCGCCTCACCGGACGATCCCGGCGGCGCGCAGGCGCTGGATCTCCTCGGGCCCGAGGCCGGCCTCGCGCAGCACCGCCTCCGTGTGCTCGCCGAGCGCCGGCGCGGGCTCGCGGATCCCGCCGGGCGTGCGCGAGAACCGGATCGGCGTGGCGAGCGTCGTGAGGCGCCCGGCGCGCGGGTGCTCCTGCGGGACGAGCAGACCGCTCGCCCGCACGACCGGATCGTCGGCGAGGTCGCGGTAGGTGTTGACCGGCGCGCAGAGCACGTCGTGCTTCTCGAGGCGCGCCATCCAGTCGCGCACCGTCCGCTCCCGGAACACGGGCGCGACCTCCGCGACGAGCGCCTCGCGGTGGCGGAGGCGGTCGGCGCGCGCGGCGAAGCGCGGGTCGGCCGCGAGCGCCGGACGCTCGAGCGCCGCGCAGAAGGGCTCCCAGAGCCGGTCCACCCACGCCGCGACGTAGATCCAGCCGTCCTGCGCGGCGAAGGCCTGGAAGGGCACGAGGTAGGGGTGCGCGCTCCCCTGGCGGCCGGGCTCCTCGCCGGTGACGAAGAACACGCTGAGACGTGCGGCGTGCGCGAGCAGCGCGCCGCCGAGCAGCGAGACGTCCACGCGCTGACCCTCGCCCGTGCGCTCACGGTGGAGCAGCGCGGTGAGGACGCCGGTCGCCGCCTGGAACGCGCCGAGCGTGTCCAGCACGGGCGCCCCGCACAGGACCGGCCCGCCGCCGGGCTCGCCGGTCACGGCCATGAGGCCCGAGAGCGCCTGCACGAGCATGTCGAGCCCGGGCTTGTCCCGCCACGGCCCGTCCGGGCCGAACGCGGAGAGCGAGCAGTAGACGAGGCGCGGGTTCACGCGGGCGAGCGCCGCGTGGTCGATGCCGAGCCGCTCGGCGACTCCCCCGCGGTAGGCCTCGACGACGACGTCGGCGCCCGCGGCGAGCCGGGCGAACGCGGCGCGTCCCTCGGGGTGCGCGAGGTCGAGCGCGACGCTCCGCTTGTTGCGGTTCACGGTGTGGAACACCGCGCTGTCGCCGCCGAGCAGCGGGTCGTAGACCGTGCGCGCGAGGTCGCCGCCCGCCGGCGCCTCGACCTTGACGACGTCCGCGCCCAGGTCGGCGAGCAGCATCCCGCACACGGGCCCGGCGACGAGGTGCGCGAGCTCGAGGACGCGGTAGCCGGCGAGCGGGAGCGCCACGGCGACAGGCTACACGAATTCCCTCGGCGGGTGTATGGTCTTCCCCGCAAGTCCGCTGCCGTCCAGCCCGCCGGTCTCGACGGCGTGTCACGGGCGGCGCGTGGAGTCGCGCCGGCGGCTGACATGATTTCCTCGACAGGAGGCTGAACGTGGTGCTGGCGCTCCACACCTGGACGCTCGACACGACGCCGCTGGCGGAGGTCCTGCGCGTGATCCGGACGACCGGCTGGGAGGCGGTCGAGCTGCGCCGCGCGGACTGGACCCGCGCGGCCGAGGCGGGGCAGCCGGCGGACCACGTCGAGCGGCTCGTGCGGGCGAGCGGGCTGCCGGTCGCGTGCGTCGGGGTCGAGCTCGGCTGGATGTGGGCCGAGGGCGACGAGCGGCGGCGCTTGCTCGCGGTCTTCGACGAGCAGTGCGCGCGCGCGGCCGCGCTCGGCTGCGCGCGGGTGATGAGCCCGGTGGACCGGGGGCGGGGCGACGTCGCGCGCGCGGCCGCGAGCGTGCAGGAGGTCGGCGAGCTGGCGGCGACGCGCGGCGTCCGGCTCGCGGTCGAGTTCAACTCGCAGGCCCAGCAGCTCAACGCGCTCGCGCCGATGCGCGAGCTGCTCGCGCGCGCCGCCCACCCCGCCGTGGGACTGCTGCTCGACACGTATCATCTGTGGCGGAGCGGCGCCACGCTCGCGGACCTCGCGGCCGTGGCCCCCGCCGAGATCGCCTACGTGCAGTTCAGCGACGTGCCGCGGAGCGGCCTCGAGCCGGGGCAGGCCACCGACCGGCTGCCGCCGGGGCAGGGGATCGTGCCGTTCCGCGAGTTCTTCGCGCTGGTCGCGGACAAGGGCTACCGGGACGTCGTCGCCTACGAGGCGCCCCACCCGGCCGCGTGGGCGCGCCCCGCGGAGGACGTGGCGCGCGAGGCCCTCGCCGCCACGCGCGCCGTCCTCCCGCGCTAGACGCGGGCTACATCCACTTGCGGAGCTCGAGCCGGCCGATCTGCCGGCGGTGGACCTCGTCGGGCCCGTCGGCGAAGCGCAGCGTGCGCGACTGCGCCCACATGGACGCGAGCGGGAACGCCTGGCTCACGCCGCCGCCGCCGTGGAGCTGCATGGCGCGCTCGATCACCCGGAGCGTCATGTTCGGCGTGGCCACCTTGATCTCGGCGATCGCCTGCTTGGCCGCCTTGTTGCCGACCGTGTCCATCATCCAGGCCGCGTGGAGCACGAGCAGGCGCGCCTGGTCGATCTCGATGCGCGACTGCGCGATGCGCTCGAGCGTGATGTCGTTCTCGGCCAGCCGCTTGCCGAAGGCCACGCGCGCCTGCGACCGCTTGCACATCAGCTCGAGCGCGCGCTCGGCGACGCCGATCAGGCGCATGCAGTGGTGGATGCGCCCGGGGCCGAGCCGGCCCTGGGCGATCTCGAAGCCGCGCCCCTCGCCGAGCAGCATG
>MGCF01000162.1:0-19890 GCA_001788495.1 Candidatus Rokubacteria bacterium RIFCSPLOWO2_02_FULL_73_56
CGAGGTCTCCGTGGGGACGATCTACCTCTACTATCGTTCCAAGGAAGACCTCTACGTCTCCCTGCTCTTCGAGAGCATGCAGCGCTTCAGCGAGGCGATCGAGAAGATCATGGCGACGGGGCTCCGTCCCGATCGGCAGCTCAAGCGGGTGTGGGACTTCTTCTACGACTACCACGCGCGCTCCCCGCAGTCCTATCAGGTGCTCGTCTTCCTCCAGCAGCCCGGCCTCACCGCGGGGATCTCACCGAAGACCCTCCAGGAGATCAACGTCCGCTCCGCGCGGAACTTCTCCCTGGTGAGCCGGATCGTGGCCGCGGCCATCGACAAGGGGCTCTACCGGCGCCACGAGCCTCGCGAGGTGGTCGACTTGCTCTGGTCGCTCTTCCTCGGGCTCGTCCACCTCTCGGAGACGCGGAAGAACCTCGGCGTGACGATCTCCACGCTCCGGGACCTTCACCGGAAGGCGTTCGCCTGGTTCGAGGAGGGACTCAGGGCGTAGGCCGCAGCGGGACAGACCCGCTCCGCTTCCTCCGGCAGGAGCACGCGCTCGGGCACGGCGCCGAGCGCCTCGATCTCGGTGGCGACCCAGGCGCCGAGCAGCGAGGCCGCGGCCGCGTGGAACGGCTCGGGCGTGGCCCCGACCACGGACGCCGCAAAGGCTTCCGCCCAGCGCCCGAGGTGCTCGCCGACGAACGCGCGCGCCACGCCGCGCGTCACCGCGAGGGTGTCCGGCTCGTCGTCGGCCAGCGCGCAGGCCTCCCGGAACGCGAGCCCGCTCACGAACTCGAGCTCGGCGGCGATGTGGTCCTCCGCGCCGGGCCGCGCGGCGGCGGGCCGCGGGCCGAACGTCTCGTAGAAGCCCGCCACGTCGGCCAGGCGCGCGGACGCCTCGCCGAGGGGCGCGAGGTCGTCGTACGCGCTCTCCCACGGGGCGCAGCACTCCTCGCGGCCGAAGAGGTAGGCGTGCTCGGCGGCGGCGGCGGCCGGCTCCACCTCGCTCGCGGCCAGCGCGAGCCGCGCGAGCCGCTCGCGCAGCGGCCCCCGGGCCGCCGCCGCCGCGGTCGCCGCGCCCAGCGCCAGCTCGCAGAGTCGCGCCTCCGAGGGCCCCAGGAACGCGCTGGCGAGGAGCCGGTAGATCAGGGCGCGCTGGAGCGCCTCCGCCACGAGCGCCGCGTCCGCCGGATCCGAGAACTTCATCTCGCCTGCTGGGATCGCAAGAGCGGTGCCAGTGGGTGGTGGCCTCTAAGTCCTTGATTCGCCGAACGGCCCAGGCCCGTGGTTCGAGCGGCCCCAGCAGGGGCCTGGGGCATCAGCGCCCTCGGTGGGGCGCGGGGGCCCTGACGGGCGTCCCCCGCGGTCAGGCGGCCGGCGACGTGGCCGCCGCCTCGCTCATGATCGCGACCAGCGTCACCTCCACCTCCTCCGCGACGCCCCGGAGCTCCGGGTTCGGAAGGAGGCCGATCACTCCTCCTCCGGTGTGAGTGACTGCCGCGCGCCGCTCATGGCGCCCGGCGGCGCGGGCGCGCGGCGCCGGCGCGGACGACCAGGAGCGGCAGCGGCGTGCGGCGGATCACGGCCTCGGCGACGCTGCCGAACAGGACCCGCCGGAGCCCGCTCCGCCCGTGCGTGGACATGGCGATCAGGTCGACTCCCTCCTCCCGGGCGAACTTCAAGATCTGCGCGGCCGGGTCGCCCGCGCGGACGAGCGCGCGCGCCCGGAAGCCGCGGCGCGCCATCCGGTCGCGCACCCGCACGAGATAGCGCTTCGCGATGCGACGGCGCGCCGCGAGCGTGCGCCCCGGACCCGACGGGGCGACCCGCCCGAGCCGCACCGGGTTGACGGGCGCGACCACCCGGAGCAGCAACAGCTCGGCGCCGCTCCGACCGCCAACCTCGCGCAGGGCGCCGAGCGCGCGCTCGGCGAGCCGGGAGCCGTCAAGAGGCACGAGCACGCGGATCATCTGGCCCTCCTTCGTCGGGCGGCGGTCCGGCGGGCGCCTCCGCCGGCGGGCGCGGGGCGCCGCCGGGCGCGCGGCGCCGCGCGCTCATGTAGTACAGCAGCGGGACGGTCATCCGCGAGAGGTCCTCCGCAGCAAGACGACTGCCACCCACACGGGCGCGACGCGCGGCAAGCAAGTAGCTGAAATCGCGTGAGTCGCCCCGCCGCCGGGCGAGCGCCGCGGGGCCGCGGGCTGGGGCGGCGAGCGCCGGCGCTGGGGTGGGGCCGCCTCAGGCTCCCGCGCCCGGGGGCGTGCTACTATCCGCGCGTGCCAGGTCGGGAGGTCGGCGCGTTCCTCCGGGCGAGCCCGATGTTCGCGGGGCTCCCGGCGAAGGAGGTGCACGCGCTCGAGGCGGTCGCGCGCGAGGACGCGTATCGCGCGCGCGAGTACGTCTTCATGGAGGGCGAGCCCGCGCGCTGGTTCTGCGTCGTCAAGTCGGGGCGCGTGAAGATCCTCAAGCACTCGCGCACGGGCAAGGACGTCGTGCTCGAGCTCCTCGGCCCGGGCGAGCCGTTCGGCGGCGTCGCGGTCATCGAGCGGCGCACCTACCCGGCCGCGGCGCAGGCGACCGAGCCGAGCGTGATCGTCAAGATCCCCCAGGAGCCGCTCGTGGCGCTCGCCGAGCGCTACCCGTCGGTCATCAAGGAGATGGCGCTCATGGTCGGCCGGCGCCTCCGCGACGCGCACGACTCCGTGAAGTCGCTCGCGGCGGACCCGGTCGAGGCGCGCCTGGCGGCGACCCTGCTCCGCCTCGCGCGCGAGGGACGGAAGGTCAAGCAGGGCGTCGAGCTGCCGTTCCACCTGACGCGCCAGAGCCTGGCCGACATGGCGGGGACGACCGTGGAGACCACGATCCGCGTCGTGAGCCGCTGGCTCAAGGAGCACCTGGTCGAGGACGACGGCGCCCGCTTCGTGCTGCGCGACCTCGAGGAGCTCCGGACGCTCGCCGAGGGCGACGAGGCGTGAGGGCGCTCTCGCTCGCCCTGCGCTGGCTCCACGTGCTCGCGGCCGTCACGTGGCTCGGCGGGATGCTGTTCGTCGCGCTCGTGCTCGTCCCGATCGCGCGGCGGCTCGACGACCCGGCCCTCCGCGCGCGCCTCCTGCACCTGACCGGCGTCCGCTTCCGCACGGTGGGCTGGATCGCGCTCGGGCTCCTCGTCGCGACCGGGATCGGCAACCTCCTCGTCCACCCCGTCTTCCTGTCGGCCGGGCGCTTCCACGCCAAGCTCGGGCTCGTGCTGCTGGCGCTCGTCCTGAGCGTGCTCCACGACTTCGTGTTCGGCCCGCGGGCGGGCGCGCCCGGCGCCCCGCCCGCGCTGCGCGCCCGCGCCTCCTGGGTGGCGCGCCTCAACGTGCTGGTCGTGCTCGCGATCGTCGCGCTCGGCCTGTCGCTCCGGGGCTAGCGCCGTGCCCCCGCTGGTCCGCCGCTACATCAAGACCAGCTTCGTGTTCCTCGTCGCGGGGCTCCTGCTCGGCGGCTGGATCCTCGTGAGCGAGTTCGTCCTCGGCGCCTGGCCGCCGCGCCTGCTCGTCACCGCGCACGTCCACCTGCTGCTGGTGGGCTTCATGCTGATGCTCGTCATGGGCGTCGCGACGTGGATGTTCCCGCGGCCGGCGCGCGACGACGCCCGGTACCGGCCGGAGCTGGCCGAGGCGGTCTACTGGGTGCTGACGCTCGCGACGGCGGTGCGCGCGGCAGCGGAGGTCGGGGCCGGGCTCGCCGGGGCGCCCGCGCTCCGCCCGCTCGTCGCCGCGGGCGGGCTCGCCCAGCTCGTCGGCGCCGGGCTCTTCGTCGTGAACATGTGGCGGCGGGTGCGCATGCCGACCGTGGCCCCGCCCCCGTCGCGCTGAGCGCCTAGCGCGCACTATTCACGAACGGTCATCGCGCGAGGCGGGCAGGGCCTGTC
Source organism: Candidatus Rokubacteria bacterium RIFCSPLOWO2_02_FULL_73_56 (assembly GCA_001788495.1). Taxonomy (GTDB): domain Bacteria; phylum Methylomirabilota; class Methylomirabilia; order Rokubacteriales; family CSP1-6; genus GWA2-73-35. Next base: position 3,908 of record MGCF01000162.1, read on the forward strand.
GCAGGGTGCGGTCCCCGCGGGGCCGGCACCCTGCGCCACCCGCCCGGTCGCGCCAGCGCCGGTCGCGAATAATGCGCGGCTAGCGCCCGGCGCGCTCGTCGCGCATCTTCCGCCCGAGCGCCTCGCCGCGGATCTTCGCCCGGCACGCCTCGCACACGAGCTCCTCGTGCGTGCGCGCGCCGCAGACCAGGCAGGCCGTCGTCTCCCCGCCGTCGGCGCTCGGGGCGTGCGCCGCCGGCACGGCCGCGAGCCCGGCGGGCACCGTCAGGACCCGGCACGGCGCGCGGCGCACGACCGCCTCCGCGACGCTGCCGAGCAGCGCCCGGGAGACCCCGGTGCGCCCGTGCGTGCCGATCACGACCACGTCGATGGCGTTGCGCCGCGCGTACTCCACGATCTGCCGCGCCGGCAACCCCGACGTGATCGCCGTCACCACCGACAGCCCCGGCGGGAGCCCGGCCGTGAGCGCGCGGATCTCGGCGGGGGCGGTCGTCGGGTCGGTGACCGGCGGGACGACGTGCAGCAGGTGCAGGCGCGCGCCGAAGTGGCGGACGAGATCCACGGCGGTGGCGCACGCGGGCTGCGACGCGTCGGAGAAGTCGGTCGGAAAGAGCACCTCGCGGATCACGAGCGGCTCGGTCATCACGGCCTCCTCACCGGACGTGGCCTACGGCTGGCGCCGCCCCTTGACGATCAGGACGGGACGGCGCGCGTCGCGCAGGACCCGCTCGGACACCGAGCCGAGCAGCAGTCGCTCGATCCCGCCGCGCCCGCGCGCGCCGACCACGACGAGGTCGGCGTCGAACGCCCGCGCCGCGGCGACGATCTCGCTCGCCGGCGTGCCCGTCGGGCTTCCGCGCGTCACGCGGGTGAGCTTCTCGCGGAGCTCGGCGGCGGCGCGGGCCAGGTCGCGGTCGAGCTCCGCCCGGCGCTCCTTGTCCATGTCGGCGAGCAGCCTCCGGATCTGCGCGCGGATCAGCCGCGGCGCGCTCGACGGGTAGTGGAGGCGCTCGACGACGCTCAGCAGGCGCACCTTCGTCGTCCGGGCGAGCGGCAGCCCGAGGAGGAAGCGCACGCCCGCCCAGGCGTGCGCGGATCCGTCGAGCGCGATCAGGACGCTGCCCAGCGGGCGCGGCCGTCCCTTGACGACGAGCACGGGGCAGGGCACGTGGTGCGCCACGGCGGACGAGACGCTGCCGAGGAGGAGTCCCCGCACGCCGCCCAGGCCCCGGGCGCCGAGCACGACCAGGTCCGCGCCCCACTCCTCCGCGGTGCGGAGGATCTCCGCCCGCGCGCTGCCCTCGGCGACGCGCGCCTCGGCGGCCGCGCCGCGCGGCCCGAGGAGGCGGCGCGCCTCGTCGAGCACGCGGCGTCCCTCGGCGCGCAGCGCCGCGCGAAACTCGCGCACCGGCGGGACGTCGAGCGGTGAGGCCGGCAGGTCCACCACGGTCAGCGCGAGGATCCGCGCGTCCTCGGGGAGCGGGAAGTCCCGCAGGTAGGCGGTGGCGGCCTGCGCGTCCTTCGAGCCGTCGGTCGCGAGCAGCACGCGCACGGCCGGCTACCCCCGCGAGGGGTTGCGGACGGCGTAGCCCCTCGCCGCGAGGCGCTCGAGCGCGGGCCCGGGGTTGATCGTCTTCACCCGGACCACGACCTCCTTGCGCCCGGTCGGGCCCGGCAGCGTCACGATGCTCGAGATGTCCGCCGGCGCCTCCTCGATCGCGCGCACGACGCCGGCGAGCGAGGCCTCGCCCGCGCCGAGCACGACGTCGATCCGGCTCGAGGGCTCGCCGGCCCCCATCGCGCGCACGAAGAGGCCGAGCACGTCGGTCTCGGTGAGGATGCCGACGAGGCGCCCCGCCTCGACGACCGGGAGCGCGCTGATCCGCTCCTTCAGCATGATCCGCGCCGCCTCCTCGACGGGGTGCCGCGGCCCGACCGTGACGACCCCCCGCGTCATGAAGTCGGCGAGCGCCAGCTTCGAGAGCAGGTACCCGAGCTCGTGGCGCTCGAGCGTCGTCGCGGGCGATGCCATCACCCGCTTGAGGTCCCGGTCCGAGACGATCCCGACCAGCTCACCGTCCGCGACGACCGGCACGTGCCGGATGCCGCGCTTCTGCACGAGCCCGAGCGCCTCCGGCAGCGTGGTCTTCGGGGACACCGCGATCACCTCGCGCTGCATGACGTCCTCTACCAGCATCGCCGTCCTCCCTGCAGCCGGCGTCCGCTCACAGCGGGTACCGGAGCAGCGCCGCGACCCCGCCGGCGCGCGCGAGCCCGCCGGCGACCGCGACGGTGTCGACCGTGCCGCCCGTGGCGAGCACGCGCTGCACGAGCGCCTCCCCCAGCTCGACCTCCTTCGTCGCCCCGCGGCAGCGCCGGCACGCCGTCGCGTCGCCCGGCTGGAGCGCGCCGCACGCGGCGCACTCCCGGCCGGCCTGGCGGAAGGCCGCGAGCACGTACAGCCGGTGCACGGCGCCGCGGCCGGCCGCCTCGAGCGTCGCCTCGAGCCCCGCGGTCGCGCGCCCGCCCTTCGCCGCCTCGGTCAGCACCGCCTCCACGCCGGCCGTCTCCGCCGCGCCCTCGCGCAGCCGGAGCAGCGGCGCGGCGCGCTCGACGAGCGCGCCCGCCTCGCCCGCGAGCACGATATGGTCGACGCCGTGCTCGTCCGCGACGTCGGCGAGCGTGGCCGCGACCGCGTCGAAGTGGCGGCCGCGATGCTCCTCGATGTGCCGCTGGAAACGCGTCTGCGCGAGCAGGCGCCAGCCGCCCTGGCGGTGACGGTTCGGGACGTCGCTCTCGAGCGTGACCTCCGCGCCGACGCCGTCCGTGCCCACCTGGATCAGCCGCGCGCTCTCGCCGTCCACGAACACGACCAGCGCCGAGGGCGTCTCGCGCACGATCTCCGCCAGCCGCCGGAGATAGGGGGCGTCGTTCACGACGAACGTGTCCTCCACGGCCGCGCGCACCGGCAGCGCCTCGCGGAGCCCGAGCGGGCCGCACGCGAAGAGCACGACGCCGGTGGCGCCGGGGAAGAGCGTCTGCTGCACCAGCGCCTCGCCCTGCGCCGCGATCCAGTCCAGGTCCTCGCCGAGCGCGGACCCGGGGAGCGCGCGCGCCTTCTTGATCTCGTTCGCGAGGAACACGCGGACGCGCTCCCGCTGGTGCTCGTCGGCCCAGCGCGTGCCGAGGTACACGCTCACCACGGGCGACGGCGCGCGCGTGATCCGCGCGAGCGCCGCGAGCCGCGCCGACAGCGCGGCGCTCACGCCGCGCTCTCGCGGGCCGCGCGGTACAGCAGCACCGGGACCGCCGCCCTCCGGAACACCTGCTCGGCCACGCTGCCCAGCACCGCCCGCGTGAGGCTGCTCGCCGTCTTCGTCGTGAGTGCGATCAGGTCCGCGCCGAAGGCCTCCGCCTCGCGCAGGATCTCCGCCGCCGGGTCGCCGAAGCGGACGACGCACTCGACGGGGATCCCGCCGAGGCGCGCCGCGACCGCCCGCAGCGCGTCCAGCCCTTCGGCCTCGAGCCGCGCCGCCTCCTGGTCGACGTACGCGACCACGTGCCCGCCGCTCATGACGTTCCCCGGCTCGGGCGCCACGCGGAGCAGCCGCACGGTGGCCCCGCCGCCGCGCGCCATCTCGGCGACGACCTCGGTCACGCTCTGCGCCGCCGGCGTCTCGTCGAGCGGCACGAGAATGCGCTTCGCCATGGTGGTTCCCTCCCTACGGGCTCAGGGCGCGCTTCGCGACGAAGTACTTCTTGGGCCGCCGCTTGAGCGCGCGCGCCGTGTCGCGCACGCGCGCGAGCTGGCGCTCGAGCTTCGCCAGGCCGCCGTCGAAGGCCAGGCGCGGCGTCGTCGAGACGGCCTCGACGTGCACGGCCGTGCGGCGCGGCAGCCTGACCTCGAGCGCGCAGCGGAACGCGTTGCCGCCCTTCGGTCCGTTCTCGTCGGTGAAGGTCGCGCGCACGCTCGTGGGCCGGAACTCGAGTGCGTCGACGAGCCCGGTGAGCTGCGCGCTCACGCGCGCGCGGAGCGCGCGGCCTTCCCCGCTCCCCCTGAATTCGATCTTGATCGCCGCCATGCGGCTCCCTTCCCCGGCGTCAGTCGGACAGGCGGATCTCGCCGTCGAGCACCCGCCGGCGCGCGCCGCGCGCGTCGCGGACGACGAGGTACCCCTCCCGGTCGACGCCCAGCACGCGCCCCTCGTACGCCGTCCCGTCGCCGCGCACCTCGACGCGGCGCCCGGTGAGGATGTCGCGGTCGCGCCAGGCCTCGAGCACCGGCCCCGGCCCCTGGAGCGCGTAGATCTGCGCCCACTCGTCCACGAGGTTGAGGAACGCCGCCGCGAACGCGTTGCGGTCGATCTCGCGGCGCGCGGCCTCCGCGAGCGACCCGGCGGCGTGACTCGCCTCGCCGAGCGCGGCCTGGAGCGCCCCGCGCCCGACGTTCACGTTGACGCCGACGCCGAGGATCACCCAGTCCACCTGCCGGTCGCTCGTCGCGCACTCCACGAGGCTGCCGGCGACCTTGCGCCGCTCGACGAGCACGTCGTTCGGCCACTTGATGGCCGGCGCGAGCCCCTCCGCCTGGATCGCGTCGGTGAGCGCCAGCGAGCTGATGAACGAGTAGCCCGGCACCTCCCGCGGCGGGATCGGGGGCCGGAGCAGGACCGACGCGTACACGTTGACGGCAGGCGGCGAGAACCACAGCTTGCGCAGCCGCCCCTGCCCCGCGGTCTGCTCGTCCGCGACGACCACCGTCCCCTCGGGCGCGCCCTGCTGCGCGAGCAGCCGGAGCGCGCCGTTGGTGGACGGCACCGCGTCGAGCAGCCGGACGTCGCGGCCCACCGTCTTGCCGGACAGCTGCTTGACGATCAGGTCGCGGTCGAGGTCCATGATCATCTGGCTGACGCAACCCCGATGCCAACCCGAACATCAATGATTTCCGAACGTTCGATGACGTCGCCGCACCCGCCGGTGGGGTGCGGGCGCCTCAACGGTGCGCCTCGTCCACACCGAGATGCCGGGCCCGGGCGCGCGGCGCATAATCGCGCTGATGGCCACCGACACCGCGGCGGCCGACGATCGTGCGTACCCGCGCGAGCTCGAGCGCGCCCTCGTGCTCCGCGACGGCAGCCGGGTCACGCTGCGCCCGATCCGGCCCGACGACGCGCCGCGGCTGATCGCCCTCTACGACCGCCTGAGCCGGCACACGGCCTACCAGCGCTTTTTCACGATCATGAAGCGCCTGCCGCCCGACTGGGCGGCGATGCTCGCGAACGTGGACTACCGGCGGCGCCTGGCGCTCGTCGCGGAGCCCGCGGACGGCGACCACGAGCTCATCGCCGTCGGTCGCTACGAGCCCACCGACGACCCCGCGACCGTCGAGGTCGCGTTCGTCGTCCAGGACGGCTGGCAGGAGCGGGGGCTCGGCACGATCCTGTTCCGGGCGATCCTGGCGGCCGCCGTCGCGCGCGGCGTCCGCCGCTTCCGCGCCTGGGTGCTCGCGGAGAACCGGCGGATGCTCGACCTGATCGTCCGCTACGGGCGGGTCGAGCAACGCCGCACGGAGCAGGGCGTGACGGAGCTCGTCTTCACGCCCGCCCCGTCCGCGGATCCGCCCGCCGCGCGCTAGCCCCGCATTATTCACGAACGGCGATGGCGCGACCGGGCGGGTGGCGCAGGGTGCGGTCCCGCGGGGACCGCACCCTGCGACAGGCCCTGCCCGCCTCGCGCGATGACCGTTCGCGAATAATGCGGGCTCGCCCACCGTCCGCGAGCTCGCGCGCCCTCGCCGAGCGCTCGTGTGCCGTTCCCGACGTCATGTCGAGCGCGGCACGTGGCGTCGGGCCGACGGGCGCGCGCAGGAGGGCTCGACGGGGACCCGTTCCCGCCAACGGGCAACGGGCTCAGCGTGCCCGGATGGAGCCCGAGCCGCGCCTCACGGGCACCAGCTGCGCGGGAACGGGTCGCGCGCGTCCCAGGCGCGGAGCCAGACGGGCTCGAGCGGCATCCGGGGACCACGCCGCGCCTCCCGCACGTCGCGCTCCCACGCGAGCTCGTCCTCGAGGCTCGCGGCGACGAACGCGCGCGCCTCGTCCGGCACGCCCGCGAGCCGCATCACGCGCGCGGCGCGATCCAGCTGCGCGGCGGTGCGCGGGTGCACGTCGAGCCCGCGGAGGGCGGCAAGCTGCGTCACCGCCTCCTGGTCCTGCCCGCGCCGCCAGCTCACGAGCGCGAGGTAGAGCCGCGCCTCGGCCCGCGCCGGCTCCGCGACGACGGCGCGGCGGAGGACCGCCTCGGCCCGGTCGAGCGCGTCCTGCTTGTAGAGGGCGACGCCGAGGCCGGTGAGCGCCTCGGGCGCCCCCGGCTCGCGCGCCAGCGCGGCTTCGAAGTGCGTCGTCGCGTCCGCCCAGCGGCCCTCGGCGAGCGCGACGCGGCCCTGCACGTACGCGGCGGCGCAGCCGCTCAGCGCGAGCGCCGCCACGAGGACGAGCGCCCCTACGGGAACGAGACGACGATCGCCTGGCACTCGGCGCTCCCCGGGTCGCAGCGGCAGATGCGGCGCAGCAGGTCGGTCTCGGTGACGATGCCGACGACGCGCCCGCCCCGGCTCATGAGCTCACTGACGCGCATGGCCCCCCTCCCCCGGGATCAGCCGGCTCGACGCGCGCCGGCCGACGTCGAGCGCCCCGATCCCTCCCGCCTCCCAGCGGGTGAACCAGCGATCGAGATGGTTCAGGAACGCCGCGGTGAACGCGTTGCGGTCGACGCCCGCCGCCGCGTCGCGCCGCGGCCGCCACTCGGCGCCGACGCCCAGGATCACGTACTGCGCGCCCTGCGCGGCCATCGTGCACTCGACCGCGTCGGGCGCGCCGTCGGCGCCGAGCGTGTCGGCCAGCGCGAGCGTCGCGATGGACGCGAAGCGCGCCGCCGAGCGTAGCGGGAGGTCCGGGCGGAGGAGCACGGCGAGATGCAGGCGGGCGCCGTCCTCGGCCAGCACGACGGTGCCCTCCTCCGCGCCCGCATCGGCGAGCTGGCGCGCCAGCGCGCAGGACGACGCGGTCCGCCCGAAGAGGTAGATGTGGCGCCCGAGCCGCTCGCTCGCGAGCCCCCTCCGGATCAGGTCGATCGAGAGGCCGTCGACGCCCACGTCCGCATCCTCCATCTCCGCGTCCCTCCCCCCTGCTCCTCCGTCGTGCAACCGGGACGCCAAGCGTGAGCGCAATGAAATCAGTCCATTGCGGGGCGCACGCGCTCGCGGCTCCGCCCCATGGTGGGGAGGCCGCGCCTCAGCGCAGCGACGAGAGGTACGCGCCCAGCGCGCGCACCTGGGCCTCGCTCAGCTCGAGCTTCGGCATGTGCGCGCGCGGCCGCTGGGCGGACGGGTCGCGCAGCCAGCGCTCGATCTCGTCGAGGCCCCACCTGGCGCCGAGCCGCGCGAGGTCGGGCCCGATGGGCGTGCCCATCGCGCCCACGGTGTGGCAGCCGTGGCAGCCGCTCTCGATGAAGAGCCTCCGCCCCGCCTCGACCCGCCGGGCGGGCGCCGGCACGTCGTCGGCGACGCCGGCGACCACGAGGCCGAGGCAGAGGGCGGCCGCGGTCAGCGCGAAGGCCCGCGAGGTCATGGGAGGCCACCGATCCGGCCGCGGACGTCGATCGCCAGGGGGCCCGCGGCCCCGACGAGCAGCGGGTTCACTTCGAGCTCCAGCAGGCGCGGCGCGTCGGCGACGAGCAGCGCGAACCGGCAGATGGCCTCGGCGAGCGCGGCGAGGTCGGCGCGCGGCCGGCCCCGCGCGCCCCGGAGGGCGGGCGCCAGGCGGAGCTGGTCCACCATCGCGCGTGCCTCGCCCAGGCCGAGCGGCGCCAGGCGCGTGGCCGTGTCGGCGAGCACCTCGACGTAGATGCCGCCCGCGCCGAGCACGACGAGCGGGCCGAACTGCGGATCGCGCACGGCCCCGAGCAGCATCTCGAGCCCGTCCGGCGGCGCCATGCGCTGCACGAGCACGCCCGCGAGCCGCGCCGCGGGCCGCGCGGCCCGGACGCGGGCGAGCAGCGCCTCCGCCGCCGCGCCCGCCTCCGCCGGCGGGACGCCGAGCCGCACGCCGCCGACCTCCGTCTTGTGGGAGATGTCGGGCGACAGGATCTTGAGCGCCACGGGTCCGCCCAGCTCGCGCGCCGCCCGCGCCGCGCCCGCGCCGTCCTCGACCGCGCGCGCGCCGAGCACCGGCACGCCGTACGCTTCGAGCAGCGGGGCGCCCTCGAGCAGCCCGAGCGACGCCGTCCCCGCGGCGGCGAGCCGGTCCACGTGCGCCCGCGCGCCGGCGCGGTCCACCGCCGGCGCGAACGCCGCGCGCGACAGCGCGCGCCGCTCGGCGAGCGCCGCCATCCCCGCGAGGGCGCGCACCGCGCGCTCGGGGAACGGGTAGCACGGCACGCCGCCGTCCTCGAGGCTCTGCGCCCCCGGCCGCACGCGCCCGCCGCCCGCGAACACCGCGAGCACCGGCCGGCGCCAGCCGCGCGTGGCGCCGAGCACGGCGCGCGCGACGCCGGAGGCATCGGTGGCGGCCTGCGGCGCCAGGCACACGAGGTGCGCGGCGTCGCCGCCGCCGAGCGCCGCGAGCGCGTGGCCGTAGCGCGCCGCGGTGGCGTCCCCGACGAGGTCCACGGGGTTGCCGAGCGCCGCGCCGGGCGGCAGGACCCGCGCGAGCCGCTCGCGCACCGCGGGGGCGAGCGGCGGCACGTCGAGCGCCACGGCCCGCGCGGCGTCGGTGGCGAGGACGCCGAGGCCGCCGCCGTTCGTCACGATGACGACGCCGCGGCCCACCGGCAGCGGCTGCGCGGCGAGGGCGCGCGCGAGGTCGAACAGGTCCTCGAGCGTCTCGGCGCGGACCGCGCCCGCCTGGACGACCGCCGCCTCGAACGCCGCGTCCGATCCGGCGAGGGCACCGGTGTGGGAGGAGACCGCCCGGGCCCCCTCGGCGGAGCGGCCCGCCTTCATCAGCACGCAGGGCTTCGCCGCCGCCACGCGGCGGAGCGTCTCGAAGAATCGCCGGCCGTCGGCGACGCCCTCGACGTAGCCGAGGATCACGCGCGTCTCGGGATCCTCGGCGAGGGCCTCCAGCAGCTCGGTCTCGGTCAAATCCGCCTGGTTGCCGAGGCTCGCGAACAGCGAGAAGCCGATCCCGTGCTCGCGCGACCAGTCGAGGATCGCCGTGCAGAGCGCGCCCGAGTGCGAGAAGAAGCCGATCGGCCCCGTGCGCGGCATGCCCGGCGCGAACGTGAGGTTGAGCCGGCGCGTCGGCCGGATCCAGCCCAGGCAGTTCGGCCCGAGCAGCCGGAGCGGCTGGCCGGCGAGCCACGCCCGCAGCTCGGCCTCGCGCGCCGCGCCCTCGCCGCCCGCCTCGCGGAAGCCCGCGGTGACGACCACCGCGCCCCGCACGCCGTGGGCGACGCAGTCCTTGAGCGCGGCGAGCACGGCGGGCGCGGGCACGGCGACCACGGCCACGTCCACCGGCCCGGGCGCGTCGCGGATCGAGGCCACCGCCGGCAGCCCCTGCACCACCGTGCGGCGGATGTTGACGGGGACGATCGTGCCCGGGAACCCGCCGGCGCGCAGGTTGGCGAGCACGCTGCCGCCGACCTTGGACGGGTCGTCCGACGCCCCGAGCACGGCGACCGACGCCGGCTCGAAGAACGCGGCGAGGCTCGGGTCCATCGGCTCAGGCCGCGGCGTCGCCCTACGTCTGGCGCACCGTGAGCACGGGGCACGGCGCGGTGCGGATCACGCGCTCGGCGACGCTGCCGAGCAGCAGGCGGTTCAGGCCCCCGCGCCCGTGGGTGCCCATGACGATCATGTCGGCCTGCTCGTCCTTCGCCGCCTTGACGATCTCCTCGAACGGCACGCCGACCGACACGCGGAAGCGCGCCGTCACGCCCGCCTTCCCGAGCTCGGCGGCGCGCGCCGCCAGGCTCTCCTCCGCCCACGTCCGCTGGGCGTCGTAGACCTTCTGCGCCTCGCGGACGTTCAGGAGCCCCTCGCCGTAGAGCGGCGCCTCGACGAGCGCCTGGAACAGCACGACCTCGGCGCCGAGCTTCTGCGCGAGCCCGAGCGCCTGCTGCTCGGCGAGGGTCGCGCACTCCGAGAAGTCGGTCGGGTGCAGGATCTTCATGCCCGCCTCCTGCGCGGCCGCCCTTCCTCGGCGTCGGCCGCGTCGCGCTCGAGGTGCCAGTAGAACCGGTCGCGCTGCTTCAGCAGCTCGTCGGAGGTGTGCACCTGGGCGTCGGCCTCCTGCTCGACGCCGAGCGCGCGGCCGAGCTCGTCCACCACGTCCTGGTCGGGCGTGGCGACGCTGCCGCCGACCGCCTCCTCGCCCGTCGAGGAGGCCGACTGCCAGTCGGCGTCGAGGTCGCCGCCGGAGAGCGCGGGGCTCGTCTCGGTGTGGCCCACCACCTCCCGGGCGAGCTCGATCACCTCGCCGCGATCCTCCAGGCTGCTCCGACGCCGCGGCGCCGGGCGCCGGGCCGTCCGCCGCTTCTTGCGTGGCATCACGCGTCCTCCCACACGACCTTGAGGTCCTTCGGCAGCTGGGTGTGGATGTCGTCGGCCTCGCCCGGCGAGAGCTGCGCCTTGAGCGCGGCGAACACCGCACCGGTCACGAGCCGCGCCTCGCGCTCGGAGCCGAGCCCGGCCTCCTGCTGCACGCGCGCGTAGAACTCGCGGCGGTGCATCTTGAGCGGCTGGCGCGCATCGTCGGTCTCGCCCTGCCACCACAGGGCCTTGAGCTCGCGGGGCAGCTGGGCGGCGGCCTGCCCGGCCTCCGCCGGCGTGAGCCGGTCACGGAGCGCGCGGAGCACCGCCCCGGTGGCCCGCTTGGCGTCCGCCAGGCTCGGGCGGCCGGTCTCGACGAGCACCCGCCGGTAGAATTTCTGCGCCGTCATACCACTCCTCAGGGCTGCAATGCGACTGCCAGACACGAGCCTCGTTATTTCAACGGCTTGGACGCTGAACGGGGCACGCGGTGAGGCGTGCCGACCCCGGCCCTGGCCCGCGGCCGCCCCAGGCGCCCCCTGGCGGTCAGGACCGGCGGGTCGCTCCCCCCGACGTCGATCAAACCATGCCGGTGAGCGGGCAGAGCACCCGGAGGCCGAGCCAGATGAGGACCGCGCCGAGGGCGTCGAGGATCAGCCCCGAGCGCACCATCTCCCGGAGGGGCACGAGCCCCGACCCGTAGACGATCGCGTTCGGCGGCGTGGAGACGGGCAGCATGAAGCCGAAGCTCGCCCCGAGGGCGGCGCCGAGCGCCGGGGGCACGGGGCTCACGCCGAGCCCGCCCGCCACGGCGATCATCACGGGGACCACGACGCTGGCCGAGGCGGTGTTCGACGACGCCTCGGAGAGCAGGATGCCGGCCACGATCGCGACCGCCGTGAGCGCCCACACGCCCTCGGCACCCGAGGCGCCCACGAGCGCGCGCCCGACGGCCGCGGCCAGGCCGGTCTCGAACATCAGGTGACCGAGCGAGAGCCCGCCGCCGAAGAGCAGGATCGTGCCCCAGTCGATGCGCGAGGCCTCGCGCCACGAGACCGTGAACTCGCCGCGCCGGGCGTCCGTGGGCAGCAGGAACAGGAGCACGGCGCCGGCGAGCGCGATGACCGACTCCGGCAGGTGCGCCTCGAAGAAGCGCGGCAGCGCCGCCTCCGGCGAGGCGAGGGCCGCGACGGCGCCGGGCAGCATCCAGAGCACGGCCACCAGCACGAACACGACGAGGACGTTGACCTCGGCGCGCCGCCACGGGCCCAGGCGCGCCCGCTCCGCGGCGATCCACGCCCGGACGTCGCCCGCGCGCGCCGCCGGTTCGCCGTAGCGCCGGTCGAGGACGACCCAGCAGAGGGCGAGCATCAGCACGGTCAGGGGCATCGCGACGGCGACCCAGTCGAAGAACGTCAGGCGCCGCCCGCCGAGCTCGCGGATCATCTCGATCGCGATCAGGTTCGGCGGCGAGCCGACCGGGATGCCGACCGCGACCGACGACGACCAGGTGAGCATCAGCATGAGCCCGATCGGAAAGCGGCTCTGCGCGCTGTCGCCCGCCGCGCCGAAGCCCCGCAGGAGGCCCCGCCCGACCGGGAGCATGATCGCGGTGGTCGCGGTGTTGCTCACCCACAGGGACAGGGCGCACGTGATCACGCCCACGGTGGCGAGCAGCCTCCCGGGCGTGCGCGTCGCCCAGTCGCGGCGCAGCAGCGCGAAGGCGAAGCGCGTGTCGAGCCCGCTCGTGCGCATCGCGGCGGCGATGATGAAGCTGCCGATGAACAGGAAGATCACCGGGTCGGCGTAGGGCGCCAGCACGGTCCGCGCGGGCGCCACCCCGAACGCGATCGCGAGCACGGAGGACAGCAGCGCGGTGACCGCGAGCGGCAGCGCGGCGGTCATCCAGTAGACGACGGCCCAGGCGAAGATCCCGGCGAGGACGTGGGCCCGCGGCGCCAGACCCGGCAGCGGCCAGACGAGGATCGCGACGAAGAGCGACGGCCCGAGGCAGAGCCCGACGAGGCGCGGCCAGTGCTCCGCGCCGCCCGCCTCCGCCCCGGCTACTGCGTCACCGGCAGGTCGTCCCGGTTCCCCCACTCGATCCAGGACCGGTCGTAGCCCGCGAGCTTCGGGTAGCCGAGCAGCCGCAGCACGAAGTAGGTGTGCGCCGCCCGGTGATGCGTCTGGCAGTAGGTGACGACCGTCTTGTCGGGCGTGACGCCCTGGCCGACGTACATGGCCCGGAGCTCCGCGAGCGGCTTGAAGGTCCCGTCCGTCCGGAGGTTCTTCCGCCACTCGACGTTGACCGCGCCGGGGATGTGGCCGCCGCGCTTGGCGCGGCGATCCTTGCCCGTGTACTCGGCGGACGTCCGCGCGTCCACGAGCGCGAGCGCCGGGTCCTTCAGGTGGTCGCGGACCCACTCGGCGCTCACGACCCGCTCGCCGCGCACGACCGGCCGGTAGTCCGTCGGCGCGACCCGGGGGATGTCCGTCGTCAGCGGCAGCCGCGCCCGGCGCCACGCCTGGATCCCGCCGTCGAGGAGCGCGACCTTCGTGTGGCCGAAGACGTCGAGCGTGAAGAACAGGCGCGAGGCGTGCAGGCCGCCGCTGTCGTCGTAGATCACGACCCGGGTGCCGGGGCCGATCCCGAGGCTCCCGAGCAGGCGTGCGCCCTCCCCCGCGGTCGGCAGGCGGAAGCCGCCGGCCGGCACCGCGACGCGCGCGTCGCTGACGTCGAGATGCACCGCGCCCGGGACGTGGGCCTTCTGGTATTCCTCCGCGTCGCCGACCATGTCCACGATCCGGAGGTCCGCGTCCTCGAGGTGCGCGGCGAGCCATGCCGTGTCGACGAGCAGCCCCTCGGCGGCCGCCGGCGCCGCGAGGCCGGCGACGAGAGCCGCGGCGAGCAGCGCGAGCACGAGCCGTCTCGTCATCGGTTCGCCTCCTGCTTCGGCTCGAGCCTGCGCACGAGCCAGAACGCGCCGAGGGCCATCAGGACGACGGCGCCGGCGAGCACCCAGAACGGCACGCCGAGCAGCTCGGCCAGCGTGCCCTCGCCAAGCTCGCCGCTCCACACGAACGCCGCGAGCCGCGGGTAGAGCTCGGCGAAGACGAGGATTCCCGCGACCAGCCCGCCCATGAACGTCAGCGCATCCACCCGCCCCGCGGCCGCACCCACGGCCGAGGAGCCGGGTCAGTAGCCGCCGAGCGCGAACCCGGCGCCGAGGACCAGGCCGCCGACGATCTGCGGCCAGAGGTAGGTGGGCTGCACGGCGATCTGCGAGAGGTCCATGACGCCGAGGAGCGCCAGGACGCCGATCCCGGCGGCGGCGAGCGCGATCGCCGTGAACATCACCTTGAGCATGGTGAAGTCTTGCAGGTAGAAGAGGCCGGTGAGCTTCTTCGGGTCCCCGAGGCCGCCGCGCTCGAGGATGAAGCCGAACGCCACGCCGAGGAGGAGCCCGGCGACGAGCCCGCCCGCGCCCTCGAGCCCGAGCGGCCAGCTCATCGCCACGCCCTCCGCACGATCCACGCCATGACGAAGCCTCCCCCCATGAACGCCATCAGGAACGCCCACGCGCCCGGCGCGAGCACGGCGCCGCCCGAGAGCGCGAGCCCGCTCGTGCACCCCTGGGCGAGGCGGCTTGCGAACCCGACGGTCGCGCCACCGACGAAGGCGAAGAGCAGTCGCCGGCCGCGGCCGATCCGTGGGCCCCGGTCGAGCCGCCACGACAGGCGCCCCGCCGTCCAGGCGCCGAGCAGGGCGCCGAGGACCACGCCCGTCATCTCGAGCACGATCCACTGCGCCCAGAGCCGCCCCGCCTCGAGGTAGCCCGCGACGTACGCGTTCGCCTGCGCGCGGCCGGGCGCCACCGCCCCCTCGAGGTGCGCCGCGACGTGCGTGTAGGCACCGGAGGCGCCGAGCCCCCAGCCCATGAGCACGTAGCTCGCGAGGAGCGTGCCGCCGAGCGCGACGCCGGCCACGTAGGCGTTCCAGTAGCGGGGCGCCGCCGCCGTCATGCCCGGACCTCCGGCTCGACGCGCACGGCCACGTCGAGGCCCGCGCGCAGGCTCTCGGTCACCGTGCAGAACGACTCGTAGATCTCCAGGCAGCGGCCCATGCGCGCGCGCGTCTCGGCGGTGACCGTGGGCACGAGGCGCACGTCCACCCGGCCGATGCGGAGCCGCCCCTCGGCGTTGCGCGTGGTGGTCACGTCCACCTCCGCCTCGAGCCCCGCGACGTCGAGGCGCGCCTTGCCCGTGCAGAAGAGCAGGCTCGCCGCCAGGCAGTTGCCGATCGCGGCCGCGAGCAGCCGCGACGGGCTCGGCCCCGAGCCCTGGCCGAGCGGCGGGGGCTCGTCGGTGAGCAGGTCCGGCATCCCCTCCTGGTCGAAGCGGACGCGGAACCGGTAACCGTCTTGGCGCGTGAGCGTGGTGCGGACGGGCTTCTCGGCGGCGTCGCTCGCTTTCACGGCATCCTCCGCGCAGGAATGTGCAATGGTACTCTGCTCGAAGTCAGCAACTCGGATGCCAAGCGCGAAGGGCGGAGATTCGGGCAGTTACGCGATGCGGGGCGGGGGCGGTGAGGCGGCGCCGCCCCAGCGGCCGCGGTGACGGCCCTCGGCGGCGCGACGCTCGTCGCGCTCGGCTTCGTGGTGGGCGCCTTCGGCACGCTCATCGGCGCCGGCGGCGGCTTCCTCCTCGTGCCCCTGCTGCTGCTGGGCTACCACTTCCAGCCGGCCGACGCCGTGGGCACGTCGCTGGCGCTCGTGTTCCTCAACGCGCTGTCCGGGAGCGCCGCGTACCTGCGCCAGCGGCGGGTGGACCTGTCGCTCGGCTGGAAGTTCGCCGCGGCGACGGTGCCGGGCGCGATCGGCGGCGCCTACCTCACGCGCGCGCTGTCCTCGCACCTGTTCAGCCTCGCCTTCGGTGCGCTGCTGATCGTGATCGCGCTCCTGCTCTTCTCGGGCGTCACGGCCGCGCCCTCGGCGCGCGCCGACGCGCGGCAGATCGTGGACGCCGGCGGCGAGCGGCACGTCTACCACGTGGACGCCTGGAAGGGCGTGGTGGTGAGCGTGTTCGTCGGCATCCTGTCGAGCGTCTTCGGCATCGGCGGCGGGGTCATCCACGTGCCGTTCCTGATCGTCGTGCTGAGCCTGCCCGTGCACGTGGCCACCGCCACCTCGCACTTCGTCCTGAGCATCTCCACCTTCGTCGGGGCGGTGACGTTCCTGGCCCTGGGCCACGTGAGCCTCCCGACCGCGGGCCTGACGGGCGCGGGGATCCTGGCGGGCGCCCAGCTCGGCGCGCGCATCTCCACGCGCACGAGCCCGGTCGCGATCCGGCGGGTCCTCGCGGGCGCGCTCGCGCTGGTCGGCATCCGCATGATCCTGCACGCGCTCGCCGTCGGCCCCTGGTGAGCCCGGCGCGGGACGAGAGGCTCGAAGAC
>MGCF01000162.1:19918-33930 GCA_001788495.1 Candidatus Rokubacteria bacterium RIFCSPLOWO2_02_FULL_73_56
GCCGGTCGAGGTCCGGCCGGCCGCCGCGTCCCGCGAGGGCCCCGCCCTCACCAGACCCGGAGGCCGGGCGTGTTGAACGGGGTCGTGAGCGCCAGGCGCACCAGCGTCGGGCCGTAGGCGATCGCGATCAGCACGAACGCCAGCGCGATCCACGGCCGCCACCGGTCGAGGATCGCCGGGGCGTGGTCGGCCCCGGACAGCGCCTCGCTGAACGCGGGCACCGCCGGCGCCGGCGCGCGCGAGGCCACGAGCGTCAGGACCAGGTTCAGGAAGAACAGGACCGAGCTCAGGAACAGGAGCGCGCCGCCTGCGCCGACGAGCGGCAGGAGCACCTTCCACTCCGGCTGGACGTACGCGGCGGCGCCGATCATCGTCCGCCGCGGCATCCCCATGAGGCCGAGGCGGTGCAGCGTGTTCGAGAAGACGATCATGCCCACGAACCAGGTCCACACCTGCGCCAGCGCGAGCCGACGGCTCCAGAGCGCTCGGCCCGCGAGGTGCGGCACGAGCCAGTAGCAGATGCCCATGAACGTGAGCGTCACGGCCGTGCCGACGGTCAGGTGCAGGTGGCCGACGATCCAGGCGGTGTTGTGGACGACGAGGTTCAGGTTGTAGGAGGCGTTGATCAGGCCGCCGATGCCGCCGAAGGTGAACAGCAGCATCGCGAGCACCTGCGCCGCGAGCGACGGGTCGCCCCACGGGAGCCGGGCGAACCACGCGACCCAGCCCCGGCCGCCCCGCGCCCGCGCGCCGCTCTCGAGCGAGGCGACGACGTTGAAGAACGTGAGCAGGCTCGGGAAGAAGACCGCGAAGGTCAGGAAGGCGTGGACGAGCTTCCAGCCGACGTGGATCCCGGGGTCCGTGTACTGGTGGTGGAAGCCGAGCGGGGTCGAGAGCACGAGGAACAGGATGAACGAGGTCCGCGCCAGCGGGTCGCTGAAGAGCTTGCCCCCCGCCTGCCGCGGCACGAGCGCGTACCACGACATGTACGCGGGCAGCAGCCAGAAGTAGACGATCGGGTGGCCGGTGAACCAGAAGAGCACGCGCGCGAGCAGCGGGTCGGTCCCGCCGATCAGGCCGAGCGACCACGGGATCAGCATCACGAGCATCTCGGCCGCGATGCCGAGCGAGGCGATCGTCCACATCGCGAAGGTCACCAGGCCCATGAACGCCGCGAGCGGCGTGCGCTCGGCCGGGTGCTGCCGCCGCCACGCGCGCCACGTCAGCGCGAGGTTCAGGGTGACGAGCCACGTGCCGACGACGACCAGCGTGAGGCCGACGTAGAAGGCCCAGTGCGCCTTGAGCGGCGGGTAGAACGTGAACATCACGGTGGCCGCGTTGCCGAGCAGCGGGATCGCGGCGAGCACGAGGCCGCCCAGCATCACCCAGAAGGTGAGCCACGCGAGCCCGGGCAGCGCCAGCGGCCTGCCGAGCGCCCGCGTCACCAGGAACGGCACGAAGCCGCAGATGAAGAACGTCGTCCACACGAGGACGTTGAGGACGCCGTGGAGCGTCAGGCTGTGGTAGTAGGACTTCACGAGCGGCGTGCTCGGGTACACGTTGAGCCCGGAGTGCTCGAGGGCCTGGAAGACGCCCGTGAGCGCGCCACCGAAGAGCGCGACGAGCGCGACGGCCACGAACGCGGCGGTCAGGCGGTCCTCGGAGCGCGTCATCGCGCGGCCTCCACGATCACCTTGCCGGCCATCGTGTGGTGGGCGATGCCGCAGTACTCGTGGCAGATGATCGGGTACTCGCCCGGCGTGTCGAAGCGCGCCACGGCGTGGGCGACCTGCCCGGGCAGCAGCATCACGTTGACGTGCACCTTCGGGATCAGGAGCCCGTGGACGACGTCCTTGCTCGTCGCCCAGAAGTGCACCGTCGAGCCGGCCGGCACGCGGATCTCGTTCGGCGCGAACGCCCAGATCTGCGCCGTCATCCGCACCTCGTACTGGCCGGGCGCGAGCTCGACGAGGCCCGGCGTGTCGAACGGCGCGGTCTCGGCGACCTTCGTCGGGTCGATGCGCCGCTCCTGGCCCGGCAGGTGGATGCCCGCGCCGAACGCCGTCACGACGAGCGCGACGAGCATGCCCACCGGGATCGCGAAGCTCGGCAGGATCCAGGCCAGCTCGTAGAGGTAGACCGTGGTGGCCTTCCGCGTGGCCATGGCCTCATCCCCTCCAGAGCTTCAGGTAGGCGTTCGTCCACAGCGCGGCCAGCAGGAACAGGTAGATCAGCATGAACAGCAGGGCGCCCTTCGGATGCTCGTTCTCGTCCATGAGCCCTCCCCGGCCGTGCCGTGGTTCGACGCAGCCGCCCACGAGCATGCCAGCGCCCACGGGCGACAAGTCAAGCGCTTCCTGCCCGGGCCGGCCGCGACGCGCGCGCCGGCCGCCCCGGCTGGGTCAAACGGACTACCCCGCGGCGCCCGCGCCGCGCGAGGCTCGGCCTGCTATGACTCGGATCATACGCTCGCCTCACGAGCGGCCGGTACGCTCGGAGGCGAGGAGGGCGAGGCCCCGGCATGATCTCGGCCGACACCACGCTCCTGCACCTGCTCGACGCGCACCCGGAGCTCGTCGAGGAGCTCGCTCGGCACCACGCACACTTCGCGCAGCTCCGTGACGCGACGACGCGGCGGCTGGTGGCGCCGCGCGTGACCGTCGCCCAGGCCGCGGCCATGGCGGGCGTGCCGCTGGACGAGCTGCTGGCCGCCCTGCGCCGCGCGGCCGGCGAGCCGGCGGGGACGCCCGGGGGCGACGAGCGCGGCGCGCCGCCGCCCGCCCGCGAGCCGAAGCCTGCGGCGCTCGCCGCGCGTCCCGACGCGGCGCTGGTGCACCTCGACGTGCGCGAGGACGTCCGGCGAGGCGCCGAGCCATTCGCGCGGATCATGGCGGCCGTGAAGGCGCTCGGCGCCGAGCAGGCGCTCGTCCTGCGCGCCCCGTTCGAGCCGATCCCGCTCTACGACGTCCTCGGTCGCCAGGGCCTCGCGCACTGGACCGAGTGCCGCGCGCCCGACGACTGGTCCGTCTGGTTCTACCGTGCCCCGGGCGGCGCCCCGCGCGCGGCGGCCGCCGCCCCGCCCGCGGCGCCGGCGCCGGTCGTCCTGGACGTGCGCGGGCTCGAGCCGCCCCAGCCGATGGTGCGCGTGCTCCTGGAGCTGGACCGGCTGGTCCCGGGGCAGCGGCTCGAGATCGTCCACGACCGCCGCCCGACGCTCCTCTATCCGCTCCTCGAGGAGCGGGGCTTCGCCCACGCGACCGACGAGCCCGCGCCCGGCGTGGTGCGCATCCGCGTCGAGCGCCGGGGCGGCGCCCGGTGAGCCTCCCCCACCCGGCGCCCGGACGCGTGCCGGAGGCGACGGTGCCGCTGCGCTACCTCGTCGCGGCCGTGCTCGCCTTCGTCCTCGCGGCGGCGGGCGTCGTGGGCCTGGCGCGCGAGCTGGCCGGCCACTACTACCACCCGCGGCTCGCCGCGCTCACGCACACGGTGACGCTCGGCTGGATCACGCTGACGATCATGGGCGCCTCCTACCAGCTCGTGCCGATGGTGCTCGAGCGGCCGATCTGGAGCGAGCGGCTCGCGCGCTGGCAGTTCGCCGCGCTGGTCGCGGGCGTCGTCGGCCTCGTCGCCCACTTCTACATCGCCGAGTTCTCGGGCATGCTCTGGGCCGCGGGCGTGCTCGCCGCGGGGATCGTCGCCCACGTCGTGAACATGGCGGCGAGCCTGCGCGGCGCGCGCCCCACGTTCACCGCGCGCCTGTTCGCGCTCGGCCTGGCGGGGCTCGCGCTCACGCTCGGCTTCGGCGTCGTGCTCGCGGTCGACCGCGTCGTCGGCCTGCTGCCCGGCGCCGGCTTCTTCCCGGCGCTGCACGCGCACTTCCACCTGGCGCTGCTCGGCTGGGTGGTGCCCGTCGTGTTCGGCGTGGCGGCGCGCGTGTACCCGATGTTCCTCCTCGCGGGCGAGCCCGCCGGCTGGCCGGGCCGCGCCCAGCTCTGGGGCCTGCTCCTCGGCGTGCCGCTCCTGACGCTCGGCCTGCTCGCCTCCCCGCTGCTCGCGCGCCTCGGGGCGCTCGCCGTCGCCGCCGCCGTGCTCGGCCACGCCGTCTGGGTCCTCCAGATCGTGCGCGCGCGGCGGCGGCCCGCGCTCGACTGGGGCCTCCGGTTCGTGCTGACCGGCACCGCGCTCCTCCTGCCGGCGACGGCGCTCGGGCTCGGCCTGGCGTTCGACGTCCTCGGCGGCCCGCGCCCGGCGCTCGCGTACGCGGTGCTCGCGCTCGGCGGCTGGGTCTCCCTGACGATCGTCGGGATGATGCTGAAGATCGTTCCCTTCCTCGTCTGGTACCGGGTGTACGCGCCCGAGGTCGGCCGGGGCACGGTGCCGACGCCCGGGCGGCTCGGCCGGCCCGCGCTCGAGGGGCTCGCCTGGTGGCTCCTGACGGGGGGCGTCCTCGGGCTGGCGGCCGCGCTCGCGGCGGGGCACGCGGCGTGGATCCGCGCGGCGGGCGCCGCGCTCGCGCTCGGCGCGCTCGCGTTCGTCGCGACGCTCGCGACGGCGCTCCACCACCTGAGCTCGCGCGCGGCACGGGCGCGCGCCGCGGGGGCGGGCGCGCGCTGACCGCGCTCCCGGCTGCCCGCTCCACGAGGTCACGCCGCGCTCGCGTTCGATCCGCCGTCGACGCCGGACCGGATGGCGGTATCATCGCGGGCATGAGGACCTACGCGGTCGTCTTCCTCAGCGTGCTGCTGGCCGAGCTCGGCGACAAGACACAGCTCGCGACGCTCTTCTTCGCCACGAACCCCGCCGTCAGCCGGGTCGGCGTGTTCCTGGCCGCCGCGGGCGCACTCGCCGTGTCGAGCCTCGCGGCGGTCCTGGTCGGCGCCCAGCTCGGCGCGTGGGTGGCGCCCGCGCACCTCAAGATGATTGCCGGGCTCGCGTTCCTCGCGATCGGCGCCTGGATGCTCCTCGTCCGCTGACCCGCGCGCGGGTTAGCCGAGCGCCCGCTCGAGCTCCCTCACGGCGGCCGCGGCGTGCTCGAGCGAGGCGTCCCGCCCCTGCTCGGCCTCCACCGCCTCGAACGCGCGCGCGACCGCCTGCATCGCGCGGTCGTCCAGCACCGACTCGGCCATCGGCCACAGGACGCCGTCCTCCTTCGCGATGTGCTCGCGCAGGAGCGCGACGTACCGCCGCCCGGCGCTCGCGCGCTCGGCCGGGCTCCCGCCCGCGGCCATCGCCCGGATCAGCGCCCGCCCCTGCTCGTGCTCCCCGAGCATCACGGCCACGGGCCCGCCCTCCGACGGCACGCCAGCCTTGACCAGGGCCGGGAAGAGCGACTTCTCCTCCTTCGCGTGGTGGTTCTTGTCGGCGAAGGCGCGGAGGAAGTCGATCCCCCGCTCCCACCAGCCCGCGGGCAGCGCGCCACCGGCGGCCAGGCGGGCGGCGGCGGTCTCGAGGCTCGCGAGCGCCGCGAGGATCACCTGGTGCTCGGCGCGGAGAACGTCGGTCGGTGTCGTCATGGAGTCCCTCCCGCCTCCCAGTCTCCCCCCGCGGGCAGGCGGCGGGTATGATCCAGGTCAGACACCCCCGCGCGAGGCCTCGTAGGCCGCCTCGTCCACCACCTCGAGCCCGCGGGCGCGCGCCCAGGCCTCGGCCCGGCGGACGACCATCTCCCGCACCGGCGCGAGCGGGATCCGCCGCACGCGCTCCTCGGCGCCGGCCGTCCAGAGCATCGTCACGCCCGCGAGCGGGCCGTCCGCCCGGGCGCCCCCCTCGACCGGCGCGGGCGCGCCGCCGAGCCCGGCCAGGCAGCGGTCGACGACCGCGCCCGAGACCAGCCGCTCGCGCGCCGCGCGCGCGGCGGCCTCGACCGCCTGCCGGACGCGCCCGCGCAGCGGCTCGGGCACGCGCTGGACCCGCGCCAGCGCCTCCTCGGTCCACGGCAGCCCGCGCGCGGGAAGCGTCTCGAGGTAGCGCTGGAACTTCGCGAGCACCATCGCGTTCTTGTCGGTGCGTCGCGCGAGGAACGCGCGGATCTCGTCGATGACCTCGAGCTTGCGCGGGAGCCGGCGCATCTTGGCGCGGGCGACGTCGAACGCGCCCATCGACAGCTCCTCGAAGCCGAAGCCGCGCAGGCACTTGGCGACGAGGAGCATGGACTCGTTGCGGATCTCGGTGAGGAACGCCGAGTCGATCGTGGTGCGCCCGCGCTCGCGCGCGCGCCGGGCCATCAGCTTCACGATGCCCGGCCGGACGAACGCCGGCGCCCGATCGAGCCGCTCCCGCGCCTCGGCGGTCCACCGGGCCTCGGGCGCGGCCCCGCTCGAGCCCGGCCCTTCGTTCGGGGTCGACGCAGACGTCGGCAAGCTCACCGTCCTCCCCGCCGCGCGCGGGGGCGCCCGTGGGCGGACGCCCCTGCGTCGCCACGGCCGTCAGATCTTGAACAGCTCGCGCGCGTTGTCGCGGATCAGCTTCTGCCGCGCCTCGGGCTTGAGGCCGAGGCCGTCCACCTGGTCCAGGCTCTCCTTCCACGGCAGCCCGTTGGTGCCCCAGACCGCGCGGTCCATGCCCATGCGGCTGCCGATGAAGTTGAGGATCTCGGGCTTGAGGTACTTGGGCATCCAGGCGTCGACGCCGAACCACACGTTGTCCCACTTGTAGCAGACGCTGATCAGCTCCTCGACCCACGGCCAGCCGGTGTGGGCGCCGAGCAGGCGGAGGGTCGGGAAGTCGGCGGCGATGTAGTCAAGGTAGATCGGGCGGCCGTGCTCGCTCGGCATCGACTCGAGCACGTGGCCCGCCTGCACCGAGACCGGCACGTCGAGCTCCACGCACTTGGCGTAGAGCGGGTACATCTTCTTGTCGTGCAGCGGGATGTCGAAGCCGTAGATGTGGACGTACACGCCCTTGAAGCCGTGCTTCTTCACGGCGAGCTCGATCTCGGCCAGGCTCTCCTTGATGCGGAAGGGGTTGTAGCCCGCGAGCCCGACGAAGCGGTCGGGGTACTTCTCGGTGTACTGGAGGACTTCCTCGAGCTGGGTGTCCATGTACATCCACTTGTTCCAGTACGACCACATCTTGGTCTGCGTGATGAAGACCTTCTCGACGCCCGCCTCGTCCATCTTCCGGAGCATCGTCGGGATCGACTCGAACTGGGGCAGGCTGCCGATCGCGCGCTCCATGCGGCAGATCAGCTCGCCCTTCTTGGCGTCGGTCCACTTCGCGATGAACTCCGGCGTGGCGACGTAGTACATGATGTCGATCGCCTTCGGTCTGTCCGTCATCGTCGGCCTCCTTTGGAGGCGTGGGCCCCGGACTGCGTCACGCCCACGCCCGCGTCGTTTCTGTCCTTGCAGGCGTGGGCCCCGGACTGCGTCACGCCCACGCCCGCGTCGTTTCTGTCCTTGCAGGCGTGGGCCCCGGACTGCGTCACGCCCACGCCCGCGTCGTCTTATGAGGCGCGGGCACCCGGGCTGTCGCCCGCCCGCGCCTGATCCTCCGCTCACCGAACTCAGCCGGGGGAGTCTGAGGGGGGGGCGCCCCCCTCAGCCCCAACAGCCGCCCGCCCGCGCCTGATCGTCCGCTCACCGAACTCAGCCGGGGGGGTCTGAGGGGGGGGCGCCCCCCTCAGCCCCAACAGCCGCCCGCCCGCGCCTGCGCCGTGTCACACCATCGTCAGACCGCCGGAGACGCTGAGCGTCTGGCCGGTGATGTAGCTCGCCTCCGGCGAGGCCAGGAACACGACGGCGCCCGCGATGTCCTCCGGCTCGCCGATCCGGCCGAGCGGGATCGCCCGGCCGATCGCCTCGATGACCCTCGCGTTCTTCTCGGACTCCTCCCGCATGCCCTGGAGCAGCGCGGTCTCGGTGATGCCCGGGCACACCGTGTTGACGCTGATCTTGTGGCGGGCCACCTCGCGCGCCAGCGTCTTGCCGAACGCGATGATCGCGCCCTTCGTGCCGGCGTAGACGGCCTCGTTGCTCGAGCCCACGCGGCCCGCGTCGGACGCGATGTTGATCACGCGGCCGCCGGCGCCGCGCTTGATCATGTGCGGCAGCGCCGCCTTGCAGACGTACAGCAGCCCCTTGAAGTTGATGCCGATGATGCGGTCCCACGTCGCCTCGTCCGAGTCGAGGAACGGCTGCATCTTGTCCCAGCCCGCGTTGTTCACCACCACGTCGAGCTGGCCCCACTGGGCGACGATCTCCTCGACCGCGCGCTCGACCTCGGCGCGCCTCGTGAGGTCGGCGCCGAGGGCGAGGCCCTTGACGCCGAGCGCGTCCACTTCCCGGCGCACGGTCTCGGCCGACTCGCGGACGACGTCCAGCACCGCGACCTGCGCACCCTCGCGCGCCAGCGCGAGGGCGATGGCCCGGCCGATGCCCCGGCCGGCGCCCGTGACGAGCGCAGTCTTCCCCTTGAGCTTCACGGCAGGCCCTCCTAGCGGTCCTTCCAGACCGGCTTGCGCTTCTCCATGAAGGCGCGGAGCCCCTCGGCCGCGTCCTCGGTGGTCATCAGCTCGTAGTGGTAGATCGTCTCGAGCGTCGCCAGCGCCTCGTCGAACGGCGCGCCGAGCGCCTCCTGCACGGCGCGCTTCGTCAGCCGGAGCACCACCGCGCTCTGCGCGCGCAGCCGCTCGATCTCGGCGTCGACCGTCTCCGCCAGCCGCTCGCCGGGCACGACCACGTCGGCCAGGCCGATCCGCCCCGCCTCCGCCGCGCCGATCACCACGCCCGAGAGCAGCAGGCGCAGGGTCTGCGACGTCCCGATGCGGCGCGGGTAGTGCAGCGCCGCGATCGGCGGGAACACGCCCACCTTCACCTCGGGCTGGCCGAACGTCGCGGCCTCGCTCGCGATCACGACGTCGCAGAACGTCGCCAGCTCGGCGCCGCCGCCGAGCGCGGCGCCGTGGACGACCGCGAGGGTCGCGCACTCGAGCGCGCGGAGGCGCCGGAAGATCCCGTGGAAGGTGTCGAGCATCGGCTTGACCCGGTCGCCGACGTGGTCCTCCACGGCGACCCCCGCGGAGAACGCCTTGCCCTCGCCGTCGACGACGAGCGCCCTCAGCGCGGGGCTCGCCGCGGCGCGCTCGAGCGCCTCGTTGACCTCGTGCATCATGTCGATCGTCATAATGTTGAGCGGCGGCCGCGCGAGCGTGAGCCGCGCGACGTCGTACTGCTCCACGTAGCGGATCAGCGTGAACGCGCTCATCGCGCGGCCCCTCCCTTCCCGCGCAGGTCCTCGACCCGCTTGGCCTTGCCGGCGCTCCGCTCGATCGACTTCGGTGGCAGCACGGAGACGTCCGCGCTGAGGCCGATGACCTCGTGGATCTTCCGCTTGAGCTGGGCCGCGAGCCCGCGCATCGCGTCCCCGCCCGCCGCGGCGACCGCCGCGGCGGCCTCGACACGGACCTCGAGCGAGTCGAGCGCGTCCTCGCGCCGCACGACCAGCAGGTAGTGCGGCTCGACCTGCGGCACCTGCATCAGCGCGTGCTCGATCTGCGACGGGTAGACGTTGACGCCCCGGATGATCAGCATGTCGTCGGTGCGGCCGGTGATGCGCCCGATGCGCGCGAGCGTGCGGCCGCACGCGCACGGCGACCGGTCGAGGGTCGTCAGGTCGCGCGTGCGGTACCGGACGAGCGGGATGGCTTCCTTGGTGAGCCCGGTCAGCACGAGCTCGCCGGTCGCCCCGGCGGGCACCGGCTCGAACGTCACGGGGTCGAGGACCTCCGGCAGGAAGTGGTCCTCGGCGACGTGCATCCCGCGCCGCTCGGGGCACTCGACCGAGACGCCCGGGCCGATCACCTCGGAGAGGCCGTAGATGTTGAGCGCCATCACGTTGAGCCGGGTCTCGAGCGCCGTGCGCATCCCCTCGGTCCACGGCTCGGCCCCGAAGAAGCCGACGCGGAGCTTGAGGTCCTTGGCCGCGACGCCCGCCTCCTCCAGCGCCTCGGCCAGGAAGAGCGCGTACGAGGGCGTGCTGCAGAGGACCGTCGAGCCGAGGTCCTGGAAGACCATGAGCTGGCGCTCCGTGAACCCGCCCGAGATCGGGATCACGGCGGCGCCGACCAGCTCGGCGCCGTAGTGGAACCCGAGGCCGCCCGTGAACAGCCCGTAGCCGTAGGCGTTGTGCACGACATCGCGCGGCCCGACGCCGCCCGCCATGAGCGTGCGCGCCATCACCTCGCTCCACGTGGCGAGGTCGCGCCGCGTGTAGGCGACGACCGTCGGCTTGCCCGTCGTGCCGGACGAGGCGTGGATGCGCACCACCTCGTCGAGCGGCACCGCCAGCATGCCGAACGGGTACGCGTCGCGGAAGTCGCTCTTGGTCGTGAACGGCAGGCGGCGCAGGTCCGCCAGCGAGCGGACGTCCCTGGACGTGACGCCCGCCTGGCGCAGCCGCTCGCGGTACAAGGGCACGCGCTCCGCGGCCCGCGCCACCAGCGCGCGCAGGCGCACGAGCTGCAGGCGCTCGAGCTCCGAGCGAGCGACGCGTTCGACGGCGGTCAGGTCTTTCATGGCTTCGACTCCCCTCGGGCCAGCGCGAGCCCGTAGGCGTGGCGGGCGGCGGGCACGATGCGGCCGCCCGGGCTCAGGACGTAGCCGCGGTCGGCGATGCGGAAGGCGGCGCGCGCGTTCTGCTCGACGAGCAGGATCCTGAGGCCCTCGGCCGTGAGCGCCGCAAGTCGTCGCATGGGATCCGCCTTCTGTTACGCCTCGGCGCTCTTCTCCATGTGGATCATCGGTCCGTGGTGGAACCCGAGCCGGGTGAAAAACTCGCGCACGTCCGCCTGGCCCAGGTCGATGAGCGTCGCGACCTTCCGGATCGCGCGCAGCTCCTGTCCGCCCGACACGAACCGCTCGACCAGCGCCTGTCCGACGCCGCGGCCGCGGTAGGCCGGGTCCACGCCGATCATGTCGATCCATGCCGTCGGGCCCGGCATGCCGAACTCCGACTCGGCCACCCACCCGAAGAGGAAGCCGACGAGCCGGCCGTCCATCTCGGCGACCGAGGACATCCAGGGCGGCCGCAGGGCCGCGATGTCCAGCCGCGTGCGCCAGTAGTCCTTCCGCGTCTGCGCCGTCAGCTTCTCGTCGATCCGCATGATCGCGTCGACATCCGACGGCTCCACCGCCCGCACCACGATCGAGGTCCGGCTGCTCATAGTCCTCTCCCTCTCAGGCGGCCGCGGCCGTCGTGAGCTTGCGGTAGCGCTGCAGCCCCAGGACGGCCGCGCCGAGCGCTGCGGTCAGGTGCGGCTCCGCGGGCACGTGCACGGTGAGGCCGAGCTTCTCGCGCAGCGCGACGACCATCCCCTGCTGGAGCGCCACGCCGCCGATCAGCGTCACCTCGTCGTCGAGGCCGACCCGCTTGAGCAGCAGCAGCGCCCGGTCGGCGAGCGAGTTGTGGATGCCGCGCAGGATGTTCTCGACGGCCACGCCCTCCGAGACGTGGTTGATGATCTCGGTTTCGGCGAGGACCGCGCACACGCTCGAGATCGTCTGCGGCTGCGTGGCGTCGAGCGACATCGCGCCCACGTCCGCGACGCTGACCTCGAGGTACTTCGCGGCGCGCTCGAGGAAGCCGCCGGAGCCCGCGGCGCACTTCTCGTTCATGTGGAATTCCTTCACCTTGCCGCCGTCGCGGAGCTTGATCGCCCGCGAGCACTGCGCACCGATGTCGAGCACGTACTTCGTCGACGGGAAGAGCGTCGCCGCGCCGCGCGCGCCGCAGGTGAGGTCGGTGATCTGGATGTCGCGGAACGACACCGCGTAGCGGCCGAGCCCGGTCGTCGCGGTGTACGCGACCTCGCGGCCGCTCGACGCCTCGTCGAGCACCTCGCGCGCGACCTTCTCGAAGTTCGCCTTGGTCTTGACGGCGGCGCGCCCCTGGACGGTCCCGTGCTCGTCCACCAGCACGCACTTCGTCGTCCCCGAGCCGATGTCGATGCCGGCGATCAGCATGTCAGTCTCCTATGAAGGCGCGGGCCCCCGGGCTGTCGCCCGCCCGCGCCTGCGTGTCCACTCCCCGCACTCAGCCGGGGGAGTCTGAGGGGGGTCGCCCCCCTCAGCTCCAACAGCCCCCCGGGCTGTCGCCCGCCCGCGCCTGCGTGTCCACTCCCCACACTCAGCCCGCCCGCGCCTGCGTCCACGCGCCTACCGCGCCGCGCCCGAGGCGACCGGCGTCCCCGCGACGGCAGCCATCGAGCGCTCCAGCGCGAACAACGCGGCGCCGATCGCGCCCATGAAGTGTCCTTCCGGGCTCACGTTGATCGGCGTCTTGAGCACGTCCTCGAGCCCGCGCACCATGCCGATGTTCAGCGAGACGCCGCCGGTGAACGTGACCTCGGGCTCGACGCCGACGCGGCGGACCAGCGACATCGTCCGCGTCGCGATCGCCTTGTGGACGCCGCCCAGGATGTCCTCCACGGTCTTGCGCTGCGCCAGATAGGACATGATGTCGGACTCCACGAATACCGTGCAGACCGACGTGAGCCGCACCGGGCTTTTCGCCTCGAGCGAGATGGGCCCGATCTCGTCGAGCCCGACGCCCGTGACGTCGGCGGCCGCCGACAGGAACCGGCCGGTGCCCGCCGCGCACTTGTCGTTCATCGAGAAGTCGAGCACCGAGCCGTCCGGGCCGACCTTGATGGCCTTCGTGTCCTGCCCGCCCATGTCGATCACCGTGCGGGTCGCGGGGAACAGCGACTGCGCGCCGCGCGCGTGGCACGTGATCTCGGTGATCTGCGCGTCGCCGAAGGTGATCTTGTACCGGCCGTAGCCGGTGCCGACCACGTAGCCGACGGCCTCGCGCGGGATCCCCGCGTCCTCGCACGCCTTCACGAACGAGTTCTCGCCGGCCCGGGTCACGTTCGCGCCGGTCGCGATCAGCGAGCGCCCGACGATCGTGCGCGCCTCGTCGACGATCACGGCCTTCGTCTGGGTGGAGCCGACGTCGACTCCCGCACCGTAGATCATGGGATCCTCCTCACTCCAGCACGTAGTACGCCGAGGGCCGGAGCCCCAGCTCCGGCATGAGCGGCACCGCGCGCCCCTCGGCGACGATCTGCGCCACCTGGCTCTTCGGGTCCTCGAGATCGCCGAACAGGATCGCGCCCGCGATGCACGCGACCGAGCACATCGGCGTCGCGTCCGGGTCCACGCCGGGCGTGAGCCCCTGGGCGCGGCCCGCGTCCACCCGCTCCTTGCAGAAGGTGCACTTGGTCATCACGCCATGGCGCCCCGGAGGCGCGGTGGCCCGCTCGGCCGGCGTCGGCACGTCGAAGTAGCCCCGCGCCTCCTCGACGAGGTGCCGCGCGTGGTACGGGCAGGCGACGGCGCAGAAGCCGCAGCCGATGCAGGACTCGTACACGATGTGCACGATGCCGTCGTCGCGCTGCTGCGAGGCCCCGGTGGGGCAGACGGGCACGCACGGCGCCTCGGCGCAGTGCATGCACTGCATCGGCAGGAAGAGGCGGCGCACGTTCGGGTACTCGCCGACCTCGCAGTCGGCGACGAAGCGCCACTGCGTGCCCGCGGGCAGGCCCTGCTCCTGCTTGCAGGCGATCGTGCAGGTCTGGCAGCCGACGCAGCGCCGCGTGTCGAGCACCATCCCCCACTTCATCGCGCATGCCCGGCGTCGAGACGACGCACCGCAACCGGCACGAGGTCGGCGCCGCTCCCCGTCGCGTCGGTCAGCGCCAGATCCATGCTCGCGACCTCGTTGAGGCTCGGCATGCCCAGCTCGCGGGCGAAGGGCGTCGCCCAGTGGCCGAACTGCTGGAGCGCGACCACGACGTCGGGCCGCACGCCCTCGCGGAGGATGGCGCGCCCGCGCGTGCGCCCGGTCGGCGACTCGATCTCGACGAGGTCGCCCTCGGCGATGCCGAGGCGCTCGGCGGCGCCGCGGTTCAGCATCAGCCCGAAGTGGCCCTTCACGTTGCGCGCGACGTCGGCGAGGATCGGCAGCGAGACGTTCGAGCCCCAGGAGTACTGCATGCTCCGGCTCGTCAGCAG
>MGCF01000163.1 GCA_001788495.1 Candidatus Rokubacteria bacterium RIFCSPLOWO2_02_FULL_73_56
CGACCGGTAATCGAGCGCGGAATGGCGCCGCCGCGGATTGTACCAGCCTTCGATGAAGTCGAAGATGGCCAGGCGCGCGTCGGCCTGCGTACGGAAGCGCTGCCGATCGAGCAGCTCGCACTCGAGGGTCGCGAAGAAGCTCTCGCACATCGCGTTGTCGTAGGCGTCGCCGACGCTGCCCATCGACGGCCGGACGCCGGCCTCGCGACACCGCTTGCCGAAGGCCACCGAGGTGTACTGGCAGCCCTGATCCGAGTGATGAATGACGTCCGTCGGTCGACGCTGCGCGATGGCCATATCCAGCGCGGCCAGGACGAGCTCGGTCCGGAGATGGGCTTCCATCGCCCAGCCGATCACGCGTCGACTCCAGGCATCGAGGACGACGGCGAGATAGAGGAAGCCGGCCCAGGTCGGCACGTAGGTGATGTCCGCGACCCACAGCTGATTCGGGCCCGCGGCGGTGAACTGACGGTCGACGAGATCCGGCGCCGGCCGGGCCGTCTCGTCGCGTACCGTCGTGCGGAACGGCTTCCGCCGGCTCACGCCTTGCAGCCCGGCGCCCCGCATCAACCGGGCCACCCGCTTACGGCCCACGTGGAGGCCGCGGGCGGCGAGCTCGGCGTGAATCCGGGGGGCGCCGTAGGTCCCGCGCGACTCGCGATGGATCGCCGCGATCTCCGCGGCGCACTCCACATCGGCCCGGGCGCGGGCCGACAGCGGCCGCTTGCGCCAGGCGTAGTACCCGCTGGGGGAGACGCCCAGCACCCGGCACTGCGTGGCGATCAGGTGGAAGGCCTGGTGGGCGGTCACGAACTCGAATCCTTGGACGGGCTCGAGGTGGTCTCCCGCGCAAACCAGGCCGCGGCTTTTTTTAGGATCTCCCGCTCTTCGCGGAGCTGCCGCACCTCGCGCCGGAGCCGGCGCACCTCCTCACGCTCCTCGGTCGTGAGGCCATTCGTGCGCTGGCCCGCATCGAGCGCGGCCTGCTTCACCCAGTTCCGGATCGCCTGGGCGGAGGGCTCGAACTGCCGGCCCAGCTCCTCTGGCGTCCGTCCCTTCCGCACCAGCTCAACGAGCCGCGCCCGAAACTCTGGCGGGTACGGTCGATGGCTCTTCGGCATCGTGGACGCTCCTTTCCGCCCCAACTCTGCGGCCCTGGGCTGGTTACTTTGAGCTCGCTGCCTACGGGCAGCTTGCTGATCCCTGCCGCGGGCCTTCAGCTTGTGGCGGATTTGGATATTGACGTCGGCTTCCTTGATTTCTGCCGAAAGATCGCGAAGCGTGGCGGGAGACTGGGATCGGCTCTTCTACTGGCTTGCGCGCTGGCACTGGGTGCGCGCCGCCCACCGGCACCCCCGCCTCCGCCCCCTCCTCGGCGTGAAGTTCCGACCGATCGGCAGAAGGGACCGAACCGTCCAAGCAAATGATCTCAGCCTGCGGAGTGCGGTAAGGGAGGCGCGATGGCAGCGCAGAACGCAGATGAGCAGGCGAATGTGGCCTTCGATGAAGGCCGTTACCGCGAAGCGTTAGACCACTACCTAGAGATGGCTAATGCCGGGGATGCGAACGCATCGCTCCGCCTCGGCTGGATGTTCCAGCACCGTCTGGGGACCGCTCGGGATGATGAGCAAGCGAAACGATGGTACGAGAGAGCCGCGACCGCCGGTTTGGTGGAGGCGAAGTACTACCTCGGTTGGTTCTTCTGGGACCGGCGTGACTTTGCACTCGCTCACAGTTGGTGGCAACGAGCGTCGCAGGATGGACACGCCGCGGCCTTGTTCCGCCTGGGCGGAATGTACGAATTTGGGGAGGGTGTCGAGCGTGATGAGGCGAAGGCGCGCAGCTACTATGAGCAGGCGGCGGCAGGTGGTCATCTCTTCGCCCGTCGGGCGGTCGCCGGGAAGATGCTCAGAGGCCAGTACGGAGCTTCCCGGATTCTGGTTGGGCTTTGGCTGCTCCTGACAACCGTCTGGAGAGGTGGCCGTGAGAAGTTTCGTGATCCTTACAGCGGGCAGTTGCGGTGATGCGCACTTGACGGAGCCCGACGACGAGTCGGCGGAGCCCGAGGTGGTCCTGGGGCTGACCCCCCCGGGGGCGCTGAGCGTGTTCACCGACGGCTTCCGCCACCTGCAGGGGCTGGCCGTGAACGCCACGACGCTCTTCGCGGCCACCCGGGGGCGGCAGAGCGAGCCCCAGGCCGACGGCGTGGTCTACCGGATTCCGATCCTGGCCGACGGCACGGCGGGCCCGGCGAGCACGCCGTGGCCCCGGGATGCGTTCAAGAAGTCGATGGGGCTCGCGCGGGACCGGCTGGGGGCGCTCTGGCTCACGACCAAGGAGCTGGAGCTCGACCCACGCGTCCGGCGCTCTGCCCGAGACCAGAGGATCGGCGCCATGGGTGGCTACGGCGCGGCGCGGAGCGCGCGCGCGAGGGCCTCGCTCGTGATCGGCAGGTCGGTGAAGCGCGCGCCGGTGGCGTCGGCCAGCGCGTTGGCGATCGCGGCGGGGGCGGCGACGACCGGCGGCTCGCCGACGCCCTTAGCACCGAAGGGCCCGTGCTCCGTCGGCACCTCGAGGATGACGGTCTCGAGCGTGGCCGGCGCCGCGTCGATCCCCGGGAGCGCGTAGTCCATCAGCGTCGCCGAGCGGAGCTGACCGTCCGCGTCGTACGCCAGGCGCTCGAGGAGCGCCCAGCCCACACCCTGGGCGACGGCGCCGTGGATCTGGGCGGCGATCGCCGCGGGGTTGAGCGCGCGGCCGACGTCCTGCACGACGACGTGGCGCGCGACCCGCGCGCGGCCGGTCTCGGCGTCCACCTCCACCTCGACGAGGTGCCCGGCGAACGCCGGCGAGCGCGCCGTCGTGGCGCTCGCCCCGCGGCCGAAGACGGGCTCGTACCTGGCGCCGAACTCCATCGAGCCCTTCGCGAGCTGCGCGAGCGTGAGCGCGCGGTCGGGCATGCCGCGCACGCGCACGCTCCGGCCGACCAGCTCGAGGTCCTCCGCCGCCGCCTCGAGCCGATCGGCGGCGATCGCGAGGATCTGGCGCCGCGCGTCGCGCGCCGCGCGCTCGACGGCGAGCCCGACCGTGTAGGTGATCTTGCTCCCGCCGCTCGAGCCCGCGAAGGGCGCCGACTCCGTGTCGCCGCAGACGACCGCCACGTCCTCGAGCGGCACGCCCGCGGCCTCGGCGGCGATCTGGGCCATGCCGGTCGCGGCGCCGCTCAGGTCCACCATCCCGAGCACGATCGTGAGCGTGCCGTCGCGGTCGAGCCGGCAGACGGCGCTCGCGGGCTCGATGCCGCCCATCCAGCCGCCGACGGCGACGCCGACGCCGCGCCGGATCCCGGCGCCCGCGGGCGGCCGCATGGCGAGGAAGCGCGCGCGCTCGACCCGGAGCCGCTCGAGGCACTCGACGAGGCCGATCCGCGGCCACGGCCGGCCCGTCGGGAGCAGGTCGCCCTCGCGCGCGGCGTTCAGCAGGCGCAGCTCGAGCGGGTCCATCCCGAGCGTCCGCGCCAGCTCGTCCATCGCCGACTCGAGCGCGAACGTCGCCTGCACCGCGCCCGGGGCGCGATAAGCGCCGACGCCGGGCTTGTGGGTCAGCACCTCGAAGCCGCGGATCCTGAGGTTGGGCAGCCGGTAGTAGCCGCCGAGCAGGAGCGCCGCGATGCCGACGGGCGCGCCCGCCCAGGCGCCGGCGTCGAAGACGATGCGCGCGTCGAGCGCCGCGAGCCGGCCGTCGCGCCCGGCGCCCAGGCGCAGCTCGAACACGCTCTGGGGCGCGGGCGTCGTCGCCAGGAACTCCTCGGTGCGCGAGAGCACGACCGACACCGGACGCCGCGTGGCGAGGGCGAGCGCGGCGGCGAGCGGCTCGAGCAGCGTGAACTTGGCGCCGAAGCCGCCGCCGATCGGCGTCGCCGTGACGCGCACGCGGTGCTCGGGCAGGCCGAGCGCCTCGGCCACCTGCGAGCGCGTGTGGAAGAGCGCCTGCGTGCTCGTCCACACGGCGAGCCCGCCGAGCGGGTCCACGCTCGCCACCGCGGCGCGCGGCTCGACGTACCCCTGGTGGACCATCGACGTGCGGTACGTACGCGCGATCACCACGGGCGCCTCGTCGAGCGCGCGCTCGACGTCGCCGCGCGTGAACCCGGTCGTGCCCGCGACGTTCGGCGCCGCCGGCTCGGCCGCGACCTCCCCGCCGACGGCGGCACCGTGCGCCGCGAGCGCCTCGGTGGCGTCGCCGCCCTCGCCCGCCGCGCGCACGCGCGGCGCGTCGGGCCGCATCGCCTCGAGCGGGTCCACCGCGGCGGGCAGCGGCTCGTACTCGACGCGGACGAGCTGCGCCGCGTCCTCGGCCTGCGCCTCCGTCTCGGCGACGACGGCCGCCACCGGGTGGCCGGCGAAGACGACGCGGTCGAGGGCGAGCGGGCAGCGTCCGCGGTCCGCCGGGTCGGGCCTGGCGAGCGGCAGGTCGCGGCCGGTGAAGACGCCGACGACGCCCGGGCTCGCTGCGGCCGCGCGCGTGTCGATCCGGACGAGGCGCGCGTGGGCGTGGGGCGAGAGCACGAGCCGCGCGTGCAGCATTCCGGGGAGGCGCAGGTCGCCCGCGTAGCGCGTGAGCCCCGCGGTCTTCTCGCGGCCGTCGAGCCGGGGGATGGAGCGGCCGATGACGGAGCGGGCGGTCACCCGGCACAGGGTAGTCGCTCGCGCCGGCGGCCGCAAGCGCCCTGCGGCCGGCAACTTGACCCGTCCGGGGTCCCCCCCTACTCTGTGGCGAAGTATTCGCGATGACCGAGACATCCGCGAGGAGGCGTCGCATACGGTGTCCGCACTGCCGCCGGCAGCTGGCTGCGGGCGCGCGGTCCTGCGCATCGTGCGTCGCGCTCGCCGCCATCGCGCGCGACGCGGTGCGCCTCTCTCGGGCCGGCGACGCGCTCATCTTCCAAACCGATGGCGACCACCTCCTGCTCGTCGCCAGTCATGGCCGCCTGAGGACCAGGCGCGCGCCGGGAGAGCGCTGGCCGCTCAGCCGGGGTCTCGTGCTCGGCCGGGCGGTGCTTGGCCGACGCGTGGTCCACGTTCGTGACCTCGCGGTGGCCGTGCGGAGGGACTTCAAGGAAGCGGCGGCGCTCCAGCGCGCGGACGGCGTCCGGACCGCCCTGGCGGCCCCGCTGGTCTGGGATGGCACGGTCGTCGGCGGCATCCTGGTCCGCCGCGCACGGGTCCAGCCGTTCACCGCGAAGCAGGTCGCCCTGCTGCGCGGGCTCGCCGCCCAGGCGGCCCTGGCCGTCGACAGGGCGCGCCTCGCCGCCGAGCTCGCCGAGAGTCTCGCCCAGCAGACGGCGGTCACCGAGATCCTTCGCGCGATCTCCGGCTCGCCGGGCGACGTCCAGCCCATGCTGGAGACCATCGTCCGCGCCGCGGCGCGCTTCTGCAGCGCCCCGGACGTCGCGCTCGTCCGCCTCGACGGCGACGTGCTCCGTGGCGCGGCCGCGACCGGCCCGTTCCTCGACCAGATGGTCGCCCGATTCGGGAGCGTGCAGGCCGTAGAAGTTCCGGTCAGCCGGAGCTCCGTGGCCGGGCGCGCCTTCGTGGAGCGTCGCACCGTGCACGTCCGGGACCTGGCGGCCGAGCCGGAGAGCGAGTACCCGGTCGGTCGCGAGCTCCAGCGCCGGCTCGGCCACCGCACCATGGTCGCCGTCCCGCTCCTCCGGGAGGGGCCGCCCGTCGGCGTGATCGCGCTCTTCCGACCCGAGGTCCAGCCTTTCTCCGAGAAGCAGCTCCACCTGCTCCAGACCTTCGCCGACCAGGCCGTCATCGCGATCGAGAACGCGCGGCTGCTCCGCGAGCTCCACGCGAAGAACGCCGACCTCACCGAGGTCCTGGAACAGCAGACGGCGACGGCGGAGATCCTCAGGGTCATCTCGAGCTCGCCGACGGACATCCAGCCCGTCTTCGACGCGATCGTCAGCAGCGCCGTCCGCCTGTGCCACGGTCTGTGGGGGATGTTCGTCAAGCTCGACGGCGACCTACTCCGGGTTGCTGCGGTTGTCGCCACCAAGGAGGGCCTCGAAGCCTATCGCCGCTTCTACCCCCGCGCCCTGGCGGACGACAAGGTGGTCGGCCGGGTCATCCGGGAACGCGCGGTCCTCAATCTGGCGAAAGACGACATCGCGAGGTTCCGCGTTTTCATCGGCAGAGAAGAGCTCGACATCCGCAGCGGGCTTCTGGTACCCGTGCTGCATGAAGGAAGGGCCATCGGGGCCCTCGCCGTGTCCAGGACCGACCCGAATCCCTTCTCACCCAGGCAGGTCAAGTTGCTCCAGACCTTCGCCGACCAGGCGGTCATCGCCGTCGAGAACGTGCGGCTGTTCACCGAGCTCAAGGCCCGCAACGCCGCTCTCACCGAGGCCCTCGAGCAGCAGACAGCGACGAGCGGGATCCTCCGGGTGATCAGCCAGTCGCCGACCGACGTCCAGCCGGTGTTCGACGCCATCGTCGACGCGGCCACGCGCCTGTGCGGCGCCGCCTACGGGGGGCTGTGCCGCTTCGACGGAGAGCTCCTGCATCTCGAAACCGTCCACAACGTCCCGCCGGAGAAGCTCGAGATCTTCCGGAGCCTGTTCCCGTTTCGCCCCGAAGAAGGCACGGCCATCGGTGAGGCCGCCCTGCATCGACGCGTCGCGCACTTCGGCGACGTGCTCGAGCTGCCGTCGAATCCGACGCGCGAGACGAGCCGGCGCGCGTTCGACTATCGCGCCTTCCTGGCCGTGCCCATGCTGAAGAGCGACAGCCTGCTCGGGGTGATCTTCGTGTGGCGGCCCGAGCCCCGGGCCTTCGGCGAGCGCCAGATCGACCTCGTCAGGACCTTCGCCGATCAGGCGGTCATCGCCATCGAAAACGTGCGCCTGTTCACTGAGCTCGAGGCGCGCAACCGCGATCTCACCGAGGCCCTCGACCGGCAGACGGCGACCGCCGAGATCCTCCGCGTGATCAGCCAGTCCCGCACCGACGTCCAGCCGGTCTTCGACGCCATCGCGGCGAGCGCCCGCCGGCTGTGCCGGGCCGCGCTCAGCGCGGTCTTCACCTACGACGGCGCGCTGATCCACCTGACGGCCCTCGACAACTTCGATCCAAAGGGGGCGGACGCGCTCCGTCGGGAGTTCCCCGCGCCTCCCGGGCGGGCAAGCGCCACCGCGCGCGCGATCGTGACGAGGACGGTGGTCGCCATCCCGGACCTCCTCGCGGATCCCGACTACGCGCTGACGGGGGCCGCGCAGACGGCCGGCTTCCGCGGCCTCCTTTCGGTCCCGATGCTGCGCGAGGGCAGCCCGATCGGCACGATCACCGTCGCCCGCATCGAACCCGGCGCCTACGCCGAGAACCAGGTCGAGCTCCTCCAGACCTTCGCCGACCAGGCGGTGATCGCCATCGAGAACGCGCGCCTCCTGAACGAGCTGCGCGCGCGGACCGCCGAGCTGACGCGCTCGGTCGAGCAGCTCACGGCGCTCGGGGAGGTCGGGCGGGCCGTCGGCTCGACACTGGACCTGGACACGGTGCTCGCCACGATCGTGGCCCGGGCCGTGCAGCTCGCGGGCACCGACGCCGGCGCCATCTACGAGTACGACGAGGACGCCGAGGTGTTCCACCTGCGCGCGACGCAGAACCTCCCCGAAGAGTTCCTCGAGATTGCCCGGCCCACGCCGCTCAGGAAGGGCGAGGGCGCCACCGGGCAGCTCGCGGTGACCCGGCAGCCGGTGCAGATCCCCGACATCGCCGTCCCCGGCGCCTACCAGAGCCGGGTGCAAGGCGTCCTGCAGCGCCTCGGCCACCGCGCGCTCCTGGCCGTGCCCCTCCTGCGCGAGGGGCGCGTCCTCGGCGGCCTCGTCGTGAACCGCAAGGCGCCCGGCGAGTTTCCGTCCGAGGTCGTCGAGCTGCTCCAGACGTTCGCCACCCAGTCGGCGCTGGCCATCCAGAACGCCCGTCTCTTCCGGGCGCTCGAGGACCAGGGACGGCAGCTCGAGGTCGCGAACCGGCACAAGTCCGAGTTCCTCGCGAACATGTCCCACGAGCTGCGCACCCCGCTCAACGCCATCATCGGCTACAGCGAGATGCTCCGGGAGGAGGCCGAGGACACCAGCGCGGCGGCGTTCGTGCCGGACCTCCGCAAGATCCATGGCGCCGGCCGGCACCTGCTCGAGCTGATCAACGCCGTGCTCGACCTGTCGAAGATCGAGGCCGGCAAGATGGAGGTCTTCCTCGAAACGTTCGGCGTGCCGGAGATGGTGCGCGACATCGCCGCGGTGATCGAGCCGCTGGCCGAGAAGAACGGCAACCGCCTCGAGGTGCGCTGCGACGAGGCGCTCGGCGCCATGCGCGCCGACCTGACCAAGGTCCGCCAGGCGCTCTTCAACCTCCTCTCCAACGCGTGCAAGTTCACCGACCACGGCACCGTCACGCTCGCGGTGGACCGCGAGGAGGCCGACGGCACCGGGTGGTTTCGCTTCGCCGTCCGCGACACCGGGATCGGCCTGACGCCCGAGCAGGTCGGCCGGCTGTTCCAGGAGTTCACCCAGGCCGATGCCGAGACCGGCCGGAAGTACGGCGGCACCGGCCTGGGCCTGGCGCTGAGCCGGCGGCTCTGCCGGATGATGGGCGGCGACATCACCGTCGAGAGCGCGCCGGGGCATGGCAGCACGTTCACGATCCGGCTCCCGGCCGTGGTGACCGAGCCTCCGACCGAGACGGTCACCGCGGCCGGCGCGGGCGGATCGGCCGGCCCGGCCGCGGAGGCGGCGCCGGCCGGCACCGTGCTCGTGATCGACGACGAGGCGTCCGCCCGGGAGCTGATGGAGCGGTTCCTGGCGCGCGAGGGCTTCCAGGTGGTCACCGCCGGCGGCGGCGAGGAGGGGCTGCGCCTGGCGCGCGAGCGGCGCCCCGACGCGATCACGCTGGACGTGCTCATGCCCGGCGTGGACGGCTGGGCCGTGCTCGCCGCGCTCAAGGGCGACCCGGCCACGGCCGACATCCCGGTGGTGATGCTCACGATCGTGGACGAGCGGAACCTGGGCTACGCGCTCGGGGCCGCCGACTACCTGACCAAGCCGATCGACCGCGACCGCCTCCTCGCGGTGCTGAGCAAGCACCGGCGTGGGCGGTCGGTCCTGGTGGTGGACGACGACCCCGACGTGCGCGCCCTGCTGCGCCGGAGCCTCGAGCGCGAGGGCTACGCGGTGGTGGAGGCCGAGCACGGTCGGGCCGCCCTGGCGCGGCTCGGCGAGGCGACGCCGGACCTGGTCCTGCTCGACCTCATGATGCCGGAGATGGACGGCTTCGAGTTCCTGGTCGAGCTGCGGCGGCTCCCGGCGAGCCGCCACGTCCCGGTCGTGGTCATCACCGCCAAGGACCTCACCCCGGAGGACCACCGCCGGCTCAACGGCTCGGTCGAGCGCATCCTCGCGAAGGGCGCCGTGAGCCGGGAGGCGCTGCTCGGCGAGGTGCGCGCGCTGGTGACGGCGAGCCTGGCCCGACGCGGAGGACCGATCCGGTGAAGATCCTGCTCGTCGAGGACAACGAGCTGAACCGCGACATGCTCTCCCGGCGTCTGGCGCGGCGCGGCCACGACGTCGTGCTCGCCGTCGACGGCGAGCAGGGCGTGGCCATGGCGCGGACGGAGGCGCCGGCGCTGATCCTGATGGACATGAGCCTGCCCGGGCTCGACGGGTGGGAAGCGACCCGCCGGATCAAGGCCGCCCCGGAGACGCGCGGCATTCCTGTGATCGCCCTCACCGCGCACGCGATGGCCGGCGACCGCGAGAAGGCGCTCGCCGCGGGCTGCGACGACTTCGACACCAAGCCGGTCGACTTCGAGCGGCTCCTCGCCAAGATCGGAGCGCTGCTCGGGGGAGCGCCGGGCCCGTGAGCGTCGACCCCGCCGCGGAGCTCCGCCACGAGCTGCGCACGCCGCTGAACCACATCATCGGCTACGCCGAGATGCTCCTGGAGGGCCTCGAGGACGGCGCCAGCCCCGAGCTCGCCGCCGGGCTCGGGACGCTCCGGGGCGAAGCGCGCCAGCTGCTGGCGGTGCTGAACGAGGTGCTGGCGCAGGAGCACGCGGGACCGCCCGATCTCGCCGCGGCGCGGGGCGCCCTGGGCCCGCCGCTCGAGCGCATCCGCGCGACGAGCGAGGCGTTGCACCGCCAGGCGACGGCGGGGGGCGCCGACGCGCTCGTGCCGGACCTGGGCCGCATCCGCGCGGCCGCCGCGCGACTCGACGCGCTGCTGCGCCACGGCGGCGAGCCGCCCGCTCGCGAGGACGCGCCGCAGGCGGCGGGCGCCGGATCCGTCGGCGGCCGGCCGGCGCAGAGCCGTGGCGCGATCCTCGTCGTCGACGACGACGCGGACAACCGGAACATGCTCGCGCGGCGCCTGACGCGTCAGGGCTACGAGGTGCCGACCGCGGACGGCGGGCGCGCCGCGCTCGCCACGCTCGCGGCGCGTCCGGTCGATCTCGTTCTGCTCGACGTGATGATGCCCGACCTCGACGGCTACGCCGTGCTCCAGCGGCTCAGGCAGGACCCGGCGCTCCGTGACATCCCGGTGCTCATGATCTCGGCGCTCGACGAGATGGACAGCGTGGTGCGCTGCATCCAGCTCGGCGCCGAGGACTACCTCGGCAAGCCGTTCGACCCGGTGCTCCTCCAGGCGCGCATCGGCGCCTGCCTGGAAAAGAAGCGCCTGCGCGACCAGGAGCTGCGCCACGCGCGCGAGCTCGCCGAGTGGAACCGCACCCTCGAGCGGCGCGTCGCCGAGCAGGTCGCCGAGCTCGAGCGGGTCGGCCGCCTCAAGCGCTTCTTCTCGCCCCAGCTCGCCGAGCTGATCGTGGCCGGCGGCGCGGAGGACCCCCTCCGGACCCACCGGCGCGAGGTCACGGTCGTGTTCCTCGACCTCCGCGGGTTCACCGCGTTCGCCGAGACGGCCGAGCCCGAGGAGGTCATGGGCGTGCTCCGCGAGTACCACGCCGAGATGGGCGCGCTGATCCTCGAGCACGAGGGCACGCTCGAGCGCTTCACCGGCGACGGCATGATGATCTTCTTCAACGACCCGACGCCGGTGTCGGATCCCTCCGCGCGCGCCGTCCGCATGGCGGTGGCGATGCGCGACCGCGTCGCCAGCCGGCTCGTCGGCAAGTGGCGCAGGCGCGGGTACCAGCTCGACCTCGGCGTCGGCATCGCGCAGGGCTACGCGACCATCGG
The DNA here is from genome assembly GCA_001788495.1 of Candidatus Rokubacteria bacterium RIFCSPLOWO2_02_FULL_73_56. GTDB lineage: Bacteria > Methylomirabilota > Methylomirabilia > Rokubacteriales > CSP1-6 > GWA2-73-35. The sequence goes on from MGCF01000163.1 coordinate 11,258, forward strand.
CGCCATCGGCTTCGAGGGCCGCTGGGACTACGGCGCGATCGGGACGGTCACGAACCTCGCGGCGCGCCTCTGCGGCGAGGCCATGCCGGGCCAGATCCTCGTCTCCGCGCGGGTCGCGGGCGACGTCGAGGCGCTGGTCGAGGCCGAGGCGGTCGGGCCGCTCACGCTCAAGGGCTTCGCGCGGCCCGTCCCCGCGTTCACCCTCGTCCGACTGAAGGCATCGGCCTGAGCCTGCCCGGGCGGCGCGAGCCGCCGCGCCCTCGTGCTAGGCTAGGCGCCCGGGGAGGACCGAGAGCGATGGCGCAGATGACGGGTGGCGAGGCGCTGGTGAAGCAGCTCGTGCGCGAGGGCGTGCGCGTCGTGTTCGGCCTGCCCGGCGTGCAGATCTACGGCACGCTCGCGGCGCTGCGCGACGAGCCGGGCGTGCGCCTGGTCACCACGCGCCACGAGCAGGCGACGAGCTACATGGCCGACGGCTACGCGCGCGCCGGCGGCGACATCGGCACGGCGCTCGTCGTCCCCGGCCCCGGGCTCCTCAACGCGGCCGCGGGCCTCAGCACCGCCTACGCGGCCTCCTCGCCCGTGCTCATGATCTCGGGCCAGGTGCCCCGCGCCCAGCTCGGCCGCGACATCGGCGCCCTCCACGAGGTCAACGACCAGCTCGACGCGATCGCGCCGATCACCAAGTGGCGCCGCCGCGTGCTCCAGGTGGCGGACGTTCCCGCGGCGGTCCACCAGGCCGTGTGGCACCTCAGGACGGGCCGGCCGCGGCCGGTCGAGCTCGAGCTGCCGTGGGACACGATGGAGGAGGAGGCCGAGGCCGAGCTGCTCGAGCCCGTCCGCGGCGCGCGCGCCGCCGCGCCCGACACCGACCTCGACCGCGCTGCCGAGCTGCTGCTGGCATCCGAGCGCCCGCTGATCTACGCGGGCGGCGGCGCGGTCCTGGGCGGCGCCCACGAGGCGCTCCTGGCCGTGGCCGAGTACCTCCAGGCGGGCGTCGCCACCTCGGCCGAGGGCAAGGGCGCCGTGAGCGACCACCACGACCTCGCGCTCGGCGCCGCGCTCTGGCCCCGGAGCCCGCTCAAGCAGCACCTCGAGGCGGCCGACGTGATCCTGGTCGTCGGCAGCCGCTTCAACCTCGCGGGGCCGCGGGCCGAGCAGCAGGTGATCCAGCTCGACGTGGACCCCGACGAGGTCGGGCGCAACCACAAGAAGACCTTCGGCCTCGTCGGCGACGCGCGCGCCTCGCTCGAGCGGCTCCTCGAGCGCCTGCGTGCGGGGGCGCCCACGCGCCCGTCGCGCAAGGCCGAGCACCAGGCGCTGCGCGCGGCGACGGCGGCCGCGATGACGCTCGAGCCGAACGCGTCGATCCTGCGCGCGCTCCGCGCCGGGACGCCCGAGGGCGCGATCGTCGTCGCGGGCATGACCCAGATCGGGTACTACTCGCGCCCGTTCTGGCCCGTGGTCGAGCCGCGCACGTACCTGACGTCGTCCTACTCGGGCAACCTCGGCTTCGAGTACCCGACCGCGCTCGGCGCCAAGGTCGCCTGCCCCGAGCGCCCGGTGGTCGCGCTCGCCGGCGACGGCGGCTTCATGTACAACGTGCAGGAGCTGGCGACGGCCGTGCTCCACAAGATCGCCGTCGTCGCCGTCGTCTTCAACGACAACGCCTTCGGCAACGTCTCGCGCGACCTCGACGAGGCCTGGGGCGGGACCTTCGCGGCGGCGCTCGCGAACCCCGACTTCATGAAGCTCGCCGACGCCTTCGGCGTGGCCGGTCTGCGCGCCACGGAGCCGACCGAGGTCGGCCGCCTCGTGCGCGAGGCGATCCAGCTCGACCGCCCCGCGCTGATCGAGGTGCCGGTCGGCCGGATGGCGCGGCCACCGTTCTTCGCGCCGCTCCGCACGCTCGCGCGGTACACACGGAAGGGAGCCTGAGATGGAATTCGAGTACTCGAAGAAGACCAGGATGTACCAGGAGCAGCTCCAGGAGTTCATGACCAAGTTCGTCTACCCGAGCGAGCACGTGTTCGAGGAGCAGCTCGCCGCGCAGCCGACGCGCTTCCAGGTGCCCCCGGTCATGGAGGAGCTGAAGGCGAAGGCGCGCGAGCGCGGGCTCTGGAACCTCTTCCTGCCGGAGAGCGAGCGGGGCGCGGGGCTCACGAA
>MGCF01000164.1:0-2409 GCA_001788495.1 Candidatus Rokubacteria bacterium RIFCSPLOWO2_02_FULL_73_56
GTTCCGCCAGGAGCATCGCTCGGTAGCTATGTCCGGCAGGGATAAGCGCTGAAGGCATCTAAGCGCGAAACCCGCCTGAAGATGAGACCTCCCGGGGCGCAAGCCCCCTGAAGGGCCCTCGTAGATTACGAGGTTGATAGGCCGGAGGTGTAAGCGCGGCAACGCGTTGAGCTGACCGGTACTAATCGCCCGTGCGGCTTGACCACGTTTTTTGTTCTCGACGATCCCTGAATCGTGGAGACGCAGCGTCTGGCTGCACTCGAGGATCTCCGTGTTCGGATTCCTTTCCCGGTGGCATTGCCGGAGGGGCCACACCCGTTCCCATCCCGAACACGGAAGTTAAGCCCTCCTGGGCCGATGGTACTGCGCTGGTAACGGCGTGGGAGAGTAGGTCGCTGCCGGGGTAATTCTCAGGCGCGGGGGTCCACGCCCCCGTCCCGAGCGCCCGGGTCACCCGACCCGGGCGCTCGTGCGTCCGGCGCCGCCGCACGATTCGTCGATGGCCGGCTGCCCCGGCGTCGTCTCTCACGGCGAGGCCGCGCCCCGCGCGGTCGGAGGAGGAGACGCCATGCGCCGAGGCCCGGTCGGACCCGTGCTCGTGCTCGCCCTGCTCGCGCTCATCCCGGAAGCGGGCGCAACGGACATCGGCAAGACCCCCGAGGGCAACGTGATCGCGCTGATCGACTGTCCCTTCCACATCGAGGCCAAGGGATCCCTGCACTGGCCGGAGAAGATCGCGTCGAGTCCCGCCTTCTCGTTCGCCGGCGGCGCCGGGTTACCGAAGCCCACCGGCGCACTCACGTCCATCGGTCGTGCCGGCCAGCTCGTCAGGTGCACGTACCGGAAGGAGCCCGGCCAGGGCGCGAGCATCCACTACCAGTACAAGGTCAAGCGGACCATCGTGAATTGCACGCACCCGAACCCCAACACGCTCCGGTGCGAGCTGAAGCCCTGATCAGACGAACGCGGTCCAGAGCGCGAGCGCGAAGCCGAGGACGGTGAGCGCGATCGACGCGGCGGCCAGAAGCCAGTCGAGCGCCGTCTCGGCGCGCCGCTCGGCCAGCGAGAGGACGAGCCCCGCGAGGAAGCCCCCCACGAAGCCGCCGGCGTGGGCCCAGTTGTTGACGCCCGCCATGAAGAACCCGAGCACGAACAGGAGCACCGCCCACTGGCCGTACTGCCTGAGGACCATCCGGCCGTACACACCGCCGCGCTTGCGGCCGTAGGCGACGATCGCGCCGAGCAGGCCGAAGATCGAGCCCGAGGCGCCGATCGTGAACGGCACGCCGAGCGTGTTGGAGGCGACGAACCCCGCGGCGCCGGCGACCGTGAAGATGACGACGAGGCGCGCCGGGCCATAGACCTCCTGGACGGCGGGGCCGAGCTGGCGGATCCAGAGCACGTTGAAGAGGATATGCAGGAGCCCGCCGTGCAGGTAGATCGCCGTGAGCAGCGTCCACCAGTACCCGAGACGCCACGGGACCGCGCCGGCCGCGCCGAGCGTGAACAGCGCCTCCAGGCTCGGCGAGAACACGCCGAGCATCCCGCGCGGCCTGAGCGCGGCGCGCGGCTCGAAGACGAGGCTCACGATGTAGAGCGCGACGCACACGACGGTGACCACGTTCGTGAAGTCGAGCGTGCGGAACACCCGGCGCAGCGGCCCGGCGAAGCCCCACATGCCCGGGTTCCGCCGGCCGCACACGAGACAGACGGGCGCGTCGGCGTTCGTCAGCCGCCCGCAGGACGGACAGAGGATCGCGCCACGCGTCTTACGGAACATCGCCCGGATCCGCCTCCTTGCCCGGGATGCGGTAGCACTCGTCGAGCCACACGCCGAGGTCGATCAGCCGGCAGGTGAGCGAGCAGAACGGCCGGTGCGAGCTGGCGTGCCACGCCGCGCGTGTCCCGCAGGTCGGGCAGCGCACCGTGCCGCGCCCCCGCGGCGCGCGCTCAGCTTCACCCGCAGCCGAGGTTCCAGACTCGCTGGCCATAGCTCCAGGCGAACACGTCGTCCCAGTCGGGCTCGAGCGCGCGGGCGACGTCACGCGGCTCGAGACCGGAGTCGGGCGGCGTGAGGGAGGTGCGGGGTCGGTCGTCGCGCTCGGCGTGCATGCGACCGCATGGTACCGGCCGCCGACAAAGCGTGTCAACTCAATGGCTTTCGCGTCACTCGGGACACAATTGCCGTTGACACGCCGCGACGCGTCGCATAGAGTTGCTGCGGTTCCGCGCCCGGAGTCGCGACGCGACCCGCGCGGACGATCACAGCGGGCTCGCCCCGACCCAAGGAGTTCGAGGAATGAACCGAGGCACCACGTCCACGATCCTCGCCGCCCTGCTCGTCGCCGTCCTGCTGCTGGCGGCCGCCGCTCCCGTCGCCCTCGCCGCCGAGCCGCCGGGCGCGGCTCC
>MGCF01000164.1:2418-39965 GCA_001788495.1 Candidatus Rokubacteria bacterium RIFCSPLOWO2_02_FULL_73_56
AGGCGAGCCTCGTCGTCCCCGACCTCGGCCAGGTGTCCTTCGGCGCGCTGAGCGGCCGCGCCCTCCTCATGTGGGGGCTGCTGGTCTGCGTGGCGGGCCTGGTGTTCGGGATGGTCATCTTCTCGCAGCTCCGGGGCCTGCCCGTCCACGCCTCGATGCGTGAGATCTCGGAGCTGATCTACGAGACGTGCAAGACCTACCTGATCACGCAGGGCAAGCTCCTGCTCGTCCTCGAGGCGTTCATCGGCGTCATCATCGTCCTCTACTTCGGCATCCTGCTGCGATTCGAGGCGGTGAAGGTGCTGATCATCCTGCTGTTCAGCCTGATCGGGATCGGCGGCAGCTACGGGGTCGCCTGGTTCGGGATGCGGATCAACACGTTCGCCAACTCACGCACCGCGTTCGCGAGCCTCGGGGGCAAGCCCTTCCCGGTGTACGCGATCCCGCTCAAGGCGGGCATGAGCGTCGGGATGCTGCTGATCAGCGTCGAGCTGTTCCTGATGCTGTGCATCCTCCTGTTCATCCCGGGCGACTACGCGGGGCCGTGCTTCATCGGCTTCGCCATCGGGGAGTCGCTCGGCGCCGCCGCGCTCCGGATCGCCGGCGGCATCTTCACGAAGATCGCCGACATCGGCTCGGACCTGATGAAGATCGTCTTCAACATCAAGGAGGACGATGCGCGCAACCCGGGCGTCATCGCCGACTGCACGGGCGACAACGCGGGCGACTCGGTGGGCCCGAGCGCCGACGGCTTCGAGACCTACGGCGTCACCGGCGTCGCGCTGATCTCGTTCATCCTGCTCGCGGTCAAGTCGCCCGCGGTCCAGGGGCAGCTGCTGGTCTGGATCTTCGTCATGCGCGTGCTGATGATCGTCGCCAGCGGCGTCTCCTACCTGATCAACGACGCGATCGCCCGCGGCCGGTACGCCGGCGCGGCGCGGATGAACTTCGAGGCGCCGCTGACCTCGCTGGTGTGGATCACCTCCGTCGTGTCCGTGATCGTCACCTACGTCGCCTCCTGGATGCTCGTCGGCGGCCTCGGCGACGGCAGCCTCTGGTGGAAGCTCTCGACCGTGATCACGTGCGGCACGCTCGCGGGCGCGATCATCCCCGAGCTGGTCAAGATCTTCACGTCGACCGAGTCGGCCCACGTGCGCGAGGTCATGACCTCCGCGCGCGAGGGCGGCGCCTCGCTCGGCATCCTCTCGGGCCTCGTGGCCGGCAACTTCTCGGCGTACTGGCTCGGCATGGTGATCGTCGTCCTCATGGGCGTCGCCTATTCGGTCAGCACCCTGGGGCTCGGCGCCCTCATGGTGGCTCCGGCCGTGTTCGCCTTCGGGCTCGTGGCCTTCGGCTTCCTCGGCATGGGGCCGGTGACGATCGCGGTGGACTCGTATGGCCCCGTCACGGACAACGCCCAGTCGGTCTTCGAGCTGTCGCTCATCGAGCAGGTCCCGGGCGTGAAGCAGGCGATCAAGGCGGCGCACGGATTCGACGTGAACTTCGAGTCGGCCAAGCACATGCTCGAGGAGAACGACGGCGCCGGCAACACCTTCAAGGCGACGGCCAAGCCGGTGCTGATCGGCACCGCGGTGGTCGGCGCGACCACGATGATCTTCTCGATCATCGTCCTCCTCACGCACGGCCTGACGCAGAACCTGGACAAGCTCTCGCTCCTGCACCCGCCGTTCCTGCTCGGCCTCATCACCGGCGGCGCGGTGATCTACTGGTTCACGGGCGCCTCCATCCAGGCGGTGACGACGGGCGCCTACCGGGCGGTCGAGTTCATCAAGGCCAACATCCGGCTGGAGGGCGTCACGAAGGCGTCGGTCACCGACAGCAAGCGGGTCGTCGAGATCTGCACCCAGTACGCGCAGAAGGGGATGTTCAACATCTTCCTGACGGTCTTCTTCTCGACGCTCGCGTTCGCGTTCCTCGAGCCGTACTTCTTCATCGGCTACCTGATCTCGATCGCGCTGTTCGGCCTCTACCAGGCGATCTTCATGGCCAACGCGGGCGGCGCCTGGGACAACGCCAAGAAGATCGTCGAGGTGGACCTGAAGGAGAAGGGGACGCCGCTCCACGCGGCCACCGTCGTGGGCGACACGGTCGGCGACCCGTTCAAGGACACCTCGTCGGTCGCGATGAACCCGGTGATCAAGTTCACGACCCTCTTCGGGCTCCTGGCCGTCGAGCTCGCGGTCACCCTCACGGCCGAGCGGGGGCAGGGGCTCAGCCTCGTCCTGGCCGCCGTGTTCTTCGCGGTCGCGGTCGTCTTCGTGTGGCGGTCGTTCTACGGGATGCGCATCCGGGGTGGCGCAGCCTAGGCAGCGCCCGGTGCCCTGATTCTCGACGCCATCGTCACCGGCGTCGGGCGGCTGCCCCGGCGCCCGGCCGCGTGGCTCGGGCGGCGGCTCGGCGACGCGGCGTACCTGCTGCTGGGCGCCCGGCGGCGCACCGCGCTCGCGAACCTCGCCCTGGCGTTCCCCGAACTTCCCGCGGCCGCGCGGCGCCGCGTCTGCCGGCGCTCCTTCCAGCACGTCGGCCTGATGGCGGTCGAGCTCTGCTTCGCGCTGGCCCGCCCGCTCGAGCGCGTCCTCGAGCGGATCCGCCTGGAGGGGCTCGAGCACCTCCGGGCGGCGATGCAGCGCCACGGCCGCGTGCTCGTCCTCACCGCGCACCTCGGCAACTGGGAGCTCCTGGCCGTCGCCCACCGGCTCACGGGCTTCCCGCTGACGGTCGTCGTGCGTCCGCTCGACGCGCCGGCGCTGAACGCGCTGGCCGAGCGGCTCCGGCGCAAGGCCGGCGTCGAACTGGTGGACAAGCGGGGCGCGCTGCGCGGCGTGCTCGCCGCGCTCGGCCGGGGGCCGCGCATGGTCGGCGTGCTGCTCGACCAGAACGCCTCGCGGCGCGAGGGCGTCTTCGTGCCGCTCTTCGGCCGCCCGGCGTCGACCTCGAAGAGTCTCGCGCTGCTCGCCGCGCGGACGCGGACGCCGGTCGTGCCGATCTTTGCGCACCGCGAGGCGGACGGCCGCCACCTCGTCGCGATCCACCCGGCGCTGCCACTCCCCGAGCCCCCCGGCGCCGAGCGTGCGATCATCGAGCTGACGATGCGCTGCAACGAGGCGATCGAGGCCGCGGTCCGGCGCACGCCGGAGCAGTGGCTCTGGGTGCACCGCCGCTGGCGCACGCGGCCGGCGGCCGAGCGCGGCGCCGCGCCGTGAGGCTCACCGGCGCGGCGCTGGCGCTGGTTCTCGCGACCGCGGCGGCCGCCGCGGAGCCGCTCGACGTCCTCCCGGAGCCATACCGGCGCGCGGCGCTGGCGGGGGACGTCGGCCGCGTCGTCGGCAGCGCGCGCGAGGAGCCGCGCCGGCCGACGGAGGCCGGGCGGCCGCTGGTGGGCACCGCCGTGACGGCGGTGCCCCGCTCGGCCGCGTTCCTCGGCCGGCTGGAGGAGATCCGCCGCACGGCTCGCTCGAGCCCCGCCGCGTATCGCGTCTCCGCCCTGGCCCTCCGCCGGGCGCGCGAGGCCTACGAGCAGGCGCTCTGGGAGGCGGGCTATCCCGAGCTTGCCCGCGTGACCTCCGTGGACGCCACCGGCGCCTTCACGCTCGACGACGTGCCCGCGGGGCAGTGGGTGCTCGTGGCCTCACGCACGGTCTTCGTCGACAAGCCGTCGCCGCGCGAGCCCCGCCGTCGGCTCCGGGCCTTCTCGCGGGACACGCGGATGATCGGCTACCACGCGGTGTCGGTGTGGCTCTCCGAGCTGACCGTCGGGCGCGGACGCACCGAGGCCGTCGAGCTGACGGACCGGAGCGTGTGGTTGACCGGGATCGAGGAGGAGCGCGTGCCGGACGCCGGCCGCTAGGCCGGCGTCCGGCACGGAAGCGTCGCTACTTCTTGGCGGCGCAGGGGTTCCTGGCGGCGCAGGGGTTCTTCGCCCTGGCCTTGCCCCCGGCCTTCACGGTGATCGCCGTGGCGGTCGCCTTGCCCTCGTCCTCCGTGTAGCGGACGTGCACGGCGTCGCCCGGCATGAGATCGGCGGCCGTCACCGCCTTGCCGCCCTTCTTGATGGCCGTCTTGGCGCCGACCGCGAAGGTCCACTCGACGTCCTTCATCTCCTTGGAGCCCTTGACCTTCTCCTTGCCGGCCACGACGAGGCTGTCGGCCGTCGCCGACTTGACGGTGCCGTTGGCGTTCTTGGCCGGCATCTTCTTGGCCTTCTTCTCCGTCTTTGCCTCAGCCGCCTTCTTCTCGACAGGTGCCGAGGACTGCGCGGCGGCGAACCCGGCCGAGCCCAGCGCGAACGCCAGCGCCACAACTAGAGTTACAAGTCTCTTCACGTGAGTCGCTCCTCCATTGAACGGGGATAGGGGTGGGACTGCCTCGTGCTCCCGGCCATACGACGGCCGGCCGGGACGACCTATTCTAACCATTCAGAAATCCTGACGGAAATACACGCGGCACGGGGTCGCCGATGGGGCGGGCCGCTGAGGGGTCGGGAGACCCCGTTGACCCTCGTGGGGTCGCCGTGCTAGAAATACCGGAGCTTTCTACCTAACTATGGCGATTCGAGCCGGTTTCCTCGCGGCCCTGACCGCTTTCCTCCTGCTTTTCTCGCCGGGCGCTTCCACGCCCTGCGCAGCCGAGCCGGACTTCTCCGGACCCTCGGAGCTGCTCCCGCTCGAGCCGGCGGCGCTTCCCCCGCCGATCGACGATTTCGAGCGGCCCACCCTGACGGGCGAGCCGAGGAGCGCGGGGTCCGAGCGCGAGGCAAGGGAGATTCCGGGAGCCGTGCGGCGCACGCCGGAGGTCGATCCCTGGGCGGAGGCGTTCGCCGAGTCGGCGCGCCTCGAGGCGCGCGCGCCCCGGCCGCCCGAGCCGGCGCCCTACGTCGTCGCGACGAACCGGCGGGTGGGCCACTTCCTCGAGCGCTTCACGGGCAGCCGCCGCGCCGTGGTGGCGCAGTGGTTCCGGCGCTCGGGCCGCTACCTGGACATGATCCGGGAGGTGCTGCGGGGGCGCGGGCTCCCCGAGGACCTCGCGTACACGGCGATGATCGAGAGCGGATTCGACCCGCTGGCCGTCTCGCGCGCGGGCGCGAAGGGGCTCTGGCAGTTCATGCCGTCGACCGCGCGGCGCTACGGGCTCCGCGTGGACCGCTGGGTGGACGAGCGCCTCGACCCCGAGCGCGCGACCGTGGCGGCGGCCGCGTACCTGCGCGACCTCCACGCACAGTTCGGCTCCTGGCTCCTCGCGCAGGCGGCGTACAACGCGGGCGAGACGGTCGTGGCCCGGGCGGTGCGGCGCACCGGCTCCACGGACTTCTGGGCGCTCGCCCGCACCGGCCTGCTGCGCCGCGAGACGGACGACTTCGTGCCCGCGATCCAGGCGGCGACGCTGCTCGCCCGCGACCCGGCGCGGTACGGGTTCGAGGTCGGCGACGCCGAGGATCCCGAGGTGGAGCGCGTCGTGGTCCCGGCCGCCACGAGCCTCGGCCGGCTCGCCGCCGGGGCCGGCGTCTCGGCGGAGATGCTCCGCGCGCTGAACCCGGTCCTGGTGCGAGGTGTCACGCCGCCGGGCGCGACGTGGGAGCTCCGGATCCCGGGTGGGACCCGCGCCGGCGTGCTGGCGGCCCTGGCGCCGCCGCCGCCGGCGCGCCTCGCCGACCGTGGCGCGCGCTCGGGGAAGCCGGCCGGCGCGGTGTCGCGGGTGTCGGGCGGCGCCGGGGTGCACGTCGTCCGCCCGCGGGACACGCTCGCCGCGATCGCCAGGCACTACGGCGTCTCGGTCGGCGACGTCGTCCGCTGGAACGAGCTCGAGACGCCGGACCGGATCCACCCCGGGGACCGGCTGCAGGTCGCCGAACGCCGCTGACGGTCGAGGTCCAGCTCTTCGCCGCCTTTGCCGCGTATCTCCCCGCGGGCAGCCGCGCGGGCGCCGCCGTGCTCGAGGTGCCCGACGGCGCCACCGTCGCCGATGTCGCGCGGCGGCTCGGCCTCCCGGCCGACCTGGCGCAGGTCGTCCTCGTGAACGGCCGCGACGCCGCGCCCGAGCAGCCCCTGGCGCCCGGCGACGTGGTCGCCATCTTCCCGCCCCTCGCGGGCGGCCGCACCCGGCGCCAGGACCCGTCCGCCTCGCGCGACGGTCGTGCGTGAATAATCCGCGCTAGGTGCCGGGCGGCGCCTCCGCCCCGGCCGTCGCCTTGGCCTCGGGCCTCGCCGGGGCGCCGGCGCGCTCGAGCTCGGAGTCGATCGCGGCGCCGAGCAGGAGCACGACGCCGCTCAGGTAGAGCCAGAGCATCAACAGGATCACGCCGCCGATCGAGCCGTACGTCGCGTTGTAGTTGCCGAGGTACCGCACGTAGAGCCGCAGACCGTACGACATCGCGAGCCACGCGAGCACGGCGAACGCGGATCCGGGCGTCACCCAGTGCCACGGGCGCGCGCGCGCCGGGGCCAGGTGGTAGACGAGCGTGATGCCGCCGAGGACGAGCAGGACCAGCACCGGCCACTGCAGGACGTTCCACGCGAGCGTGAACAGCGGGCCCTTCCCGATCGAGGCGGCGACGATCTCCCCGATGCGAATGCCGAAGAACAGCAGGAGCAGTGCCGTGAGGGTGAACAGCGCGAACGCGAGTGTGAGCCCGACGGCCGTGAGCCGCCGGCGCCACCAGGAGCGCTGGTCGGCGATGCCGCCGACCGCGTCGAGCGCCGCCATGATCGACGCCATCCCGCTCGACGCCGCCCAGAGCGCGGCCACGCCGCCGATCGACAGCAGGCCGCCGCTCGCGCCCTGCACGACCTCCTCGAGGGTGCGGATCACCAGCGCCGCCGCCGAGCGCGGCATCACGCGCGCCGCATAGCCCATGAGCTGGGGCATCAGGTTGGGCGTGGGCAGGAGGCCCAGGAGCGCGGTCAGGAAGAGCAGGGCGGGGAAGAGCGCGAACAGGAAGTAGTAGGAGAGGATCGCGGCCCGGTCGAGGATCGCGTGCTCCCAGGCGCGGTCGTAGACCCGCCCGGCGAGGCGCCGCAGGGTGAGCCCCCCGGGCCTCCAGAGGGACGCCGTCGCGGGGGCCGGCCGGGAACCCGGTTGCTCCACGGGAGCCACGTCGCGGGTATCCTAGCAGGGCCGGCCGGGCGCCGTGACCCGGATCTCCTGGCGTCGGGGGCCGGCCGGGCAGCGGTCCGCCGCGCCCCGTGTGCTAGGCTGAGCCGAGGAAGGCGCGTGAGACATCCGACACTTCGGCGCCGGCTCTACACGGTGCTGCTCCAGTGGTTCCTCCTGCTCGTGCTCGCGGCCGGCGCCGTCGTCGTCGTGTCGTTCTCGGGCGTCCGGCAGAGCCTCGTGGACGATCGCCTCGTGCTGGCCCGGACGATCGCCCACTACCTCGACGCCACGATCTCCGTGGCGATCCAGGATCTGGGCCGGCTGGCCGCGGACCTCCCCTCGCTGAACGCCGACGCCGCGGGCCGCCTGCGCGTCTTCCGGTTCCATTCGCCGTTCCGGGAGGCGACGTACCTGCTCGACGCGCAGGCGCGGACGCTCGCTGCCGATCCGGCCGACGCCCGGCCCCTGCCCTCGCTGGGCCGCGCGACCCACGAGGCCGTGACACCGCTCGTGCACAAGCCCGGGGGCGAGCGCCCCGTCCTCGCGATCGTCCAGCCGTTCCAGCGGGCCGGCGCGAGCTACTACCTCGTGTCGGAGATGAACCCCGTGGGCTCGATCGTCAGCACGTTCCTGCACGACCTCGGGCTCGATCCCGAGACGCGCGTCGCCGTGATCGACGAGCGCGGCACCGTGATCGCCGCGGCCGATCCCCGGCAGCTCCTGCGCACGCTGCCGCACGCCGCGGCCTACGCGGAGCGGATCCGCGCGCATCGTCCGCTCGTGACGGAGGCGCTCGGCTACGACGACGGCTCCGGGCGGGGCGCCGCGCCCGACGCGCTGACCGTGATGGTCCCGCTGCGCTTCGCGCCCTGGGGCGTCGTGATCCAGCAGCCCAAGGCGCGGGCCTTCACCGGTTTCTACACGACGCGCCGGGGGCTGGTCGCCGCCGGGCTGCTGCTGGCGCTGATGGGCCTCCTGCTGGCCCGCGCGCTGTCGCGCTCGATCGTCGCGCCGATCCGCCAGCTCTCCCGCGAGGCCGCCGCGATGCGGACCGGCGACCTGTCACGCCCGATCGGCGTGTCGGGGGACTACGAGGTCGAGGTGCTGGCCGAGACGCTCGAGGAGGCGCGGCGCAAGCTGGCGTCCACGCTGGCCGAGCTCACACGGCTCAACGAGGATCTCGAGGGCCAGGTGGCGAACCGGACGCGGGCGATCGAGGCGCGGTATCGCGACCTGAAGCTGCTGCAGGCCGTCGCGCAGGTCTCGACCCAGGAGCGGGATCCCGACCGGGTGATTCCGGCGATCCTCGAGCTGATCGCCGCGCACTGGTCGTTCCCCGCCGTCGCGATGGTCACGCGCCCGCCCGCGGGGCCGGCGGCCACCTACGTCGTCCCCGCCGGCGCGGCCGTCCCCTGGCTCGCCGCGAGCGGCGCGCCGCCGCCGGACTGGCAGCGGCACGAGATCGCGCAGCAGGCCGGCGCGCGGGCCGAGCTGTTCCACCCGCGGCGGCCGGACCTCGATCGCGAGGTGCTGGGCGCGCTCGAGCACCAGCTGGCGATCTCGCTGGACGGCGCCCACCTGTGGCGGCGGACGCTCGCCCAGGACGAGCAGCGCCAGGTCCTCGTGCGCCGCCTCCTGAACGCCACGGAGGAGGAGCGGCGGCGGCTGGCCCGGGAGCTCCACGACGAGATCTCGCAGCTCCTGACCGTGATCCAGCTCTCGCTGGAGCGCATGGACGTGGACACGACCGAGATGCGGCGGGCGAAGAGCCTGCTCGGGGCGACGCAGGAGGAGATCCACCGGATCATCCACGACCTGCGGCCCTCCCTGCTCGACGACCTGGGGCTCGCCGCCGCGATCAAGGCCTACGCCCAGGACCACCTGGTGGGCCACGGCCTGACGGTGAGCCTCGAGATCGAGGAGGGGCTGCCGTCGCGGCCGGAGATCGAGATCACGACGTTCCGGATCTACCAGGAGCTCGTGACGAACATCCTGCGGCACGCGCAGGCCGAGCACGTGTCCGTCGAGCTCTACGAGCGCGACGGGGCGCTCGTGCTCGCGGTGGAGGACGACGGTAAGGGGTTCGAGCCGAGCGAGCAGTTCGCGGGCGCGGGCATCACGGGCATGCGGGAGCGCGCGGCGCTGGTCAACGGGACGATCCGCTTCGACAGCGAGGCGGGCCTGGGCACCCACGCGGTGCTGGAGATTCCGGTGCGATGATCCAGATCCTCATCGTCGACGACCACGACCTGGTGCGCGAGGGCATCCGCGCCCTCCTGGAGCAGGACCCGTCCTTCCAGGTCGTCGGCGAGACCGGGGACGGCCAGGAAGCCGTCCGCCTGGCCACCCGGCTCAAGCCGAACGTGGTCTTGATGGACGTGAACCTGCCCGGCGGCATGGGGGGGCTCGAGGCCACGGAGACGATCGTGGCCGACTGCCCCGAGGTCAAGGTCATCATCCTGACCCAGTACGAGAACCGGGAGTACATCAAGCGGGCGATCCGGATCGGCGCGCGGGGCTACCTGCTCAAGCGCAGCGTGTCGGCCCAGCTGAAGGAGGCCATCCGGGCCGTGGCGCGGGGGGAGCGGTACCTCCACCCGCTGGCCGCCGGGGAGCTCGTGGACCTCGTCACGAGCGGCAGGTCGCTGGACGAGGACGACTACGAGCGGCTGACGCTGCGCGAGAAGCAGGTCTTCAAGCTCCTCGCCGAGGGCAAGACGAGCCGCGAGATCTCCAAGTACCTGACCATCAGCCTGAAGACGGCCATGACCCACCGGACCAACATCATGGCGAAGCTCAACGTGCACTCGCGGACCGAGCTGGTCCGCTACGCCATCCGCAAGGCGATCATCCCGATGGAGGGGCCCTGAGCCCGGCGCGCGCCGGCCCGGGGCCGCCCGCCGAGTACGGACCGAGCGTGTCGGCGATGCGCCGCAGGTCGCGCGCCGGCAGGTCCGTGACGACCGTGACCCAGAACTCGCCGCGCCGGAGGACGAGGTGGTTCGCCGGGCCCTCACGCCACCAGCGCGAGTCGGCGACGCCGCCGAGCGCCTGGCTCGTGGGCGGGTGGGACGGTGCCGGCCCGCCGCGCCGCTGCGTGAGCGACAGGGAGTGCGCGCCCCGCCAGACGGCCAGGAACGTCGGGTGCGGACCGAGCGTCACGGTCAGGCTCGGCGGGCCCGCGCCGAGCGTCGCGGGGCGATAGGCCGGGACGAGCGGCGCGAAGCCGAGACGACCTCGCGCCTCCTCCAGGCTCGCCACGCTGAACGGTCCCGGCCGCGTGCCCGGGAAGATGAGCGGGACGCCGACATGGAGGACCCGGAGCGCGACGAGCACGCCCCCCGCGACCAGCAGGAAGCCCGCGAGCCCCCTCAGCGGGCGTGAAGGGCTCACCGCGGCCTCACACGAGCCACGGCAGGATCGCCACCAGCGTCGCCGCCGCCGTCGCGATCGTGGCGACGGGCAGCGCGTCGTCGTCGAGCCGGTCGTCGCCGAGCAGCACGTCCGCCCGCCGGCGCAGCGCGGCCCGGGCGGCCACGTCGCGGCGGTCCGTGGACTCGTAGACGGCCAGCAGGGCCCGGGTCAGGGGCCGGGCGTCCCGCCCGGCCACGGCGGCCGCGTCGCACTCGATCTCCACCTCGAGGCAGTACTCGCGGAAGGTCCAGAGGGCGACGGGGCTGTAGCACTGGAGCAGCCGGACGGCGAACAGCGCGTGGGAGCGCGCCCAGCGGCCCTGCTGCCAGTGGGCGTGCTCGTGCCGGAGGGCCATCGCCAGCTCGTCATCGCTCAGGCGGGCGAGCGCGCCGCGGGACACGATCACCCGCGGTCGCCAGGGCCAGCCGCCCGTGGCGAGCAGGAGGGCGTCCGCGCGGCGCAGCGTGACCGCGCACCGCTCCCAGCCCGGCAGCCCGCGCGCGAGGCGCGCGAGCGGCTCCGGCGCGTTGTCGCCGCGCGCGCCGGACCGTCGCAGCGCGGGCAGCACCTCCTGCCAGAGCGTGAGCGCGACCATCGTCAGCCCCACCAGCAGGACGACGTGGGAGACGCGGACGCCGGCGACGAGCGGGATCGCCAGGAGCCGCCCGCTGTCGAGCCACGCCCGGCGCTCACGGAACTCCAGGCTCGTGCGGCCGGGGATCGCGGCCGTGAGCAGGGGCAGGACGAGCAGCAGGGCGAGCAGGTGGCGCTTGGAGCGACCGGAGCGGAGCCGGAGCCGCCGGGCCCAGCCGTAGAGGACGACGCCGGCGATCGCCGAGTGGAGCGCCACCTGCCAGAGGAACGACGGCAGGGGGGCGTACCAGGCGGCCGGGATCATTCCCTCCCGGAGAGCTCGTCGTACTCGAGGGGATGCTCGTGCCGGAGCCGGTCCTTGCGGATCTTGCCGGTGAAGATGCTCGTGTCCAGCGGGAACACCTCGGGGCTCAGCAGCACCGCGAACAGGTGCCAGACGAGGATGATGAGGAACGCGAGCAGGGCCTCGTAGCTGTGCATGACCTTCGCGGCGGGGATCAGCTCCGCGGGCAGCAGGCGGGAGACGGTGATCGGGAAGAACAGCACGAACCCGGTCAGCGCCATGACGACGCCGCCGAACACGAGCCCCCAGTACTCGAACTTCTGCCGGTAGTCGTAGCGTCCGAAGCGGGGGGGCGCCTCCGCCCAGCCCAGGCAGTACCGCAGGAAGTCCACGGCGTCGCGGAAGTCCTTCACGCTCAGCAGCATCGACGGCTTCGTGCGGCCCGCGAGCGCGCCGCCGATCGCCACCGCCAGGTGCGCGACCAGGAGCAGGGAGAAGGCGATGCCGGCGGCGCGGTGGAGCCAGCGGACCGCGACGACCCCGCCGAGGTGCTCGATGACCCACCGGCTCGCCTCGACGTACGGCCACTTCTGGGGCATGCCCGTCAGGAGGAGCACCCCGAACAGCAGGATCACCGAGGCGTGCTGGAAGCGCGCCCAGAACGAGAAGCGGACCACGTACTCGCCGGCGTCGGGACCGCGCATCGGCGGGGCCTCTCCTTAGCGTCCCAGCGAGACGCGGTACAGGTGGAGCAGCACCTGCAGCACCAGGCCGATGACGACGAACGGGATGAAGATCTTGTAGAACAGCTGCACCAGGAACACCAGGGGGGCGTGGCGCAGCGACGGCTCCCAGTGGGAGAGCCAGGCGGCGGGAAAGGCCGGGGAGGCACCGGCGTGGCACCTGGCGCACGCGGCGGCGACCGACGCCTTCATCGCCTCCGCCCCCCGCAGCCGCGGCGAGGTGATGTCGTGGACGCCGTGGCAGTCGATGCAGGTCACGACGACCTGCTGCGGCGCCACGGAGGCGCCGCGCGTGAGCGAGGCGGTGACGCCGTGGAAGTCCGCGAGGTACGTCTGGGCGACCGTCGCGGAGATGCCGTACTTCGCCATGAGCCGCGCGTCCCCGTGACAGCGGATGCAGATCTGGGGCGAGCCGAGGCGGAACTGCGTGCTGCCCGGCGGCTGGATCTGGTGGTGGGTGTGGCAGTCGGCGCACGCCGGGACGTCCTGGTTGCCGCCCTCCTCGAGCGCCTTGCCGTGGACGCTCGCCGCGTAGCGGCGGTAGACGTCGCCGTGGCAGGTCGCGCAGCTGCGGGACACCATCGCGCGCTTCTCGTGGGGGTTCTGGATGGTGTGCGCGCCGTGGCAGTCCGTGCAGACCGGCGCGGCGTCGAGGCCGCTCTTGAGCAGCTCGTAGTGGACGCTCTCGAGGGTGCGCGTGTACGTATCGAAGTGGCACTTCTTGCAGGTCTCGTAGGAGGCGATCGCGTAGGCGCGCCGGCTGGCGAAGGTGGCACCGCTCGGATGGTTCTGCTCGTACCGCGCGTGACAGTCCGTGCAGACGAGCTGGGCGCCGTGCACCGACCGGACGAACTCCTGCGGGTCCACGTGCAGGCGCATCGTCGAGCCGTCCTTGAGCTTCACGGACAGCTGCGTGTCGTCGTGGCAGGCCAGGCAGGCGGCGACGCTCTCCGGGAGCTTCTCGGGTCCCTTGTCCGGCGGCTTCTGGGCGGGGGCGACGCCGGCGAGCAGGCCGACGAGCAGCACCTGCGCGAGGGCGGCCCAGCCCTTCATCCACGCTCCTTCGCGGGCGCGCGGGGGATCAGCGCGCCGGGTTCGCGTTCGCCGGCGGGAGGCCGGGCGGCGCGTGTGCCCGGACCCGCCTCCGACGTGGGGGCGGGCCCGGCGCGCCGCGTGGCCTATTTTGCCGCGTCATGATCGGTGTGGTCCAGCTTCTTGCGGGCGGCCTCGGCCCAGGCATCGGTGTCGGCCGTGGTCGTGGCCGGCTTCGATCGGCTGAGGAACGCGAGCGACGGCTCCCAGCCCGGCCGGAGCACGCGCACCGCCGCGCGGGTGGCCTCGGCCGCCAGGCGCGTCGCCTTCTCGGCGAGCAGCCAGCCGACCATCGCGAAGCCGATGAGCGGCAGGAACACGACGAAGGCCAGGCCCAGGATCGGCCCGACGACCAGCAGCGCCAGCGTCGGCACCCGGTACCAGGTCTCCTCCTCCCTGCCCGGCAGCCGGCCCCGCTCCTGCATGGAGCGGAAGGACAGCTGCCGCACGTTGAAGTACAGCGCCGGTTCGACCGTCTCCGTTCCCCTGTAGCGCCTCATGGCTGACCCTCCTTCTACCGTGAGGATAGGCGACGGGCCCGGGGCCGGCCATCGGGCAGATGCCCGATCTTTCGCCGGAACGCGCCCGATTTCCGTCCGGCGGACCCCGCAGGGAGCGGTGATGGTACACTCAGAGAGCTTTTCCGGAGCGTAGTTAGAGCCACGGAAGCGTCTAGGAACCCGGTGGGCCTCCCGGACTTCAAATCCGGTGGACCGTTCTAGACAAACGGTCGATGGGTTCGACTCCCATACGCTTCCGCCACGAGGAGAGGGATGGCGAAGCGGAGCCCGGAGCCCAAGCGGCGGCGCATGCCGCGCCGGCAGCGCCAGGTCCTGGCCGGCGCCGCGGCGGTGGTCGTCGCGGTGAGCGTGGGCTGGTTCGCCTATCGGGCCGCGGCCAACCTGCCGGGCACGCCGGTGCCCAGCCAGGGCAACCTCCACATCGCGATGGTGACGTCGCCCCACGCGCCGTACAACTCCGAGCCGCCGACCTCGGGCCCGCACCTGCCGTACATCGCGCCGTGGGGCGTCCACACGCGGCCGATCCCGCGAGAGCTGCAGGTGCACAACCTCGAGGACGGCGGCGTGCTCGTGCAGTACGGCTGCGAGTGCCCCGACGTCGTCGCCCGGCTCCGGGCCATCGTGGGACGCTACGACACGCACGTGATCCTGGCGCCCTCTCCCGGCCTCACGCCCCGGATCGCGCTGACCGCGTGGACCCGGATCGACACGCTGGACGAGCTCGACGAGGGGCGGGTCGTCCGCTTCATCGAGGCCTTCCGTGGGATCGACCACCACAGGTAGCCTCGCGCTCGCCGGCCTCGCGGCGCTCGGCCTCGCCGGCTGCGGCGGCCTCTACGTGTCGCCGCTCGCCCCGCCGCCCTACCGCGCCGAGATCCCGGCCGCGTACGACCGGGCGTGGGCCGCGCTCGTGCGCGCGCTGGCGCGGGAGAACGTGCCGCTGCGCGCGATCGCGCGCGACTCGGGCGTGATCGCCTCCGACGACTTCGTGGCGCCGATCGGCGTGTACGCCGACTGCGGGCGGCTCGGCGACGACCGGGTGGAGGGCGAGGCGCTCGTGGCGTTCACGATCTTCGTCGAGCGCGACACCCGCACGACGCAGGTCCAGGTCAACGCCAAGATGCGCACGCAGGCGCACCGCAAGGGCGGGAGCGGCACGCTGCGCCCGACGCCCGTCTACCCGTGCGCGTCGACGGGCCGGTTCGAGGCCAACCTCCTCGACGCCGTGCGGGACCTCGTGAGGGAGTAGGCCGTGCCCTCCCGCCTGGCCGACCTGATCCGCAAGGCGCGCCGGCTCTCCGCCGAGCGCGACCGGCTCATCGACGGCCTCGCCCAGGAGTGGGCGCGCGCGCTCCGCGGGCAGGGGCTGTCGGCCGCCGACCTCGACGAGCTGTGGGCGGGGCTCACCGAGGACGCGGTGCGGCGCGGCCGCGAGCTCGGCGAGGGCAAGGGGACCGCCCAGGCCTGGCGCCACGAGGCGAGGGAAGTGATCGGCCGCGTCCGCCACAAAGTCGAGGCCGCGCTCCGTGAGCCCTGAGCCCGCGG
Source organism: Candidatus Rokubacteria bacterium RIFCSPLOWO2_02_FULL_73_56 (assembly GCA_001788495.1). Classification (GTDB taxonomy): domain Bacteria; phylum Methylomirabilota; class Methylomirabilia; order Rokubacteriales; family CSP1-6; genus GWA2-73-35. Next base: position 17,721 of record MGCF01000164.1, read on the forward strand.
CCGCGCTCCGCGCGCTCCCGTCCGTGGACCAGCTCGTGCGCCGGCTCGCGGACCGCGCCGAGCTGGCGAAGGTGTCACGGGGGCGCCTCACCGCGCTCGTCCGCGAGACGCTCGACGCCGAGCGGCAGCGCGTGCTCGCCGAGCGGGCGGCGCCGGCCGACGCCGAGGCGCTCGCCGCCCGCGTCGTCGCGCGCGTCGCGCACGCCGGCCTCTTCTCCCTCCGCCCGCTGATCAACGCCACCGGCGTCGTGCTCCACACCAACCTGGGGCGCGCGCTGCTGAGCCGCCAGGCGCGCGAGCGCCTCGAGGCCGTCGCCTCCGCGTACTCGAACCTCGAGCTCGACCTCGCCACGAAGGAGCGCGGCTCGCGCTACGGCCACGTCGAGGCGCTGCTCCGCCGGCTCACGGGCGCCGAGGCCGCGCTCGTCGTCAACAACAACGCCGCCGCGGTGCTGCTCGCGCTCGAGACGCTCGCCCACGGCAAGGAGGTCGTCGTCTCGCGCGGCGAGCTGATCGAGATCGGGGGCGAGTTCCGGATCCCCGACATCATGCTGCGGAGCGGCGCGGTGCTCCGCGAGGTGGGCACCACCAACCGCACCCACCTGCGCGACTACGCGGAGGCGATCGGCGCGAGCACGGGGCTGCTGCTCAAGGTCCACACCTCGAACTACCGCGTCGTCGGCTTCACCGCCGACGTCGCCTCGCGCGAGCTCGTCGCGCTCGGCCGCGAGCGCGGCGTCCCCGTCATGGAGGACCTCGGCTCGGGCTCGCTCCTGGACCTCAGGCCGTACGGCTTCCCGTACGAGCCGACGGTGCCCGAGACCGTCGCCGCCGGCGTGGACCTGGTCTCGTTCTCGGGCGACAAGCTGCTCGGTGGGCCCCAGGCGGGGATCGTGGTCGGCCGGCGCGAGGTCGTCGCGCGGCTCGAGAAGAACCCGTGGAACCGCGCGCTCCGGATCGACAAGTTCACGATCGCCGGGCTCGAGGCGACGCTCGCGGCGTACGAGGCGGGCACCGCCCTCCGCACGGTGCCGACGCTCGCGATGCTCACCGAGCCCCTCGCGGCGGTGCGGGGCCGCGCGCGGAGCGTGCTGCGGCGCCTCGGGGCCGACGCCCGCGCGCGGCTCGCGGCGCGCGTCGCCGAGGACCGCGCCCAGGTGGGCGGCGGCGCGCTCCCCACGGTGGAGCTGCCGACGGCCGGGCTCGTCGCCGGCGCGAGCCCCGGGGCCGCGCGGCGGCTCGACGCGCTGCTGCGCGGGGGCGACCCGCCGGTCGTCGCCCGGCTGGTGGACGATCGCCTGTTCCTCGACTGCCGGACCGTGCTGGCGGGCCAGGTCGCGGACCTCGCCCGCCGGCTCGCCGCCGCCGCGTCCGAGCTGTGAAGCACGTCGTCGTCGGCACGGCCGGCCACATCGACCACGGCAAGACCTCCCTCGTCCGGGCCCTCACCGGGATCGACACCGACCGCCTGCCCGAGGAGAAGGCGCGCGGCATCACGATCGACCTGGGGTTCGCCTTCCTCGAGGAGCCGGGCGGGCTCACCATCGAGATCGTCGACGTGCCGGGCCACGAGCGCTTCGTCCGGAACATGCTCGCCGGCGTCGGCGGGATCGACCTCGCGATGCTCGTCATCGCCGCCGACGAGGGCGTGATGCCGCAGACGCGCGAGCACCTGGCGATCTGCTCGCTCCTGCACATCAAGACCGGCCTCGTCGTGCTCACCAAGGCGGATCTCGTCGAGCCCGACTGGCTCGAGCTGGTCCGGGACGACGTCGCGGGCCTGGTGCGCGACACGTTCCTCGCGGGCGCGCCGATCGTCGCCGCGTCGTCCAGGACCGGCGCGGGGCTCGACGAGCTGCGCGCGGCCCTGCGCGCGCTGGCCGAGGCCGTGCCCCCGCGCGTCAGCGACCAGCTCCCGCGGCTGCCGATCGACCGCGTGTTCACGGTGAAGGGCTTCGGCACGGTCGTCACCGGGACGCTCGCGGCGGGGCGGCTCGCGGTGGACGACCGCGTCCAGGTCTACCCGAAGGGCGTCGAGGCGAAGATCCGCGGGCTGCAGGCGCACGGGCGGCCGGTCGCGCAGGCGCTCGCCGGCCAGCGCACCGCGATCAACCTCCAGGGGGTGGAGCGCGCGGCGCTCGAGCGGGGCGACGTCGTCGCCCTCGCGGGCACCCTGGTGCCGACGCTGCTCGTGGACGGCACGCTCGAGCTCCTGGCCGACGCGCCCCGTCCGGTGCGGACGCGGACGCGCGTGCGCTTCCACGTGGGCACCAGCGAGATCATGGCCCGGGTGCTGCTGCTGGAGGGCGCCGAGCTCGAGCCCGGCGGGCGCGCGCTGGCGCGCTTCCGCCTCGAGGCGCCGCTCGTGGCGCTGCCGGGGGACCGGTTCGTCGTCCGCTCCTACTCGCCGATCGTCACGATCGGCGGCGGCACGCTGCTCGACGTGGACCCGCCGCGCTTCAAGCGCAAGGCGCCGGCGCTCGTGGCCCACCTCACGCTCCTGCGGCAGGGGAGTCCCGAGGAGGTCCTCGAGGAGCACGTGCGCCACGTCGGCGCCGCCGGGGTGCGGCTCGCCGCGCTCTCCGGGCGGGTGCCCTTCGGCCCCGAGCGCCTCCGCGGCCTCCTCGAGCGGCTGCAGGCGGCGGGCCGCGTGCTCGCCGTGGACCGCGACTGGTTCGTCCACCCCGAGGCCTTCGCGCGGCTCCGGGCGCAGGCGCTCGCGACGCTCGAGGCCTTCCACCGGGCCAGCCCGCTCCGGCCCGGGATGTCGCGCGAGGAGCTGCGCGGGCGGGCGGGCGCCGCCGACGAGCGGGTGTTCGCGTTCCTGCTCGGGGCGCTCGACGCCGAGGGGGTCGTGCGGACCGAGCGGGACAAGGTGCGTCTGGCCTCCCACGAGGTGCGCCTGTCGCCCGAGCAGCAGCGCGTGGTGGACCGCCTGGAGGAGCAGTTCCGGCTCGCCGGCGCGGCGCCCCCGAGCCCGGAGGAGGCGCTGGGCCAGGCGGGCGTCCGCGGCGACGAGGAGCACGAGCTGTTCCAGGTGCTGCTCCAGGCGGGCACGCTCGTGCGGGTCAAGGCGTCGCTCTACTTCCACGCCCGGGCCCTCGACGCCATCCAGGACAAGCTCGTGGCGATGCTCCGCGAGCGCAAGGAGATCGGGCCGGCGGACATCAAGGACCTCCTCGGGGTCTCCCGCAAGTACGCGATCCCCCTGCTCGAGTTCTTCGACCAGCGGCGGGTCACGACCCGGGTCGGCGAGCGGCGGGTCTTGCGCGGCCCCTAGGGGCGGAGTAAGGTTGGAGCGCGGTTGGAAAGGAGTCGCACATGTTTGGGCTGGGCTACCAGGAGCTGCTGATCATCCTCGTCATCGTGCTGATCCTGTTCGGCGCGAACAGGCTGCCGGAGCTCGCCCGCTCCCTCGGCTCGAGCGTGAAGGAGTTCAAGAAGGGCGTCAACGAGGCGAAGGCCGAGGAGACCCCGAAGAAGGAAGAGGAGAAGAAGGCGTAAGACTCGACCTCCTCGCCGCCTCCGCGCTCGCCCTCCTGACCGTCGTCTCGCGCCTGCCCTACCGGGCGCGCATGCTCTACAACTGGGACGCCGTGCAGTTCGCGCTCGCGCTCCGCGAGTACGACGTCGGCAAGCACCAGCCGCACCCGCCGGGCTACATCCTCTACGTCGTGCTGGGCCGCCTCGTCAACGCGTGGCTCGACGACCCGGCCGCGGCGTACGTGGTGCTGGCGGTCCTGTTCAGCGGGCTCACGACCTTCGTCGTCTACTTCCTCGCGCGGGCGATCTACGAGCGGACGACCGCGCTGGCCGCGGCCGCGCTCCTGGCGGTGAGCCCGCTCTTCTGGTTCTACGGCTCCGTCGGGCTCACGTACGCGGGCGAGGCGCTGTTCGCCTCGAGCGTCGCGTACTTCGCGTACCGCGCCCTCCAGGGCAGCCGCGCCGACGCCGGCCTCGGCGCCCTCTACCTGGGCCTGGCCGGCGGCATGCGCCAGTCGCTCCTCGTCCTGCTCTTCCCGCTCTGGCTCGGCGCCGCGGCCGTCGGCCTCCGGAGCGCGGGCGTCGTCGCCGCGGGGCTCGCGTTGCTGGCGGGCGGCGCGCTCACGTGGTTCCTGCCGATGGTCTGGCTCAGCGGCGGGCTCGCGCGCTACGTGGCCGCGACGGCGGAGCTGGCCGACTCGGTCGTCCGGCCGACGTCGATCGTCGGCGGCCCGCTCGCGGGCACGCTCGCGATGACGCGCCACCTGCTCGAGTCCGTGCTGGTCGGGCTCGGCCCGCTCGCCCTCGCGGCGCTCCTCGCCGTCTGGTACGTGCGGCGGCACGGCTGGGGCCGCCGCGAGTGGTTCCTCCTCGGCTGGACGCTCCCGCCGGTCGCCGTCTACACGCTCGTCCACTTCGGCCAGGCGGGCTACGTGCTGACGTTCCTGCCGGCGCTCGTGATCTTCCTCTCGCGGGTGCTCGTGACGGCGCTCGGCCACGCGGCGCGGGCCTGGGCCCAGCCGCGGGCGCGCGCCGCGCTGACCACCGCCGTCGTCGCGCTCGTCGTCCTCGTCAACGGCGCGTTCTTCGTCTCGGCGCGCCCGCGGCCGCGGGACTTCGACGCGCCGCGGCCCGCCTGGGTGCGGAGGGCGCAGGACGACGCGTCCGACTGGATCCTGAGCCGCACCGCCGCCGCGCTCCGCGAGCACGAGCAGGTCGTGCGCACGTTCGTCGACGCGATCCGCGGCCTCTACCCGCCGGAGGAGACCGTGGTGCTCACCGAGCAGGGCAACCCCCGCTCGTACCCGTGGTTCCGGCACGCGATGTTCTACCTGCCCGAGTACGAGGTCTACGAGCTCGCGACGGGCGGGCTCGTGCCGGGCTACCGCGCCTCGCGGCGGATCGCGACGATGACCGCCGTGCCGGACACGCGGATCCGCCTGCCCGCGCGCGTCACGCGTCTCGTCTGGTTCGTGGACCACTGGAGCCCCATGACCGTGCCGCCGCCCGGGCTCGTCGAGCTGGAGCTGCCGTACGGGCGCTACCTCTACGTGCTCCCGCTCGGGCGCCGCGCCGTCGCGTACGAGGGCTACACGCTCGCCCGCGAGGCGCCGCCACGCCGCCGTGTCTCCCGCGCGGCGCGATGACCTCCTCGTAGTCGCCGCCGCGCTCGCGCCGCTCGCGCTCTTCCTCCTGCGCGAGCGGCAGATCGCCGGCGCCGTCGGGTTCCCGCTCGACGACTCGTGGATCCACCTCCACTTCGCGCGCAACCTGGCCGAGGGCGCGGGTTTCGCGTACAACCCGGGCCGGCCGGTCGCGGGCTCGACGGCGCCGCTCTGGACGCTCCTGCTGGCCGCCGGCGCCGCGGTCCTCGGCCCGTCGCTCGCGCTGGCGAAGGCGCTCGGCGTCGCCGCGGCGCTCGGCGCCGCCCTTCTGACGCGGCGGGCCGCGGCGGCGTTCGGCGCGCCGGCGCCCCTGGCCCTGCTGGCCGCGGTCGGTCTCCTCTGGACCGGGCCGATGGCGTGGGGCGCGCTCTCGGGCATGGAGGTGACGCTCGCGGCGCTGCTCGTCGCGGCGGCGCTCCTGGCCCACGCGCGCGACCGGCTCGTCTGGAGCGCGGCCTGGGCGGCGCTCGCCGCGCTGGCGCGGCCGGAGGCCGTGCTGCTCGTGCCGTGCCTGGCGCTCGCGCGCCCGCTCGGCGCGCGCCGGCTCGCCGCGTTCGGCGCGCTCACCGCGGCGGCGCTCCTGCCGATGGTCCTGTTCAGCCTCTGGACCGCCGGCGCCCCGTACCCGGCGACGGCCGCGGCGAAGGTCGAGGGGGGGCTGCTCGGCTGGCTCGGCGGCCTGCGCGAGCCGCTCGCGGTCACGCTGCTCGCGCGGCCGTGGCGCTTCCTCGCGGAGTGGGTCGGCTGGCTCGCGCGGACGCACGGGGTGCTGCCGCTGGCGCTCGTGCCGGGGCTCGTCCTCGCGTGGGGGCGCGGCGGCCGCGCGCTCGGCGCCGTCGGCCTCGTCCTGCTCGTCCACCCGCTCGGCATGGCGCTGCTCGCGCCGTACCGCGGCCCGGCGTTCCAGGAGGGCCGCTACTCGATCCACCTGCTGCCGCTCGCCTTCGTCATCCTGGCCGTCGTCGCGGGGGCCTCGCGGTGGGCGCGGGCCGGGCGCTGGCTCCCCGCGCTCGCCGTGGCCGCCTACCTCGGCGCGGCGGCGGTGGCGCTCGCGCCGGCGGCGACCCGGTACGGGTGGGCGGTGCAGAACATCAACGCGATGCAGGTGCACCTCGGCCGCTGGCTCGACGCGCACGTGACCCCCCGCGCGCGCCTCGCGGTCAACGACATCGGGGCGATCGCCTACTTCTCGCGCCGCGAGGTCCTCGACCTCATGGGGCTCGTGACGCCCGAGGTCATCCCGTACCGGCGGCGCGGCGAGGGCGGCGTCGTCGAGTACCTGCTCGAGACGTGCCCGGACCACGTCGTGATCTTCCCCGCGTGGTTCCCCGGCCTCGCGGCGCGCGCGGACCTGCTCGAGCCGGTCTACCGCGTGCGCCTCGCGCGCAACGAGGTGGCCGGCGCCGCGGAAATGGTCGTGTATCGGCTCCGGCGTTGTGCGGTATGATCCGCCTATGAGTCGGGCAGGCGCCCTCGTCCTGGCCGCCGTCCTGCTGCTCGCGCTCGCGGGCCCCGCCGCCGCGCAGGTCTACCGCTGGGTCGACGAGCGCGGCGTCGCGCACTACACCGAGGGGCGCGACAGCGTCCCCGAGCGCTTCCGCGCGACGGCGGTCGCGGTGCCGATGCGCCGGGAGCCGCCCGCGCCGGCGCCCGCCGCGGGCGCGCCGGCCGGCGCGCAGGGCGCGGGGCCGGCGGGGGCGAAGGCCGGCGCGACGGGCGAGGCCACGATCAAGTTCACGCCGGGCGAGCGCATCATGGTGGACGCGCAGCTCAACGGCTCCACCTCCCTCCGGCTCATGCTCGACACCGGCGCGGACCGGACCGTCATCTCCCCGCGCGTCATCGCGGCGGCCGGCATCTCGCTCACGCGCGGCACGGCGAGCGGGACGATGAAGGGCGCGACGGGCGAGGCGCAGGTGCAGGCGGTGCCCGTCGAGTCGATCGAGGTCGGCGCCGCCAGGGTCAGCCCGCTCGTCGTGATCTCGCACGACATCGACCAGTCGGGCGTGGACGGTCTGCTCGGCCGCGACTTCCTCGACAAGTTCACGGTCACGATCGACAACTCGCTCGGCCTGGTCACGCTGACGCCGAAGAAGCCGTAGCGGCGCCGGCCGCTCGGCCGCCCGCGCGCCTCGTGGTACCATTCGGTCCCTGACCATGGACTACAAGGCCACGCTCCACCTGCCGAAAACGGCCTTCCCGATGAAGGCCAACCTCCCCCAGACCGAGCCCCGGATGCTCGAGTGGTGGGACGCGCTGGGCGTCTACGCGCGCCTCCGCGAGGCCGCCGCCGACCGCCCGCTCTGGATCCTCCACGACGGGCCGCCCTACGCCAACGGCCACATCCACATCGGGACGGCGCTCAACAAGATCCTGAAGGACCTCGTCGTGAAGTCGCGCTCGATGCTCGGCTTCAACGCGGTGTACGTCCCGGGCTGGGACTGCCACGGCCTGCCGATCGAGCACCAGGTGGACAAGGAGCTCGGCCTCGACACCGCGTCCGTCGACGTGCGCCGCGCCATGGATCCCGTCGAGAAGCGTCGCCGCTGCCGCGAGTACGCGCTGCGCTTCATCGACATCCAGCGGCAGGAGTTCAAGCGGCTCGGCGTCTTCGGCGACTGGGAGCACCCGTACCTCACGATCGCGCCGGCCTACCAGGCCGTGATCGCCCGCGAGTTCGGGCGCTTCGTCGGGCGCGGCCTCGTCTACAAGGGCCTGAAGCCCGTCCACTGGTGCATGCACTGCAAGACCGCGCTCGCCCAGGCGGAGGTCGAGTACGAGGACCAGCGGACGCCGTCGGTCTACGTGAAGTTCCCGCTCGTCGGCGCCCTGCCGGGCGTGGCCGCGGCGCCCCGGCCCTCGCTGGTGATCTGGACGACGACGCCCTGGACGCTCCCGGCGAACCTCGCGATCGCGGCGCACCCGGACGAGGAGTACGTGGCGCTCGCGGTCCCGGGGGCGCCGGGACGCGGGGGCGAGACGCTGGTCGTCGCGGCCAAGCTCGCCGACGCGTTCGTGATGACGGCGGACGTGCGCGACGCGCGGCAGGTCGCCGTGATCCCGGGCCGGGAGCTCGTCGGGCTCGAGTACCGGCACGCGTGGATCGACCGCACCGGGAAGGTCGCCGCGGCGGACTTCGTCGCGATGGACACGGGCACGGGCCTCGTCCACATCGCGCCCGGCCACGGCGAGGAGGACTACGAGCTCGGGCGGCGCCTCGGGCTCGAGGTCTACAACCCGGTGGACGACGACGGGTGCTTCACCGCCGACGTCGAGCGCTTCGCGGGCCTCACGGTGTGGGAGGCCAACCCGAAGATCACCGCCCACCTCCGGGCGGTCGGCGCGCTGCTCGCGGAGGTCGCCCTCGACCACACGTACCCGCACTGCTGGCGCTGCAAGAACCCGACGCTCTTCCGCGCGACGCCGCAGTGGTTCATCGCGCTCGACCAGGACCGGCTGCGCGAGCGCACGCTGGCGGCGATCCGGCGCGACGTCAAGTGGATCCCGGCGTGGGGCGCGGAGCGCATCTACAGCATGATCGCGCACCGGCCCGACTGGACGATCTCGCGCCAGCGCGTCTGGGGGGTGCCGATCGTCGCGTTCTACTGCGAGGGCTGCGGCGGCCTCCTGCTCGAGGAGCGGCTCGTCGAGCACGTCGCGCGGATCTTCCGCGAGGGCCGGGGCGCCGACGAGTGGTACGCGCGCGAGGCCCGCGACCTGCTGCCGCCGGGCACGCGCTGCGCCGCGTGCGGCGGCGGCGCGTTCCGCAAGGAGACCGACATCCTCGACGTCTGGTTCGACTCGGGGTGCAGCCACGCGGCCGTGCTCGAGACCCGGCCCGAGCTGCGCTGGCCGGCCGAGATGTACCTCGAGGGCTCGGACCAGCACCGCGGCTGGTTCCACTCCTCGCTCCTCGAGGCCATGGGCACGCGGAACGCGCCGCCGTACCGGAGCGTGCTGACCCACGGCTTCGTCGTGGACGGCGAGGGCCGCAAGATGTCGAAGTCGCTCGGCAACACCGTCGCGCCCGAGGACCTGATCCCGAAGTACGGCGCCGAGGTCCTGCGCCTGTGGGCGGCGTCGGAGGACTACACCGAGGACATCCGCGTCTCCGGCGAGATCATGGAGCGCCTGGCCGACGCCTACCGCCGGATCCGCAACACGCTCCGGTTCCTGCTCGGCAACCTCGGCGACTTCGAGCCCGCGCGCGACCGGCAGTCGTACGCGCGCCTCGACGAGATCGACCGCTGGATCCTCGACCGCCTCGCGCGGCTCATCGACCGCGTCAGGCGCGCCTGGGAGACGTACGAGTTCCACACCGTCTTCCACGCGGTCCACAACTTCTGCGCGGTGGACCTGTCGGCGCAGTACCTCGACGTGATCAAGGACCGGCTGTACACCTCGGCGGCCGACGACCCGCGCCGCCGCGCCGCCCAGACCGCGTGCTACAACCTCTTCCAGGCGCTCGTGCGGCTGATGGCGCCGATCCTCACGTTCACCGCCGAGGAGGCGTGGCGCCACCTGCCGGGCGCCCGCGCCGCGAGCGTGCACCTCGAGCGCTTCCCCGAGGTGCCCGTCGAGTGGCTCGACGACGCGCTCGCGCGCGACTGGAGCCGGCTCCTCGAGGTGCGCCGCGAGGTCGCGAAGGCCCTGGAGACCGCGCGCGCGCAGGGGCTCATCGGCAGCGGGCTCGAGGCGCGGGTGAGCGTCCGCGCGGCGCCCGAGGACCTGCCGGCGCTGCTCCGGGGCAAGCGCGCGCTCCTGCCGACGCTCTGCATCGTCTCGCAGGTGGACCTCGAGCCAGGCGGCGCCACGCCGGCCGTCCAGTACGACAGCCAGGAGATCCCCGGGCTCGTCGTCGGGGTGGACCGGGCGCGCGGCCGCAAGTGCCAGCGCTGCTGGGTGTGGAGCGAGCGCGTCGGCGAGAGCGCCGCGCATCCCGGCCTCTGCGAGCGCTGCGTCCCGGTGGTGCTCGCGCTCGGCGGCAGTGCGGCCTAGGCCGCGCGCCGCCCGCATCGCCGTCGTCGCGGCGGCCGTCGTCCTCCTCGACCAGGTCACGAAGCTGGTGGCGCTCGCGCGCCTGGCGCCCGGCGTCCCGGTCCCCCTCGTGGACGGCCTCGTCTCGCTCACCCTCGTCCTGAACCCCGGCCTCGCCTTCGGCCTGCTCGGCGGCATCCCCCCGGGCTGGCGCTGGCTCGTCGCCCTGCTCTCGCTCGTCGCGCTCCTCGTCCTCCTGCGCGTCGCCGTGCACGTCCTGCCGACGGCCGGCGCCGCCGACCAGGCGGCGATCGGCCTGGTCTTCGGGGGCGCCGTCGGCAACCTGGTCGACCGCGGCCGCTTCGGCGCCGTCGTGGACTTCGTGGACGTCTACTACAGGAGCTGGCACTGGCCCGCGTTCAACGTCGCCGACTCCGCCATCACGGTCGGTGTCGCGCTCCTGGCGCTCCGGTTCCTGACCGAGAAGAAGCCGGGCTGACCGGGCTATTCATGAGCGTCCAGCGGGCGCGCCGGCGGGTCCTGTCATCGGGGTGGCCCCCGGCCACCCCGACGCCACCCGCCGGCCCGCCAGTCGTCGCTCATGAATAGCCCGGGTCGCTGAGCCGTGGCCGAGCTCACGGTCGATCCGGGCGCCGCCGGCACGCGGCTCGACCGCTGGCTCTCGGCCCGGCTGCCCGAGCTGTCCCGCGCGCGGCTGCAGGTGCTGATCGCGGCGGGCCGGGTGCGCGTCGGGGGGCGCGCCGTGAAGGCGTCCCACCGCCTGCGCGGGGGCGAGCGCGTCGAGGTCGAGGTCCCGCCGCCCGCGCCCGAGGAGCTCGTGCCCGAGCCCGCGGCGCTCGCGATCGTCCACGAGGACGCGCACGTGCTCGTCGTGGACAAGCCGGCCGGCATGGTCGTGCACCCGGGCGCCGGCCACGCGCGCGGCACGCTCGCCGCCGCCGTGCTCGCCCACGCGCCGACGATCGCGGGCGTCGGCGGCCCGCGGCGCCCGGGGATCGTGCACCGGCTCGACAAGGACACCTCGGGCCTGCTCGTGCTCGCGAAGACGCGCGAGGCCTACGAGGCGCTCGTCGCCCAGCTCGCGAGCCGCACGGTGACGCGCCGCTACCTCGTCGTGGTCCACGGGCGCGTCGCGCGCGACGCGGGCGTCGTCGACCGGCCCATCGGGCGCCACCCGCACGACCGGGTCCGGATGGCCGTCCGCCCGGCGGGCCGGGGCCGGCGGGCGGTCACGCGCTTTCGCGTGCTCGAGCGCTTCGCGCGCTTCACCCACCTCGAGGTGAGCCTCGAGACGGGACGCACGCACCAGATCCGCGTCCACCTGGCCTCGCTCGGCCACCCCGTCGCCGGCGACGCCGTCTACGGCGGCCGGCGGCGCCCTCCGGTGCCGGTGCCGCTCGAGGGCCTGGCGCTGCACGCGGCGGCGCTCGCGTTCGTGCACCCGGCGACGGGCGAGCGCCTGGAGTTCCGCGCGCCGCTGCCGGCGCGGATGGAGCGGCTGCTGTCTCACTTGCGCGACAGCGGGTGAGGCCGGCGCGTCCGGATCCCCACAGCGCGCCGCCGGCGTGCGGCCAAGTGCGCGTCCGGCCAGCCGGACGGGAGTGGCACGGCGTTCGCAACCCCCGGCGGACGGGTGCGCTAGAATGAGAGGCGTCACATGGACGGGCTGACGATCGTCATCCTCGCCGCCGGCGAGGGCAAGCGGATGCGCTCGCGGCAGCCGAAGGTCCTGCACCGCCTCTGCGGCCGCCCGCTCATCGGCTACGCGCTCCGGACGGCGCGCGTTCTCGCCGACCGCATCGTGCTGGTGGTGGGCCCGGACGCCGACGGCGTGCGCGCGGCGGCGGGCGAGGGCGTGCGCGTCGTCGAGCAGCGCGAGCGGCTCGGCACGGGCCACGCCGTCCTGCAGGCGCGCGAGGCGTGCGGCGCGGGGACGATCCTCGTGCTCCCGGGCGACTCGCCGCTGCTCTCGAGCGAGACGCTCACCGCCCTCGTCGCCCAGCACCGGGCCGCCGGCGCCGCGGCGACGGTCCTCACCGCCGTCGTGGACCGCCCGCAGGGCTACGGCCGCATCCTGCGCCAGGGCGGGCGCGTCACGCGCATCGTCGAGGAGCGCGACGCGACCGACGACCAGAAGAAGATCACCGAGATCAACACGAGCGTCTACGGCTTCGACGCGCGCCGCCTGTGGAAGGCGCTCGGCGAGCTGCGCCCCGACAACGACCAGGGCGAGTACTACCTGACCGACGTCATCGGCCTCCTCGCGAGGGCGGGCGGCCGGATCGAGGCGCTCGCCGCGCCGGACCCCGCCGAGGCGCTCGGGATCAACGACCGGAAGCAGCTCGCCGCCGTCGCCGCGATCCAGCGGCGCCGGATCCTCGACGGGCTCATGGAGGCCGGGGTGACCGTCCTCGACCCGGCGAGCACCTACGTCGAGGACACGGTGACGATCGGCCCCGACACGACGCTCTACCCGAACGTCGTCCTCGAGGGCGCCACGACGATCGGCAGCGAGTGCGTGATCGCCTCCGGCTGCCAGGTCAGCGCGAGCCGCTTCGGCGACCGCGTCACGCTCAAGCCGTACTGCGTCGTCAGCGAGGCGGTGGTGGAGGACGATGCGACGCTCGGGCCCTTCTGTCACCTGCGGCCCGGGTGCCACATCGGGCAGAAGGCGAAGATCGGCAACTTCGTGGAGGCGAAGAAGGCGCGGATCGGGCGCGGCTCCAAGGCGAACCACCTCGCGTACCTCGGCGACGCGACCGTGGGCGAGGACGTCAACATCGGCGCCGGCACGATCACCTGCAACTACGACGGCCGGGCCAAGCACGAGACGCGGATCGGCGACGGCGCCTTCGTCGGCACCAACGCGACGCTCGTGGCGCCGCTCGTCATCGGCGAGGGCGCGTACGTCGGCGGGGGCTCGACGATCACCAAGGACGTCCCGCCCGGCGCGCTCGCCGTGGGCCGCGCGCCGCAGGTCGTCAAGGAGGGCTGGGCCGCGCGCCGCGCGCGCGCCACGACGCGCGAGGAGCCCGGAGACTAGTGTTCCGTCCACGAACTCATGTGAGCGGTCGCCGCGTGACCGGCCGCCCGGCGCGGGCGGTGGGGGTCGACGGGACCACGCGGCCCGCGTCCGCCTGGCCCGTGGCGGCCCGGACTCCACGTGCGACGAGGCTTCACATGACGTCGAGAACGGAACACTAGCCATGTGCGGCATCGTCGGGTACGTCGGCGACAAGAGCGCGGTCGGCATCATCGTCGAGGGGCTCAAGCGGCTCGAGTACCGCGGCTACGACTCGGCCGGCGTGGCCGTCCTGCACGACGGCAAGCTCGAGGTGCGGCGCGCCGCCGGGCGCATCCGGACGCTCGAGGGGATCCTGCGCGAGCGGCCCGTGGAGGGCTCGCTCGGGATCGGCCACACGCGCTGGGCCACCCACGGCCGGCCCTCGGACGAGAACGCGCACCCGCACACCGACTGCGGCGGGAGCCTCGTCGTCGTCCACAACGGGATCCTCGAGAACTACGTCGAGATCAAGGCGCGCCTGGCGGGCGAGGGCCACACGTTCCGCTCGGAGACCGACACCGAGGTCCTCGCGCACCTGATCGAGCACCACCTCCGCGCCACGGGGCGGCTCGACCGCGCCGTCAAGGCGGCGTGCGCCGAGGTCACCGGCTCGTACGCGATCGGCGTGGTCTCGACGGCGGCGCCCGACCGGCTCGTCGCGGCCAAGCACGGCGCGGGCAGCGTCGTCGTGGGGCTCGGGCGCGGCGAGATGTTCATCGCCTCCGACATCCCCGCCATCCTCTCCCACACGCGCGACGTCGTGATCCTCGAGGACCGCGAGGTCGCGGTGGTCACGGCGCACGGCGTGGAGCTCTCGACGCTCGACGGCGAGCCCGTGCAGCGCGAGCCCGTGCGCATCCACTGGGACCCGATCATGGCCGAGAAGGGCGGCTACCGCCACTTCATGCTCAAGGAGATCCACGAGCAGCCGCGCGCGATCACCGACACGTTCCGCGGGCGCATCGCGCCCGAGACCGGCAGCATCGTCCTGCCGGACGCGAACCTCGACCCCGAGACCGTGCGGGGCCTCCAGCGCGTCGTCTTCGTCGCCTGCGGCACCGCGTACCACGCCGCCCTGCTCGGGCGCACGATGGTCGAGCGGCTGGCCGCGCTCCCCGCCGAGGCGGACCTCGGGTCGGAGTTCCGCTACCGCGACGCGATCGTCGGTCCCGAGACGCTCGTCGTCGCCGTCTCGCAGTCCGGGGAGACGGCCGACACGCTCGGCGCGGTCAAGGCCGCGCGCGCGAAGGGCTGCCCGATCCTCGCGATCACCAACGTCGTGGGCTCCGCGCTCGCGCGCGAGGCGACCGGCGTGCTCTCCATGCACGCGGGGCCCGAGATCGGCGTGGCCTCCACCAAGGCCTTCTCCACGATGATCGTCGCCGTCTACCTGCTCGGCCTCTGGCTCGGCCGCCAGCGGGAGGCGATCACCGCGGAGGACGTCAAGAAGCGCATCCACGACCTGGTCGAGATCCCCCGGCTGGTCGAGACGGCGCTCGCGCTCGACGAGCGGATCGACGCGCTCGCCAAGGAGCTCTGCACGGCCCGCGACTTCCTCTACCTCGGCCGCGGGCTCCAGTACCCGATCGCGCTCGAGGGCGCGCTCAAGCTCAAGGAGATCTCGTACATCCACGCCGAGGGCTATGCGGGCGGCGAGATGAAGCACGGCCCGATCGCGCTCGTGACCGGCGAGCTGCCGGTCGTGGCGCTCGTGCCGCGCGACGGCTCCTACGAGCGCATGCTCGGGAACATCGAGGAGGTGCGCGCGCGCGACGGGGTCGTCGTGGCCGTCTGCCACGCGGGCGACCGCACGGTGGCCGCCCGGGCGACCCACGTCGTCGAGGTGCCGCCCTGCGCCGAGCTGCTGGCCCCGCTGCTCACGGTCGTGCCGCTCCAGCTCCTCGCGTACCACATCGCCGTGCGCCTCGGCTGCGACGTGGACCAGCCGCGCAACCTCGCGAAGTCCGTCACCGTCGAGTAGCCGCGCGGGCGCCCTGCGGTACAATCGCGTGGTGCTCGACCGCGAGGCGCTCCTCCGCGACCTGAACCCGCCGCAGCGCGAGGCCGTCACCGCGGGCGACGGGCCGCTGCTCGTGCTCGCGGGGGCCGGCAGCGGCAAGACGCGCGTCATCGCCCACCGGATCGCCTGGCTCCTCGGCGTGCGTGGCGTCCACCCCAGGCAGGTGCTCGCGGTCACGTTCACGAACAAGGCGGCCGGCGAGATGGCCCGCCGGGTCGCGGCCCTGCTGCTGCCGGCCGGGATCCCGGCGCCGCTGATCGCGACGTTCCACTCGGTCTGCGTCCGGATCCTCCGCGCGCACATCCGGCACCTCGGCGTGTCCCCGCGCTTCACGATCTACGACGAGGACGACCGCCTGGCGCTCGTCAAGGAGTGCATGCGCGAGCTCGACCTCGCCGACCGGACGTGGACGCCCGCGACGCTGGTGCACCGGATCAGCGCGGCGAAGAACCAGATGCTCACGCTCGAGGAGGTCGAGCGCCAGGCGCGCGGGCCCCGCGAGGAGCAGATCGCGCTCCTCTTCCGCCGCTACCAGGAGCGCCTCGCCGCGGCGTCGGCCGTGGACTTCGACGACCTGCTGCTCCTCACCGTGCGGCTCTTCGAGGAAGCGCCGGAGGCGCTCGCCTGGTATCGCGGGCTCTGGCGCCACGTGCTCGTGGACGAGTACCAGGACACGAACCGCGCGCAGTACCGGATCATCCGCCAGCTCACGGGGGAGCACGGCAACGTCTGCGTGGTCGGCGACCCCGACCAGAGTGTCTACCGTTGGCGCGGCGCCGACATCCGGAACATCCTCGACTTCGAGGGGGACTACCCGGGCACGCGCGTGATCCGGCTCGAGCAGAACTACCGCTCGAGCAAGCGCGTGCTCGCGATCGCCGGCGGGGTGATCGCGAACAACCTCGCCCGCAAGGACAAGACGCTCTGGACCGAGAACGCCGAGGGGGAGAAGGCGGCGGTCTACCGCGCCTGGGACGAGCACGAGGAGGCGGGCTTCGTCGCCCAGGCGATCGTGGGGGCCCGCGCGGCCGGCACGCCGTACGACGCCGTCGCGGTCTTCTACCGCACGAACGCCCAGTCGCGCGTGCTCGAGGACGCGCTGCGGCGCGCCGGCGTCCCGTACGTCATCGTCGGCGCCGTCCGCTTCTACGAGCGCCGCGAGATCAAGGACGCGCTCGCCTACCTGCGCCTGCTCGTGAACCCGGCGGACGACGTCGCGTTTCGCCGCGCCATCCAGGCGCCGGGGCGCGGCATCGGCCGCGCGACGCTCGCGCGCCTGGACGAGGTCGGGGCGCGCGCGGGCCGGCCGCTCCTGGCGCTCGCCGGTGCGCCGCCCGCCGACGTCACGGGCAAGCCGCGCCGGGCGCTCGAGGAGTTCGCGGCCCTCGTCGCCCGGCTGGCCGGCGCGCGCGCCGAGACGCCGCTGCCGGCGTTCATCGACCTCGTGCTGAACGCCTCGGGCTACCGCGAGGACCTCCGGCAGGAGCGCTCGTCGGAGGCCGAGGCGCGGCTCGAGAACCTGGAGGAGCTGATCGCCGCGGCCGAGGACCACGCGCGCGGGCCGGAGGGCGGCGCGCTCGAGAGCTTCCTCGACGGCGTCGCGCTCGTCGCCGACGTGGACGAGCTGCCCGACGACACGCGCGGCGTGACGCTCATGACGCTCCACTCGGCCAAGGGGCTCGAGTTCCCGGTCGTGTTCCTCACCGGGATGGAGGAGGGGGTCTTCCCCCACGCGCGCTCGATGGGCTCGACGGACGACGTGGAGGAGGAGCGGCGCCTCTGCTACGTCGGCGTCACGCGCGCCAAGGAGCGGCTCACGCTCTCCTACGCGCTCCACCGCCGCATGCACGGCTACGGCCTCGGCGAGCCCTCGCGGTTCCTGCTGGAGATGCCCGAGGAGCACCTGACGCTCCTCGGCGCCGCCTCCCGGGCGCAGGAGCAGTCCCCGGCCGCGCCCGCGGCGCTCGCGGACGACGCGGACGGCGAGGACCTGCCGCTCCGGGTCGGTGCGCGCGTGCGCCACGGGCGCTGGGGCGAGGGGCTCGTCGTCGGCGTCGAGCGGAGCGGCGGCGACACGCTCGTCACCGTCCGGTTCGCCTCCGTCGGCCGGAAGCAGCTCTCGCTCCAGTACGCGCAGCTGGAGGAGCTCTAGCCCATGATCAGCCGGGAGGACGTGGCGCACGTGGCGCGGCTCGCGCGCCTGGCGCTCGAGCCCGATGAGCTCGAGCGGATGCGCGCGCAGCTCGACGGGATCCTGGCCTACATCGACCAGCTCCGGGCGGTCGACGTCGCGGGCGTCGAGCCGACCTCCCACGCGGTGCCGCTCGTGAACGTGATGCGCGAGGACGCGGTCGTCGCGCCCTTCCCGCAGGAGGCGATGCTCGCCAACGCGCCCGACCGGGTGGGCGAGCTGTTCCGCGTGCCGCGGATCATCGAGGACTGAGATGACGATCCACGAGCTCGCCGAGGCGTACCGGCGCGGCGAGACCACGCCGAGCGCCGTGGCCGAGGCGCACCTGGCGCGCATCGCGGCGCTCGACGCGAAGGTCGGCGCGTTCCTGACGGTGACGCGCGAGCGGGCGCTGGCCGCGGCGGCGGCGGCGGACGCCCGCTGGCGCGCCGGCGCGCCCCGCGGGCCGCTCGACGGCGCGCCGCTCGCGCTGAAGGACGTCCTCTGCACGAAGGGCGTGCGCACCACGTGCGGCTCGCGGATCCTCGAGGGGTTCGTGCCGCCCTACGACGCGACGGTGGTCGAGCGGCTCGAGGCGGCGGGCGCGGTCCTGCTCGGCAAGACCAACATGGACGAGTTCGCGATGGGCTCGTCCACCGAGCACTCGGCGTTCGGGCCGACGCGCAACCCGTGGGACCTCGGCCGCGTGCCCGGCGGCTCCTCGGGCGGCTCGGCGGCGGCCGTGGCGGCCGAGCTGGCGGCGGGGGCGCTCGGCACCGACACGGGCGGCTCGGTCCGCCAGCCCGCCGCGTTCTGCGGCGTCGTCGGCCTCAAGCCCACCTACGGGCGCGTCTCGCGCTACGGGCTCGTCGCCTTCGCCTCCTCGCTCGACCAGGTCGGCACGTTCGCCCGGGACGCCCGGGACACGGCGCTGCTCCTCGGGGCGATCGCCGGCCACGACCCGCGCGACGCGACGAGCGTGGACGCGCCCGTGCCCGACTACACGGCGGCGCTGGCGGGCGGCGTCCGGGGGCTGTGCCTCGGGGTCCCGCGCGAGTACTTCGGCGAGGGCATCGATCCGGAGGTCGCCCGTGCCGTCCGGGAGGCGATCGAGACGCTGCGCGGGCTCGGCGCCGTGACGGAGGACGTGTCGCTCCCGACGACGGACTACGGCATCGCGGTCTACTACGTGCTGGCGCCCGCCGAGGCCTCCTCGAACCTGGCGCGCTACGACGGGGTCAAGTACGGCCTGCGCACGCCCGGCGCGAAGGACCTGATCGAGATGGAGAGCCGCACGCGGGCGGCGGGCTTCGGCGCCGAGGTCAAGCGGCGGATCATGCTCGGCACCTACGCGCTCTCGGCCGGCTACTACGACGCCTACTACGGCCGCGCCCAGAAGGTCCGCACGCTCGTCCGGCGGGACCTCGAGGCGGCGCTCGCGCGCGTGGACGTGCTGGTCGCGCCGACCACGCCCGGCGTGGCCTTCCGGCTCGGCGAGAAGGCGGACCCGCTCGCCATGTACCTGAACGACGTGTTCACGGTGCCGACGAGCCTGGCGGGGCTCCCGGCCGTGTCCCTCCGCTGCGGCTTCAGCGCCGCGGGGCTCCCCGTCGGGCTCCAGCTCATCGGACGCGCGCTCGACGAGGCGACGCTCCTGCGCGTCGCCCACGCCTACGAGCAGGCGACCGGCTGGCTGGCGCGGCGGCCCGCGCTGGCATGAGCGCCCCGGCGCAGGCCGGCTGGGAGGTCGTCATCGGGCTCGAGGTCCACGCCCAGCTCCGCACGCGCTCGAAGATGTTCTGCGGCTGCCCGACGGCGTTCGGCGCGGCGCCGAACAGCCAGACGTGCCCGGTCTGCCAGGGCATGCCGGGCACGCTGCCCGTGATCAACCGCACGGCGATCGAGTACGCGGTCCGCACCGCGCTCGCGCTCGACTGCCGGGTCAACGCGGGGTGCCGCTTCGCGCGCAAGCACTACTACTACCCGGACATGCCGAAGAACTTCCAGATCAGCCAATATGAAGAGCCGCTCGCCGAGGAGGGCCTGCTCGAAATCGATATCGATGGGGCGGCGCGCCCCATCGGCATCCAGCGCCTGCACCTCGAGGAGGACGTCGGCAAGCTCCTGCACGAGGGCACGCTCGCCACCGCGCAGGCGAGCCTCGTGGACTTCAACCGCTCCGGCGTGCCGCTCATGGAGACGGTCTCGAAGCCCGACCTGCGCTCGCCCGAGGAGGCGGCGGCCTACCTCCGGGCGTTCCGCGCGGTCCTGGTCTACCTCGGCGTGTGCGACGGCAACATGGAGGAGGGCTCGCTCCGCTGCGACGCGAACGTGTCGCTCCGCCCGCGCGGGAGCGCCGGGCTCGGCACGAAGGTCGAGATCAAGAACCTGAACTCGTTCCGGAACGTGCAGCGCGCGCTCGAGTACGAGGTGCAGCGCCAGGCGCAGGCGCTCGAGGCGGGCGAGCGGATCGTGCAGGAGACCCGCCTCTGGGACGCCGACCGGGACGTCACGCGCCCGATGCGCTCGAAGGAGTACGCGCACGACTACCGGTATTTCCCCGAGCCCGATCTGGTTCCCCTGCAGATCGACCGCGCCTGGGTGGACGCGATCCGTCGGGATCTCCCCGAGCTGCCCCGGGCGCGGCGGCGGCGCTTCGTCGCGCAGCACGGGCTGCCGCCCTACGACGCCGGGGTCCTCACGCAGAGCCGGGCGCTCGCCGACTACTTCGAGGCGGCGGTGCGCGCGTTCCCCCAGCCGAAGCTCGTCTCGAACTGGATCATGTCCGAGCTCCTGCGCGCGCTGCCCGGCGACGACGAGCGCGCGATCGCCGGGGCGCCGGTCACGCCCGAGCGGCTCGCCGGCCTGCTCGGGCTCGTCCAGGACGGCACCATCAGCGGCAGGATCGCCAAGGACGTCTTCGAGCGGATGCTGCGCACGGGGCAGGACGCCCCCACGATCGTGGCCCGCGAGGGGTTGACCCAGGTCGCCGACGAGGCGGCGCTCGCCGCCGTCGTGGACCGGGTGCTGGCCCAGAACCCCCGGGCCGTCGCGGACTACCGGGGCGGCAAGACGGCGGCGGCCAAGGCCCTGGTCGGCCAGGTCATGAAGGCCACCGGCGGCAAGGCCAACCCCGGGATCGTCAACCGCCTCCTGGAGGAGAAGCTCTCTAGAATCTGAGGCGGGCGGCTATAATCGAAAGTGCCCGCCATGATTGAGCTTCACCGCGTCTCGAAGGTCTACGCGGTCGGGCCCGTGAAGGTCCCCGCGCTCTGCGACGTCTCGTTCCGCATCGACAAGGGCGAGTTCGTCGTGCTCGCGGGGCCGAGCGGTGCCGGCAAGACGACGCTGCTGCGGCTGCTCTACCGGGCCGAGCCGCCCTCCGACGGCGAGGTCGAGGTCTTCGGCCAGGACGTGGGCACGCTGCGCCGCGCGCAGGTCGCCGCGCTCCGCCGCTCGATCGGCGTCGTCTTCCAGGACGCCAAGCTGCTGCCGGTGCGCACCGTGTACGAGAACGTCGCGTTCGTGCTCCGGGTGCTCGGCACGCCCCGCCGCGACATCACCGCGCGCGTCTTCGACGCGCTCCGCGTCGTCGGCCTCTCGTCGCGCGCGCAGGCGTACCCGGCCCAGCTCTCGCAGGGCGAGGCGCAGCGCGCCGCGCTCGCGCGCGCCATCGTGCGCCGCCCGCCGCTGCTGCTGGCCGACGAGCCCACCGGGAGCCTCGACGACGCGATGGCCGCGGAGATCCTCGAGGTGCTCCGGGACATCTGGGCGGGCGGCACGACCGTGGTCCTCGCGACCCACCAGGCGCGGGTCGCCG
Organism: Candidatus Rokubacteria bacterium RIFCSPLOWO2_02_FULL_73_56; assembly: GCA_001788495.1. Classification (GTDB taxonomy): domain Bacteria; phylum Methylomirabilota; class Methylomirabilia; order Rokubacteriales; family CSP1-6; genus GWA2-73-35. The sequence goes on from MGCF01000164.1 coordinate 38,940, forward strand.
CGGCGCTGCGCCGGCGGACGCTCGCGCTCGAGGCCGGCCGGGTCGTGAAGGACGAGGGCTGAGCGGGCGATGTTCGGCTTCCTCGTGGGCGAGGCGCTGCGGGACCTCCGGCGGGCCGGCCGGGTCGCCGTGAGCGCGATCCTCCTGATCACGCTCTCGCTCGCCGCGCTCGGCGGCTTCTGGCTCGTGTCGGCGAACCTCGACCGCGCGGTCGGTCGCTGGCGCGACCGCGTCCGCATCATCGTCTACCTCAGGCGCGAGCCCGCCGAGACGGACCTCCCGGCGCTCCTCGAGCGCGTCCACGGCGTGCCCGGCGTCGCGAGCGCCGTGTACGTGAGCCGGGCCGACGCGCTCCACGCGCTCAAGCAGGTGCTCGGCCGGGACGCGGGCGTGGTCGAGTCCCTGCCGACGAACCCGCTGCCGGCCTCGATCGAGGTGACGCCGGCGGCGGCGGGCGCGACCCCCGACGGCGCGCGCGAGCTGATCACGCGGCTCGGCGCGCTCCCCGAGGTCGAGGAGGTCGCGGGCGGCGTGGACTGGGTCGAGCGGCTCTCGCAGTGGCAGCGCCTGCTGACGACGATCGGCCTCGGGATCGGCGCCGTGCTCGCCCTCGCCGCGATCCTGAGCGTGACGACCGCCACGACGCTCGTCGTGCACGCGCGGCGGCGCGAGACCGAGATCATGCGGCTGGTCGGCGCGCCCGAGCTCACGATCCGGCTGCCGCTCCTGCTCCAGGGGATGCTCCAGGGCCTCGCGGGCGCGGGGCTCGCCCTCGCCGCGCTCACGGCCGCGCACGCGCTCGTGGCGCCGCACCTCGAGCCGCTCGTGAACCTGACGCTCGGCCTGCCGCGCATCGCGTTCCTCACGCCGCTCAACCTGGCGGCGCTCGGGCTCGCGGGCGCGCTGCTCGGCGCGCTCGGTGGGTGGCTGGCGCGCGGAGGCCGCGAAGCGTGAGCGCCGCTCGGCGGCGGCGCGCGGCGGGCGGCGGCGGGTCTCCTCCGCTCGGAACGACACTCGCCCGGAGAC
>MGCF01000165.1 GCA_001788495.1 Candidatus Rokubacteria bacterium RIFCSPLOWO2_02_FULL_73_56
CGAGCGCAAGGCTCGTTTCGGAACGGATGGTGCTCACACCTTTTCGGTGAGCCAGTAGCATATCCGGCTTTCAAAGAGCACTGCGGTCAGCTTGGCAGGTGACCGGGCTTACCTCGTCAGCAAACCCCCACGCTTGCGTGGGCAAAAACTGACTATACGCATGTCCCCCTGCCCTGTCAAGCCTCCCGCCGCTCGGAAGTCGGCCGTGGCCCTGGGGTCGGGACACCTCAGGGCAGCAGGGCGAGGTGGTAGGTCTTCTTCCCCTTGCGGAGGACCAGGTAGCGCCCGTAGCGCGCGCTCTCGCGCGACACGCGAGCCTCGGCCTCCCGCACGGGCAGGCCGTTCAGGTGGACGGCGCCGGCCGCGATCAGCTCGCGGCCCCGGCGCTTGGACTCGGCGAGGCCCACCCGGGTGAGGAGCTCGACGAGCGAGAGGGTCCCGAGGTCGGCCTCCGTGAGGAGGGTCCGGGGCATGCCCTCGCAGGCCTGGGCGAGCTGGGGCTCCGTGAGGGCCTCGAGGTCGCCGCTGAAGAGGGCCCGGGTGATCTCCTCGGCCTCCCGCAGGGCGGGCGCGCCGTGCACCAGGGCCGTGACCTCGCGGGCCAGGACCCGCTGCGCCTCCCGGCGCTCGGGGCTCGTGCGGACCGCCGCCGCCAGGTCCTCGACCGCCCCCCGCTCGAGGAACGTGAAGTACCGGAGGTAGGTCGCGACGTCGGCGTCGCTGGTGTTGAGCCAGAACTGGTACATCTCGTACGGCGACGTCTTCCGGGCGTCGAGCCAGATCGTGCCGGCCTCCGTCTTGCCGAACTTGGTGCCGTCCGTCTTGGTAACGAGCGGGAGCGTGAGACCGAACGCGGCCTGGCTCTCGATGCGCCGGATGAGGTCGGTTCCCGCGGTGATGTTGCCCCACTGGTCGGTGCCGCCGATCTGGACCGTGCAGCCGAGGCGCCGGTGGAGCTCCAGGAAGTCGTAGGCCTGGAGCACCTGGTAGCTGAACTCCGTGTACGAGATGCCGGCGCCCATGCGGGCGCGAACCGACTCGCGCGCGAGCATGCCGCCCACGGCGAAGTGCTTGCCGATGTCTCTCAGGAAGGGGATGACCTCGAGCCGCGAGAGCCACTCGTAGTTGTTCGCGAGCACCGCGGCCCGCGGCCCGTCGAAGTCGAAGAACGGCTCGACCTGCCGCCGCAGCCGGTCCGCCCACTCCGCCACCAGGTCGGCGGGGTTGAGCTGGCGCTCGCCCGCCTTGCCGCTGGGATCGCCGATGAGCCCGGTCCCGCCCCCGATCAGGACGATCGGGCGATGGCCGCCCTGCTGGACCCGCCGGAGGGCCAGCAGCGGCAGGAGGCTGCCGACGTGCAGGCTGTCCGCGGTGGGATCGAACCCGCAGTAGACCAGACGCGACGCTCCCCGGAGGTGGGCGTCGAGCTCGGGGAGGCTCGTGACGTCGGCGACGAGCCCGCGCCACGCGAGGTCGCTGAGCACCGGAGATCGCGTCTGGTTGTCCACGGTCGTTGGCCGCGCCCGCGGGCGCGACGGCACCCAATTCTACGACGAACGCGCGGCGGGACGCACGCGGGCCCGCCTGTATAATGCGAGGGATGGCCGCGAAGAACTCCCCGGCCGGGACCCGCCCGCGGGGCCCGCGCGCCTGGCGCTGGGTGCGCGCGACGCTCATCACCGTCGGGGTGCTGGGGCTGCTCGCGGGCTCGGGCCTGGCGGTGGCCGCGCTCTGGGCGTTCACGATCCTCCCCCGCTCGCTGCCGTCGGTGACCGCGCTCGAGACGCTCCAGCCGATCCAGGGCACCAAGATCTACGACGACAGCGACGAGCTGCTCACCGAGCTCCACGTCGAGCGGCGCATCTTCGTGCCGCTCGCGCAGATCCCGCAGGCCCTGCGGGACGCGGTCATCGCGACCGAGGACCACCGGTTCTACTCGCACTGGGGCATCGACCCCATCGGCATCGCCCGCGCCGTCGTCCAGAACTACCGTCGCGGGCGCATCGTCGAGGGGGGTAGCACGATCACCCAGCAGCTCACGAAGGTCCTGTTCCTCACGCCGGATAAGAGCCTCGAGCGGAAGCTGAAGGAGGCGGTGCTCGCGCTCGAGCTCGAGCGCCGCTACTCGAAGGACCGGATCCTCGAGATGTACCTGAACCAGGTGTACTTCGGGCACGGCGCGTACGGCGTGGAGGCCGCCGCGCGGACGTACTTCGGCAAGTCGGTCTCCGAGCTGAACGTCCGCGAGGCCGCCCTCGTCGCGGGGCTGCCGCGCGCGCCGTCGAGCTACTCGCCGTTCGAGCACGGGGACGCGGCCAAGCGGCGCCGCGAGATCGTGCTGCGCCGGATGGTGGAGTACGGAGCCCTCAAGGACGCCGACGCCAGGCGCCTGGCCCGGTCGGACCTCGGCCTCATCCCACCCGAGCGGCGGCGCACGACCGGCCAGTACTTCCTCGACTACGTCCAGCAGACGCTCGAGGCCAAGTACGGCGCCGACCTCGTCTTCAAGGGGGGGCTCAACGTCTACACGACGATCAGCCCCGCGACGCAGCTCGCGGCCGAGCAGGCGCTGCGCGAGGGACTCAAGGCGCTCGAGGGGCGCACGCTCAAGGCGCGGGCCGGCGAGCGCCCCGAGGGCGCGGTCGTGACGATCGAGGCGGCGACGGGCTACGTCAAGGCCATGGTCGGCGGCTACGACTTCTTCCGCAGCGAGTTCAACCGCGCGGTCCAGGCCAAGCGGCAGCCCGGCTCGGCCTTCAAGCCGATCATCTACGTCGCGGCGCTCGAGGCGGGCTACACGCCGGCGTCGCGCATCGAGGACGCGCCCGTCTCCTACGCGGTCGGCGCGAACGGCGAGCCCTGGAAGCCGGAGAACTACGACCGCAAGTTCCGCGGCTCCACGACCCTCCAGCAGGCGATCGAGCACTCGGTGAACGTCGTCACGGTCAAGCTCCAGGAGCGCATCGGGATCAACCGCACCGTGCAGGTGGCGCGACGGCTCGGCATCACGAGCCCGCTCGAGCTGAACCTGAGCCTGGCGCTCGGCACCTCCGACCTCTCGCTGCTCGAGCTCACCTCCGCGTACAGCGCGCTGGCGAACCAGGGGACGTGGATGCCGCCGGTCGCGATCCGGTACGTCACCGACGCGCAGGGCAAGCTGCTCGAGGAGCACGTGCCGGAGGGGCGCGAGGCGCTCGCGCCGGAGACCGCGTACGTGATCACCCAGATGCTCCGCGGTGTCGTCGAGCGCGGCACCGGCCAGGGCGCGAAGGTGCTCGGCCGGCCCATCGCGGCCAAGACCGGCACGACGAACGACTACTCGAACGCCTGGTTCGTCGGCTACACGCCGCGCGTGGCGACGGGCGTCTGGGTGGGCTACGACCGGCCGAAGAGCCTCGGGCGCGACGAGACCGGCTCGCGCGTCGCCGTCCCGATCTGGGTCTCGTACATGGGCCGCATCCTCCGGGACGACCCGAAGGACGAGTTCCCCGTGCCGGACCGCGTGGTCTCGCTGCTGGTCGACGAGGATCCCTCGGGCGAGTGCGTGCACCCGGTACCGATGGCGTTCGTCCGGGGCAGCGAGCCCGCGGTGTCCTGCGCGGGCGTGGGCCAGCGCCGGGCCATGGGACCGCCGGCCCCGAGCCCGCTCCCGGACCGGCCCGCGTCAGTGACGGCGACCCGGCCGGCCCCGGTCGAGCCGGCGGCGACGCCGACGGTCGCCCCGGCGGCCGCGCCCGCGACCGGCCGCCAGTCGCCCTAGCTCCTGGCCGCCGGGTAGCGCGCCGCGACGGCGGACCACTCGGCGCCGTCGAACAGCGCGCCGAAGACCGTCTCGAGCTCCGTGATCGGCACCCGGATCTGCTCCATCGAGTCCCGCTCCCGGATCGTCACCTTCCCGTCGCCCGCCTCGCCCTTGTCGGCGTCGCCGACCGTCTGGACGTCGACGGTCACGCAGAACGGCGTGCCGACCTCGTCCTGGCGGCGGTAGAGGCGGCCGATGGCGGCGGTGTCGTCGTAGGTGGCCACCCAGCGCCGCGCCAGGCGCCCGCGGATCTCCCCCGCCACCCGGACGATCTCGGGGCGCTTCTTGAGCAGCGGGAGCACGGCCACCTTGACCGGCGCGAGGTCGCGATGGAAGCGGAGCAGCACGCGCTTCTCGCCGCGCACCTCCTCCTCCCGGTACGCGTCGACGAGGAAGGCCAGCACGCTGCGGTCGGCGCCCGCGGAGGGCTCGATCACGTAGGGCACCACGTGGGTCTTCCGCTCCTCGTCGTAGTACGTCAGCGACCTGCCGCTCCACCGGGCGTGCTGCTTGAGGTCGAAGTCGGTGCGGTTGGCGATGCCCTCGAGCTCGCTCCAGCCGATCGGGAAGCGGTACTCGACGTCCGACGTCCCCTTCGCGTAGTGCGCGAGCTCGCCCTTCTCGTGCGTCCGCAGCCGCAGGTGCTCGGGCCGGATGCCGTAGCGCCCGTACCACGCGAACCGCTCCTGGATCCAGCGCTCGTGCCACACCTCGTCCGCCGGGCGGCCGTCGAGCGTGTCGAGCGGGTTGACGAAGAACTCGATCTCCATCTGCTCGAACTCGCGCGTCCGGAAGATGAAGTTCCCCGGCGTGATCTCGTTGCGGAACGCCTTGCCGATCTGCGCGATGCCGAACGGGAGCTTGAGCCGCATGGCCTGGAGCACGTTGTCGAAGTTCACGAAGATGCCCTGCGCCGTCTCGGGCCGGAGGTAGGTGACGGCCGCCTCGTCCTCCACCGGCCCCATGAAGGTCTTGAACATCAGGTTGAACTGCCGGGGCGCGGTGAGCTCGCCCTTGCCGCACGCGGGGCAGAGCGTGCGCCGGGCGCCGCAGTGCCGGCACGGCTCGCCGGGCGGGATCTCGAACCTGTTGCCCTTGGTCGCCGGGCAGTAGTGGGTCCACGGGATCTCGTCGGGCGCGTCGGCGCGAAACCGCCGCTGGCACGCCTTGCAGTCCACCATCGGGTCGCTGAAGTGGTCGACGTGCCCGCTCGCCTTCCAGACGCTCGCGTGCATCAGGATCGACGCGTCCAGGCCCACGAGGTCGGGGCGCAGGTGCACGTTGTCGCGCCACCACGCGCGCTTGACGTTGTTCTTCAGCTCGACGCCGAGCGGCCCGTAGTCCCAGCACGAGCCGGTGCCGCCGTAGATCTCGGACGACTGGAAGACGAACCCGCGTCGCTTGCACAGCGAGACGATCGCGTCCATGCTCACGTCCCCGCTCACGGACGCCCTCCGGGCGCCGGCGACAGCCGCCGGACCTCCCGCACGAAGCGCCCGGTGCGCGTCGGCTGGCCGATCAGGCCCGACATGTGGGCCTCCAGGAGAGCCGCCAGCTCGCCCTCGAGCCGTCCGAGCGGCGACGCGAGCGCCTCCTCCCACGACGTGGCGCGCAGCCGCTCGAGCGCCGCCACGCCGCCCGGCGAGATCGGCGTCGCGTCCCCCGCCTCGCGCGCGCACCGCTCGCAGAGGACGCCGCCCGCGCCGAGCGCCGGCCGCGCGAACGGGTAGGCGCGCCCGCACCCGCCGCACACGTCCAGGCGCGGCCGGTGGCCGAGCACCTCGAGGCAGCGGACGCCGAAGCAGACCGCCACGTGCACCGGGCGGTCGGCGGTCTCGAGCGCCCGGAGGCTTCGCACCAGGAGCGCGTAGAGCGCCACGTGCCGGTCGTGGTCGGCCGTGAGCCGCGTGACGCACTCGACGATCCAGGCCGCCTGCCCGAGCGCCTCCAGATCTTCCCGCAGGCCGCCGAACGGGCGCACGATGTCGAAGTGGTCGATCCGGAGCAGGTCGCTCCGGCCCGTGTCGAAGAAGACCAGCTCGCCGAGCGTGAACAGCTCGAGCGCGCCGCCGAACCGCGAGCGCGCCCGCCGCGCCGCCTTCGCGACCCCCCGGATCTTCCCGTGCTCGCGCGAGTAGAAGCTGACGACGAGGTCGCTCTCGCCGATGGGGAAGGAGCCGATCACGACCGCGGCCGAGCGCCCGAGGCCCATCTCAGGAGGTCAGCAGGAACCCGAACTCGCGCAGGGCCCGCTCGTCGCGCCGCCAGTGGCGGCGCACCTCCACCGTGAGCTCGAGGAACACCTTGATCCCGAAGAACCGCTCGAGCTCCTGCCGCGCCGCCGTGCCGATCCGCTTGAGCATCGCCCCGCGCTTGCCGATGAGGATCCCCTTCTGCGACGTCTGCTCGACGAAGACCGTCGCGCGGACGTAGAGGCACTCCGGGCGCTCGCGCTCGGCAAGCTCCTCCACGCGCACCGCGACCGCGTAGGGCACCTCCTCGCGCGTCAGGTGGAAGATCTTCTCGCGGACCACCTCCGCCACGTAGAAGGTCTCGGGCTGGTCGCTGGTCGCGTCGGCGGGGAAGTACGGCGGGTGCTCCGGCAGGACTCGCACGATCAGCTCGAGCAGCCGCTCGCAGTTCTCGCCCTCGGCGGCGGAGACCGGCACGAGCTCCGCGAAGGGGTAGGCGCCGCGCCACGCCTCGAGCAGCGGCAGCAGGCGGGCCCTCGGGCGGACGAGGTCGCACTTGTTGAGCACGCAGAACACCGGCCCGCGGTACGTCGTCAGGGGCTCGAGGACCCCGGTGTCCGGCCCGCCGCGTGCGCTCGCGTCGACGACGAGGCAGACGAGGTCCACGTCCTCGACGGCGCGGTGCGAGACCTTCAGCATGAAGGCGCCCAGCTTGCCTCCGCCCGCGTGGAGCCCCGGCGTATCCACGAACACGACCTGCGCCCCGGGCAGGTTCTTGATGCCGGTGATGCGGTTCCGCGTGGTCTGGGGCCGTGGCGAGACGATCGCGAGCTTCTCGCCGACCAGCCGGTTCAGCAGCGTGGACTTGCCGACGTTGGGCCGGCCGATGAGCGCGACGAACCCCGCGCGCGTGCTCACGCGAGGAGCCCCCGCCAGAGCCGCGCCGGCGTCCCGCGGCCGGCCGCGCCGAGGATCGCGCGCTCGCGCTCGTGCATGAGGCCCGCCTCCACGGGGTCGCGGTCGTCCCAGCCGACCAGGTGCAGGACGCCGTGGGTCACGAGCAGCTCGAGCTCCGCGCCGAGCGGCACGCCGAGGCGGCGCGCCTGGCGCCGGGCGGTCTCGGCCGAGATCACGACCTGGCCGACGAGCGGGCTCGGCAGGTCGGGCGCCTCGAGCGGGAAGGCCAGGACGTCGGTGCGCCGCCGCACGCCGCGGTACGCGTCGTTCAGGCGCCGGATCCCGTCGTCGTCCGCGACGAGCACCTCGACGTCGCCCGCCGGCCGGCCGACGGCCGCGAGCGCCCGCTCGGCGGCCCGCGCGAGGCGCGCGGGGGACAGCGCCACCCGGCGCTGGCGGTTCACGACCGTCGCGGCCATCAGGCGCCGTCGGCGGCGATGCCGTCGTCCGGGGCGCCGCCCTCGCGGCCCCGCGCGTCCCAGGCGTCGTACGCGCGGACGATGGCGGACACGAGGTGGTGCCGGACCACGTCCCCGTCGTCGAAGTAGACGAACCGGACGCCCTCGACGTCGCGGAGGATCCGCTGGACCACGATCAGCCCCGAGCCGCGGGAGGCGGGCAGGTCCACCTGCGTGATGTCGCCGGTGATCACCATCTTCGAGTTGAAGCCGAGGCGCGTGAGGAACATCTTCATCTGCTCGGCCGTGCTGTTCTGGGCCTCGTCGAGGATGATGAACGAGTCGTTGAGCGTGCGGCCGCGCATGTAGGCGAGCGGCGCGATCTCGATCGCGCCCTTCTCCACGAGGCTCGCGACCCGCTCGGACTCGAGCATGTCGTAGAGCGCGTCGTAGAGCGGGCGCAGGTAGGGGTGCACCTTCTCGTAGAGGTCGCCCGGCAGGAACCCCAGGCGCTCGCCGGCCTCCACCGCCGGGCGCGTGAGGACGATCCGCGCGACCTCGCGCTTCATCAGCGCCGAGACCGCCATCGCCACGGCGAGGAACGACTTGCCGGTGCCCGCCGGGCCGATGCCGAAGACCATGTCGTGCTTGCGGATCGCGTCGACGTAGCGCTTCTGGCCGAGCGTCTTGGGCGCGATCCACTTCTTGCGCGCCGGCACCGGGATCGCGTCGCTGAACACCGCCTTGAGGTCGGCCGACTCGTCGTCGGCGAGCATCCGGAGCGCGGCCCGCACCTCGACCGCGCGCACCGGGGTGCCGGCCCGCACGAGCTCGGCGAGCTGCGTGAGCGCGCGCTCGGCCCGGCGCACCTGCCGCTCGTCGCCCCGGAGCGTGAGCTCGTGGCCGCGGGCCACGATGCGGACGGCGAGCTCGTGCTCGAGCGTCTTGAGGTGGTCGTCGTTCCGCCCCAGGAGCGGGAGCAGGTCCACATCCGACGCGAGGGAGATCCGACGGGTGATCGTGGCGGCGTCGCTCAACTTCTACCGGTCCTTGCCCAAGTCTAGCACGCCGATCCCGAGCTCCCGGAGCTGCGCCGGGCTCACCGGCGCCGGCGCCTCCGTCATCGGGTCGCTGCCCTTCTGCGTCTTGGGGAACGCGATGACCTCGCGGATCGACTCCTCGCCGGCGAGGATCGCGACGAGGCGGTCGAGTCCGAAGGCGATGCCCCCCATCGGGGGCGCGCCGAACTCGAGCGCGTCGAGGAGGAAGCCGAACTTCGCGCGCGCCTCGTCCTTGCCGATGCCGAGCAGCTCGAAGACCTTCTGCTGGATCGCCTGCTGGTGGATGCGGATCGAGCCGCCCCCGATCTCCTGGCCGTTGAGCACGAGGTCGTACGCCTTCGCGAGGGCCTCCGCCGGCCGCCCCTCGAGCAGGGGAAGGTCCTCGTCGCGGGGCGCGGTGAACGGGTGGTGCATCGCCTGCCAGCGCCGCTCCGCCTCGCTCCACTCGAACATCGGGAAGTCGACGATCCAGAGGAGCGCGTACCCCGCCGTCGGGACGAGGCCGCGCCGCTGCGCCAGGTCGCTGCGCAGCCGCCCGAGCACGAGCGCCGCGGTCGGCATCGCGTCGCCGACGAGCAGGACGAGGTCGCCCACCCCGGCTCCGAGCGCCTCGAGCAGCGCCGGCCGGACGGGCTCGAGGAACTTCGCGACGGGCGACGCGAGCCCCTCGGGGGTCACCTTCACCCAGACGAGCCCCTTGGCGCCGTACGACCTGGCGGCGGTGACGAGGTCGTCGGCCTCCTTGCGCGAGAGCCCGCCGGCGCCGGGGACGCGGAGCGCCTTGACGACGCCCCCGGCCTCCACCACCCGGGCGAACGCCTGGAACGCCGCCCCGCGGAAGAGGGCGGTGACGTCGGCGAGCTCGAGCCCGTACCGGGTGTCCGGCTTGTCCGAGCCGTAGCGGGCGAGCGCCTCGCCGTACGTGAGCCGCGGGAACGGCGCCGCCACCTCGACGCCGTGCACGCGCCGGAGCACCTCGGCGACCATGCCCTCGACGAGCGCCAGGAAGTCGTCGCGGCCGAGGAACGAGGTCTCGATGTCGATCTGCGTGAACTCGGGCTGGCGGTCCTTCCGGAGGTCTTCGTCCCGGAAGCAGCGCACGATCTGGAAATACCGCTCGAAGCCCGCCACCATCAGGAGCTGCTTGAAGAGCTGGGGCGACTGCGGGAGCGCGTAGAAGCTGCCCGGGCTGAGCCGGCTCGGGACCAGGAAGTCGCGCGCGCCCTCGGGCGTCGAGCGCGTGAGGAACGGCGTCTCCACCTCGAGGAACCCGTGGCCGTGCAGGTGGTCGCGCACCGCGCGGCACACGGCGTCGCGGAGCGCGAAGTTCCGGTAGAGCGAGGGGCGGCGCAGGTCCAGATAGCGGTACTGGAGCCGCACGAGCTCGTCGACCTCGACCTCGTCCTCGATCGGGAACGGGAGCGCGCGCGCCTCGTTCAGGATCCGGAGCTCGCTCGCGTGCACCTCGATCTCGCCGGTCGCGAGCTTCGGGTTCAGCGTGCCGTCGGGGCGGCGCGCCACGGCGCCGCGCACGGCGAGGACGAACTCGCCGCGGACCGCCTCGGCGCGGCCGTGCGCGGCCGCGCTCGCCGCCGGGTTGAACACGCACTGGGTGAGCCCCGTGCGGTCGCGCAGGTCGAGGAAGATGAGGCCGCCGTGGTCCCGCCGCCGGTGCGCCCAGCCCATGAGCGTGACGGTCGTCCCGGCGTCCGCCGCCCGCAGCGCGCCACAGGTGTGGGTCCGCTTCCAGCTCCCGAGGCCCTCGGTCACGCCGGCCCTCCGAGCGCCAGCAGCTCCTCGACCAGCCCGGCGAGCTTCACCGGCCGCTGCGCCCCCGATTGCATCTCCTTCACGAGCGCCTCGCCCCGCTCGAGCTCGGCGTCGCCCACGATCACCGCCCGGCTCACGCCGAGCTTGCCGGCGCGCTCCAGCTCGCGGCCGAGCTTGCGGTCGCCGTGGCCGACCTCGACGACGACGCCGCGCGCCCGGAGCGCGGTCGCGACCGGCAGCACCCGCGCGAGCGCCGCCTCGCCGAGCGGGACCAGGAAGACCCGCGGGCGGCGCTCCCCGGCGGCCGCCGGGCCGGCGTCGGGCAGGAGCTGGACGACGCGCTCCACGCCGACGGCGAAGCCGATGCCCGGGTCGGGCGGCCCCCCGAGCAGCTTGATGAGCCCGTCGTACCGCCCCCCGCCGGCGACCGCGTTCTGCGCGCCCAGCTCCGTCGTGGTGAGCTCGAAGGTCGTCCGCACGTAGTAGTCGAGCCCGCGGACCAGGCGCGGGCTCACGAGGTGGCGCACGCCCAGCGCGTCGAGGTACTCGCGCGTCCGGGCGAAGTGCGTCGTGCAGTCCGCGCACAGGAACGCGCCGAGCGCCGGGGCGCCGTCGAGCACCGGCCGGCACTCGGGCCGCTTGCAGTCGAGCACCCGCAGGGGGTTCCGCTCGGCCCGCTCCCGGCACTCCTCGCAGAGCCGGGCCGCGTTCGCCCCGAGGTAGCGGACCAGCTCCGCCCGGTAGCGCGGCCGGCAGGCGGTCGCCTCGTCGCCGAGCGAGTTCACCTCGACGGTCAGCCGGTCCGCGAGCCCGAGCCGCCGGAACAGCTCGACGAGCATCGCGATGACCTCGGCGTCGAGCGCGGCGTGCTCGTCGCCGAGCGCCTCGACGTCGAGCTGGTGGAACTGGCGGTAGCGGCCCGCCTGCGGCCGCTCGTACCGGAACATCGGCCCGAGCGTGTAGAGCTTGACCGGCTTGGGCAGGACGTGGAGCCCGTGCTCGATGTAGGCGCGGAGCAGTCCCGCGGTGGCCTCCGGCCGGAGCGTCACCGACTCGCCGCTCCGGTCCTCGAACGTGTACATCTCCTTCTGGACGATGTCGGTCGCCTCGCCGATCCCGCGCGCGAACAGCTCGGTCCGCTCGAAGAGCGGCAGGCGGATCTCCTCGTAGCCGTAGGCCTCGAACACCTCCCGGGCCGCGTGCTCCACGCGCCGCCACTTCCCCGCCTCCGCCGGGAGGATGTCGTGCACGCCCCGAACCGAGCGGATCACCGCGAGCCCCGGGGCCCCACGGCCCCGCGCGGGTGCCGCATCTACTCGGGCACGGTCATGATGAGCTGCGTGTCGCCGCTCCTGCGGAGGACGCCGCTCCGCTTCACCACGGCCATGATGAGCGAGGGCGAGCCGCCCTGGGCGCCGGGGATCGCGCCCATGCCGGTGACGACGCCCTCGCTGCCGGAGGCGACCACCTGGGTGCGGAGCCCCGTCGGCCCGCGGAAGACGACGACCAGCCGGCCCGCCTCCTCGTCGTTCACGGGCACGACGATCTCCTGGATCCCGTCGCCGTCGAGGTCCACGGCGAGCGGGTTCGGCTCCATGCGGAAGAACTTGTCCACGGCCGTCCGGCCCTGCATGATCTCCAGGCGCGCCTGGGCGAGCCCGCGGCCGACGGCGGCGGACGAGCGCCAGATCTCCTGGCCGTTCTCCGCGACCACCAGGCGGTTCTGCTCGTCGATGAACGCCAGGGCCCGCGGGGCCTTGTCCTTGGGCGCGAGGCTCGCGAAGGTCGCGCCCGTCAGCCGGAAGAAGTCGTGCGGGCGCGCCTGGCCCGCCGCGACGAGGTCCTTGTCCTTCAGGACGTAGCGGGTCACCGCGCCGCGCGAGAAGAACGTGTACGGGTTCTGCGGCTGCCCCCACAGCTCGCCGGGGACCCCGTCACCGCGCTCGTCCACGGCCAGCAGGATCAGCGGCAGGTCCTCGGCGAGCACCGCCGGCCGCCCGGCCCGCGTCGTCAGGACGTAGGACAGCATCCCGAGCTTCGCGTCCTGCCGGTTGACGACCACGTCGAGGACGCCGTCGGCGTCCACGTCGGCGAACTGCACGCCCAGGATGCTCCCGACCATCAGCTTGTCGTGCGTCCACTCGGGCTCGAGCTTCTCGCCCGCCAGCCGGTACTGGAAGACGCGCTGGCCGTCGGTCACCACGAGGCGCGGGACCGTGTCCCGGCCGATCGCGACGTCCATGGACGTCACGGCGAACGGGAAGACCGCGAGCGAGCGGAGCGGGATCGACGCGGCGCCCGCGGAGTAGGTGTTCGGCTCGAAGTTGCCCGACAGGAGCCGCGCGAGGAGCGAGCGGCGCTCGAGCGGCACGCCCTCCCTGCCCGGCCCGGTCGAGAACTGCTGGCTCGGCGTCCGGACCGACGGCGGCACGAAGAGCGCCTGCGCGAGCAGCGGCTGCTCGAGCACGTTGGCGAACACCTTCACGTCCATGAAGGGCTTGCCCTGCGCCATCGTGTAGTGCACGGCGAGCACGTGCAGGAGGTTGAACCGCGCGTGGGCCTCCCGGACGCCCCGCCCGCGCATGAACTCCTCGGCGGGGATCTTCTGCTCCCCGAGCCAGACCGAGACCTGCTCGCCGAAGACGACCTGGAAGCGGCCCGTCCGCTCGAGCTCCTGGACGAGGTCGTAGGTCGCCGCCTCCACGAGCCGCGGCCTCACGCCCGACGACAGGGGGACGATGGTCAGCTTGACGCGGCCCGCGGCCACGCGCGCCTTGTCACCGGGGCCCGGCGCCGCCGTGGCGCCCGGGGCGAGCGTTGCGACCGAGTACCGGTCGGCGACCTCGGTGACGACGAGCCGGCCGAGGGTCTCCTCGGTGCGGCCCAGGAGCTGCTTGGTCCTCGGGTGGAAGAGCTCCCGGCCCTCGCGGTAGGCGTGGAGCTCGACGCCGGGCACGAGGCCCTGCTGCCGCCCGGCGGCGAGCGTCACCCGGTCGCCCGACACCTCGATCACCTCGGTCTGGACCATCGGGAAGAGGCGGGCGACCTGCTCGGCGATCACGTGGAGCGAGGTCGAAGCCGGCGGTTTCTCCTGGGCCGACGGCTGAGCCGACTGGGCGCCGGCGCCGGGCGTCCAGATCTGAGCGAGGAGTCCCGCGCCCAGGGCGAGCGCCCGCAGGGGGGAACGCGTGGGAACCATCACGGGCACTATACCACCGAAGAAAAAGCGAAAGGGCATGGGGGGTGACCCCCATGCCCTCCCGGACTGCTCGCGACGCCCTAGAACGTGAAGCGGATGCGGGCGACCGCCTTGTAGACGTCCTTCGCGTCGTTGACGACGCCGGCCGCCTGGTTGGCGGCGTTGGTGGACTGATCAAAGGCACTGCCCGTGAACATGTACGCCCACACGAGGTCGAGCGCCGTGTTCGGGGCGAAGCGCCAGGTCATGCCGAGGTCCAGCTCGGTGCCGA
>MGCF01000166.1:0-494 GCA_001788495.1 Candidatus Rokubacteria bacterium RIFCSPLOWO2_02_FULL_73_56
GGGCGGAGCACCGGGCCGAGCGGCTCTCCGACGAGGAGCTGTGCGAGGTGGAGGCGTGCCTGTCGCGCTCCGCGGGCCACTGCATGGTCATGGGCACCGCGTCCACGATGGCCTCGATGGCCGAGGCCCTCGGCATGACGCTGCCCGGCAACGCGGCGATCCCCGGCCCGGACTCGCGCCGGCTGGCGCTCGCCGAGCTCTCCGGTCGCCGCGCGGTCGAGCTGGCGCTGGCCGGCGGCCCCCGGCCCTCCGAGGTCCTCACCGCGCAGGCGTTCGACAACGCGATCCGCACGGACATGGCCATCGGCGGCTCGACCAACGCGATCGTGCATCTCCTCGCCCTCGCCGGACGCGCGGGCGTCGACCTGACCCTCCGGCGGTTCGACGAGCTGTCGAAGACGACGCCGCTCCTGGTGAACGTGAAGCCCTCGGGCAAGCACCTCATGGAGGACTTCTTCCACGCGGGCGGCCTGCCCGTCGTGCTCCGCGAGCTC
>MGCF01000166.1:512-11750 GCA_001788495.1 Candidatus Rokubacteria bacterium RIFCSPLOWO2_02_FULL_73_56
CAAGCACCTCATGGAGGACTTCTTCCACGCGGGCGGCCTGCCCGTCGTGCTCCGCGAGCTCCTGCCGCTGCTCCACGGCGACGCGCCGACCGTCACCGGCCGCTCGCTCGCCGACAACGTCCGCGACGCGCGCTGCTGGAACGAGGACGTGATCCGGCCGCTCGGGATCCCGCTCGCGCCCGAGGGCGGCACCGTGATCCTGTTCGGCAACCTCTGCCCCGACGGCGCCGTGCTCAAGCAGTCGGCGGCCTCGCCCGCCCTGCTCGTCCACCGCGGCCGCGCCGTGGTCTTCGAGCACCAGGCCGACATCGCGCGCCGGATCGACGACCCCGCGCTCGCGATCGACGAGACGTCGGTCCTGGTGCTGAAGCACGCCGGGCCGAAGGGCGCGCCGGGGATGCCGGAGTGGGGCGCGGCGCCGATCCCGGCGCGCCTGCTCAAGCGGGGCGTCACGGACATGGTGCGCATCTCGGACGCGCGCATGAGCGGGACGTCCTACGGCACGGTGGTCCTGCACATGGCGCCCGAGTCGGCCGTGGGCGGCCCGCTGGCGCTCGTGCGGGACGGCGACCAGATCGAGCTCGACGTCCCGGCGCGCCGGCTCACGCTCAGGGTGGACGACGCGGAGCTCGCGCGGCGGCGCGCGGCCTGGACGCCGCCGCCCCCGCACTACACGAGCGGCTACGGCCGCCTGTTCCTCGACCACGTGCTGCAGGCCGACACGGGGTGCGACTTCGACTTCCTGCGCGGCCGGCGCCCGGTGACGGGCGCCGAGAGCGTCCTCGAGACGCGCCTCTAGCGCACGTGCGTTAGTCGCCGTTGGCGCTCGGCAAAGATTCCGCTTGACAGCGTTCAGCATGAGGACTGGTTCCATGCCGGCAGTCTCCGGCTGATGCCCGCTCAGCCGCACACGCTGGCTCGGCGAGGCCGGCAAGACCGCGCGCGCCTCGAAAAACCATGGATCGCGGCGCGATCGTCCATCCTCCAGGCTCCCCGGGGGCCCGAAAACCCGGGTGTAGAGTCGCCCCCAGCAGAAGGGGGACTCACTCATGGAATCGGGACTCCTCGCGCCCGTCATCCCCGCCACCCCGGGGCCCGCAGCGGAGCTGGATCGGCTCGGTGACGAGATCGCCGAGCTGTCGGCGCACCTCGACGCCGCCACCGCGCACCTGCTCGACCTGATCCGAGAGTTCGACGCCCGCGGCGGCTGGAACAGCGGCTTCCGCTCCTGCGCCGCCTGGTTGAGTTGGCGCGTCGGGCTCGACCCGGGCGCGGCCCGCGAGCGCGTCCGGGTGGCCCGCGCGCTCGGCACGCTGCCGCGGCTGGCCCAGGCCCTCGCCCGAGGAGAACTCTCGTACGCCAAGGTGCGGGCGCTCACCCGCGTGGCCACCCCGGAGACCGAGGAGCGGTTGCTCGGGGTGGGGCGCGCCGGGACGGCGGAGCACGTCGAGCGGATCGTGCGCGGCTGGCGCCGGGTGGACGCCAAGGCCGAGGCCCGGGAGACCGCCCGGCGCCACACGAGCCGAGCGCTCCACGTGTACCAGGACGAGGACGGCATGGTGGTCCTCCGGGGGCGGCTCGCCCCCGAGGTCGGCGCGCTCCTCGTCCAGGCCCTGGCCGCCGCCCGCGAGGCGCTGTACCAGCAGCGGCGCGCCTCAGACGTTTCCGCGGAAACGTCTCTCGGGGGCGTTTCCGCGGAAACGCCCCCGCTGGCCCAGCAGCAGGCTGACGCCCTGGCCCTGGTCGCCGAGACGGCCCTGCACCGCGGGATCGATCCCGGCGCCCCGGGCGAGCGCTACCAGGTGGTCGTCCACGTCGACGCCCCCGCGTTGGCGGACCCCGAGGCGCCCGGCCAGTCAGTCCTCGAGGACGGCACACGCGTTTCCGCGGAAACGTCCCGCCGCCTCGGGTGCGACGCGAGCCGGGTGGTGATGCGCCACGCCCCGGACGGCCAGGTCGTCGAGGTCGGCGCCCGCACCCGGACCGTCCCCCCGGCGCTGCGGCGGGCGCTCCAGCACCGGGACCGGGGCTGCCGCTTCCCCGGCTGCGGGCTCCCGTTCGGCCAGGGGCACCACCTCCGCCACTGGGCCCACGGCGGCCCCACCACGCTCTCGAACCTCGCGCTGCTCTGTCGCCGCCACCACCGCGCGGTCCACGAGGAGGGCTACCAGGTGGATCGACAGCCCGACGGCGAGTTGCGCTTCAGGCGCCCCGACGGGCGGCTCCTGCCCGCGGTGCCGCCTGCCGCGGCGATCCCCGCCGATCCCGTCCAGGCCCTCCGCGCGCGGCACGAGGCGCAGGGGCTCAGCATTCACCCGCGGACGGCGATGCCCGGGTGGCTCGCGGAACCCCTGGACGTGGGCTACGCGATCGACGTCCTGCATCCCCTGGCGGCGGGGTAGCGATCGGGGCGACGGGGGGCTCAGCGGTGCTCGAGGCGCCGGACGAGGTCCTCGACGAGCGCCTCGAGGCGCTCGAGCCGCACCTCGTGGCGCTCGGCGGCCTCGCGCAGCCGCGCGGGCGCCGGGTCGGGCACGCGCACCGGCTCCCAGCCCTCCTCGCGGATCACGAGCTGGAGCAGGTCCCAGCGGGCGTAGTGGCCGACGGAGTCGAAGTAGGCCTTCGCGAGGCGGCGCTCCCCCTGGTCGATCTCCGACCACACGATCGTCTCCTTCTCGAAGACGGGCTCGCAGGTGAAGAGGCCGGACGGGTTCACGATGCAGGAGCCGCCGACGGCGAGGTTGTACTGCATGACGTCGCGCAGCTCGGCCGGGACCTCCGCGGGCGGCAGGTACCAGGAGGACGAGACGACGAAGACGGAGTTCTCGATCGCGTGGGCGCGCACGGCCGGCTCGATATCGCAGCCGTGCGCGCCGGGCTCCGGCCGCTTGGCGCCGAGGTGGCCGTCCATCGACCACCAGCCCGGCCAGACGGCGACGTGCAGCTCCTCGCCGCGGAGCGCCATCGCCGCCCGCAGCAGCGTCACGTGGTGCTCGTAGCAGATGAGCCCGCCGACGCGGCCGATGTCCATGTCGAAGGCGCGGATGTCGCGCGCGTCGCCCATGCCCCAGTAGACGCGCTCGGAGTGCGTCGGGATCAGCTTGCGGTGGCGCCCGAGCAGCCGGCCGTCGCGCGCGAGCACGAGGAGCGTGTTGTACATCGTGAGGCTCCCCGGCCGGTCGTCGAGCTCGTTGAGCCCGATCACGCAGTTGACGTTCGCCCGGCGCACGAGCTCCGCGAGCGCGTCCGTGTCCTCGGAGGGAATCCGCACCGCCTCGCGCTGCATCGCGACGATCAGCTCGGTCTCGCGCCGCACCGAGACGGCGCCGCGCCAGTACGGGTACGCGGACAGGAACGTCTCGGGGAACACGAGGAGGTCCAGGCCGAGCCGGCCCGCCTCCTCGAGCGTCCGGCCGATCTTCTCGATGGTGCCCCGCGTGTCGAGGAACTTCGGCGCGATCTGCGCCGCGCCGACTCTCAGGCGCTCGCGCATGGCGGATCCTCCCCTAGACCGGCGCGTCCTTGCCGGACGGCTTGAGGAACTGGTAGACGACCGAGAAGTCCTTCCGGCCGAGGCCGTGGGACGAGGCGAGGCGCAGCACCTGCTGGGCGGCCGGCGCGACGAACACCGGCACGCGCAAGTCGCGCGCCGCGCTGACCGCGAGGCCGAGGTCCTTCGCCATCAGGTCGGTCATGAAGCCCGGCGCGTAGTCGCGGCTCGCCGGCGCCTTGGCGACCTGGCCCGGCACCGGATGCATGTGCTCCATGATGAACGTGGCGCCCGAGGACTTCGCGATGACCTCGGTCAGCGTCCCGGGGTCCACCCCGAACCCCTCGGCGATCCTGAACGCCTCGCTGATCGCGACGGCCGCGACCCCGGCGATCAGGTTGTTGCAGATCTTCGCGACCTCGCCGCTGCCGACGGGCCCCACGTGGATCACGTTGGCGCCCATGCACGCGAGCACGGGCCGGGCCTCCTCGACGTCGCGCGCCTCGCCGCCCACCATGATCGCGAGCGTCGCCTCCTCGGCGCGCGGCACGCCGCCCGAGACCGGCGCGTCCACGAAGCGGGCGCCGCGCGCCCGCGCGGCCTCGGCCACGCGGCGCGACACCGACGGGTCGATCGTGGACATGTCCACGCAGAGGCGGCCCTGGCCGACGCCCTCGAGCACGCCGCGCGCGCCGAGGTAGGCCGCCTCGACGTGCGGCGACGACGGCAGCATCGTGACGACCAGGTCGGCGCCCTTGGCGGCCTCGGCGGCGGAGCCCGCGCGCTCGACGCCGAGCTTCGCCGCGGCCTCGAGCGCCGCCGGCACCACGTCGAAGCCGACGACCGTGTGGCCCTTCTTCAGCAGATTGGCCGCCATCGGCCGCCCCATCGTCCCCGTCCCGACGAATCCGATCCTCATCGCTGCTCTCCCTCCGGCCCCCGGAAGCCGAGGACCCTGGCGATGGCGGTGTGGTCCTCGGCCGCGAGCGGGCCGTGCAGGGCGCGGCGGAAGTACTCGGCCGCGGCCAGGGCGACCGGCGCCTCGACCCCCATCGCCGCGGCGAGCCGCATGAAGCCGTCGACGTCCTTCGTCATGAGCGCGATCGTGAAGCCCGAGTCGAACGTGCCGGGCAGGATGTAGCGCGGGAACTTCAGCTCGCTGGCGTTCGAGCGGCCGCTCGAGGCGGACAGGATCTCCGCGGCGCGGGCCGGGTCGATGCCCGCGCGCACCGCGACCGCCAGCGCCTCGGCCGTCGCCACGAGGCAGGCCGCCGACGTCATGTTGTTGACGAGCTTCATCGCGTGGCCCGCGCCGATGCCGCCCACGTGGAAGATCTTCGTGCCCAGCCGCTCGAGGAGGGGCCGCGCGCGCGCGAGGTCGGCGGCCTCGCCCCCGACCATGATCGCGAGCGTCCCCTCGACCGCGCCCTTCACGCCGCCCGACACGGGGGCGTCGAGCATCGCCGCGCCGCGCGCGGCGACCTCCCCGGCGAGGCGGCGGGTGCTCGGCGGGTCGGCGGAGGTCATCTCGATCAGCAGGTGGCCCGGGCCGAGCCGCGGCAGGAGGTCGGCGTACACGGCCTCGACCTCGCGCGAGGACGGCACGATCGTGACGATCGTGGGCGCGCGGTCGGCGACCTCGCCCGGCGAGGCGGCCCAGACGGCGCCGCGCGCGAGGAGCGGCCGCGCGGCGTCCGCCCGCGCGTCGTGGACGACGAGCGGCACGCCGGCGTCGAGCAGGTGTCCGGCCATCGGCGTGCCCATGCGCCCCGTGCCGATGAAGCCGACGGGCGCGGCGCTCACGGCGCCCGGCGCGTCGGGCCGGCGTAGTGCGCGTGGAGGAGGTCGTGCCGGATCATCGTGGCCGGGCTATCATCCCGGGCTGTGCCCGGCGCGTCAAGCCCCGCCCGCCTCCGCGGCCTCCTGCTGATCTGCCTCGCGGCCGTGTCGTGGGGCACGACGGGCTCGGTGACGACCGTGCTCGTGGCGCGCGCCGGCGCCCACCCGCTCGTGATCGGCGCCGTGCGCATGCTCGTCGCCGCGGCGCTCCTGCTGGGCGGCGCCCGGCTCGTCGCGGGCTCGGTGCGCGTCGCGCGGGGCGACCGCTGGCGCACGGTGGCGATGGGGGTCGCGATGGCCGCCTTCCAGGCGACCTATTTCTCCGCGGTCCCGCTGACCGGCATCGCCGTGGCGGCGCTCATCGCGATCTGCTCGTCGCCGCTCCTGATCGTCGCCCTCGCGGCGCTCTTCCTCGGCGAGCGTCCCACGCCGCGCGTGCTCCTGGCCCTCGCCCTCGGCGTCGCCGGCACCGCGCTCCTGATCGCCGGGCCGGGCGCGGCGGCGGGCCTCACGCCGCGCTTCGTCGCGGGCGTCCTCCTGGCGCTCGGCGCGGGGCTCTCGTACGCGGTCTACGTCGTCGTCGCCAAGGCGGCGCTGCTCCGGACCGCGCCGCTGCCGCTCGCCGGCGCCAACTTCGCCGTCGCCGCGCTCGCGCTCGCGCCCGCCCTGCTCCTGCCGAGCGCGGCGCGCCAGATCGAGCTCGGCTGGCCCTGGATGCTCTACCTCGGCGTGGTCGCCACGGCGGGCGCCTACGCGATCTACACGCTGGGCCTCCGCGACGTCCCGGCCTCGGCCGCCGGCGTGGCCTCGCTGCTCGAGCCCCTCACGGCGACGCTCCTCGGCGTCCTGCTCTTCGGCGAGCGCCTCGGCGCGGCCGGCCTCGCGGGCGCCCTGCTCCTCTTCGTCGCGCTCGCGCTCCTGCTGACGGCCGACGAGGGCCAGCCGGCGAGCGCCGCCCCGGTCGCGCGGGGCGTGTGATCCTGGGGCGCGTGCGCGCCCCCCACCACCGGTCCGCCCGAACGCCGCCCGCCGGATGGCGGTGGATCTCGCGCTCACGAACTCGCTCGCCTCCGGCGGGTGCTGCGTCAGCCTCGGGGTGGCGGCTCCGGCGTGAGGGTGCGCGGCGCCCTGGGCATGATCAGCCAGAGCAGCAGGTAGACGAGGATCCCGGGGAACGCGACCGAGAGGATCGAGACGAGGACGTAGAGGATGCGCACGACGGTCGGGTCCCAGCCGAGCCACTCGGCGATGCCGCCGCAGACGCCCGCGATCTTCCGGTTGGTGCGCGAGCGCTGGAGCGGCATCAGCCGGGCGGCGCGAGCGGACGGCTCACCGCGCGGCTGAAGGTGCAGTTCGGAACGACTGCGGAGTGCTTGCCCGGCCCACCCGCGACGAGCACGAACACGTCGTCGGGCGACGGCACCTGGGGCAGGAGCGCGTCGTCGTCCCGCACCGCGCTGAGCCAGGCGGGCCAGTCCTGCATCCCCCACATGCCCCCGAGCTTGAGCGTCCGGAGCGGCAGCCGCGCATGCTCGAAGACGTGGCGCTGCACGTCGGCGCGCGTGAAGCCGTCGGCGGCGATCGTCGCCGCGTGCTCGGGCCCGAGCACGAGCAGGAGCTGGCTCTGCGCCAGGAACCAGCCGACGTTCGAGCCGAGCGACACGGCGGTGTCGGCGACCGTCGCCAGGATCCCCGCCGCCGTCGTCGAGACGTGGTCGTTGACGTTGTGCGGCGGCTCGCCGCCGAAGACCGTGACCGCGTCCTCCGCGCGCCACGGCCCCCAGGGCGAGGCGTCCACGCGCTCGGCGATGCAGTAGGCGAACTTCGCGGGGCTCCCCTGCGTGGCCATGTCGTGGCGGCCGGGCCAGGCGCCGCCGACGTTCATCAGGATCAGCCGGAGCGCCCGGCCGATCGTCGCGTTGGCCCGGAAGCCCGGGCCGAAGCAGCCGGAGCCCGCGTGCACGCCGATCCGCGCGGCGACCGGGCCGTGGACGATGACGAGCGGCGCGACCGGGTGCGTCGTCGCCTGCACGCCGTACAGGTTGAACGCGGGGTCGAGCATGGCCTGGACGGCGGCGACGAGCACCGGGAAGGCCGCGGGCTCGCAGCCGGCCATCACGGCGTTGACCGCGAGCTTCTCGAGCGTGGCCGGGCGCCAGAGCGGGGGCAGCGCGCCGAGCGCGCGGTCGGGCGGCGCGCCACCGAGCATCGCGCCGACGCGCGCCGCGGTCGGCGGGATGATCGGCAGGCCGTCGCACCACTGGCGCGCGACGAACTCGGCCAGCACCGCCTCCGGGTCGTCGGGGAGCGAGAGGTCGGGTGCCTCCGGCGCACTCGGGATCGCTCCGGTCGGCACGGCGGCCGCCGGGTCCCCGAGCAGGCTCGCGAGCTGCTCGAGCGCCTGCTGCGCGCGCCGCGCGACGGACTCGGGCGGCTCACCGCCGAGCGGGTGCTGGACGACGAGCAGCGGCAGCCCCGCCACGCCGAGCGCGGCCAGCTCGCTCGCCGCGAGCCCCTGGAAGGCGGTGGTGCCGATCAGGCCGGCGGGCGTGCCGGCCCTCGCGACCTCGATGGCGTCGTGGAGACTCCACGACGTGCACGCCCCTCAGTCGCCCGAGCCGGCGAAGACGACGTCGCACGCCTTCGCGAGCTCCGCGATCAGCTCGGGCGGTGCGGCCACGGCCGCGTTCGCCTTGCGCCGCCGCAGGACCGCCGTCACGCCGTGGCGCGCGCGCAGCAGCGCGCCGAGCTCGTCGGCGAGCCGGTCGAAGTTGTGCTTGGTGTTGTCGATGAAGCCGACCGTCCGGCCCGCGAGGTCGCCCGGCAGCGGCGGCGCCACGAGGGTCTCGCTCCGGACGGCGCCGACGGGCGTCAGGACGCGGATGCGCGCCATCTCATCTCCCCTTGCCTCCCGGCGAGCCCCGGAGCCCGGTGGACCGCGCGAGCAGCCGGCCGAGCGTCTCGTGCAGCTCGGCGAGGACCGTCCGCTTGACCGAGACCTGCACGGACTCGACGGGCTCCGCGCTCCCCGCACGGTGGATCACGAGCGTGCCCGTGAACTCCTGCGCGCGCTCGTCCGTCGCCGCCAGGCCCCGGAGCGTCAGCACTTCCCAGGTCTCCGCCATGGGCGGTATCTTACCGCATGGTCATCGCCCTCGACGTGGGGACGTCGTCGGCCCGCGCGGCCCTCTACGACGCCACGGGCCGCGCCGTCGCCGGGCGCTTCCACCGCGTCGCCTACGCGCCCGGCGTGACGCCGGACGGCGGCGTCGAGCACGACCCGGCCGGGCTGCTCGAGGCCGCCGCCGAGTGCGTCGACCGCGTCCTCGTCGGCGCGCACCCGGGCGAGGTGCGCGCGGTCGGCGTCACGACCTTCTGGCACGGGCTCCTCGGCTTCGACGCGCGCGGCCGGCCCGCGACGCCCGTGTACATGTGGGCCGACACGCGGAGCGCCGAGGACGCGCGGCTCCTCCACGACGCGCTCGACGAGCCGGCGCTGCACGCGCGCACGGGCTGCCACCTGCACTCCTCGTACTGGCCGGCGAAGCTCCGCTGGCTGGCGCGCGCGCGGCCCGGGGTCCTGCGCGACGTGGCGCGCTGGGGCTCGCTCGGCGAGCACCTGGCGCTCGCGCTGTTCGGCGAGGCGGCGACGAGCGTGTCGATGGCCTCGGGCACCGGCCTCCTCGACCAGGACACCCTCCGCTGGGACGCCGAGGCGCTCGCGGGCGCGGGCATCGACGCCTCGCAGCTCTTCCCGCTCGCCGACCGCGCCGACGCGCAGCGGGGGCTCCGGCCGGGCTGGGCGACGCGCTGGCCGGCGCTGCGCGGCGTCGGCTGGTTTCCCGCCGTCGGCGACGGCGCGGCGAGCAACGTCGGCTCGGACTGCACGGACCGCTCCCGCGTGGCGCTCAACGTCGGCACCTCCGCGGCGCTCCGGGTGATCACCGAGGACCCGGCCCCGCCGCCGCGCGGCCTCTGGCGCTACCGCGTGGACCGCCGCCGGGCGATGGTGGGTGGCGCGACGTCGGAGGGCGGCAACGTCCCGGCGTGGTGCCGGCAGGTGCTGCGCCTGCCGGCCGGCGCCGCGCTCGAGGCCGCGCTCGCGGCGCTGCCGGCCGCGGGCCACGGCCTGAGCGTGCTCCCCCACCTCGCCGGCGAGCGCGCGCCCGGCTGGCGCGACGACCGCCGCGGCGTCATCGCCGGGCTCCGCCTCGACACGACGGCGCTCGAGATCCTGCGCGCGGCGCTCGAGGCGGTCGCGCTGCGCCTCGCGCTCGTCTACGACCTGCTGGCGCCGCGCGCCGCGCCCGGGCACGCGCTCGTCGCCTCCGGCGGCGCGCTCGCCGGCTCCCGCGCCTTCACGCAGATCGTCGCCGACGCGCTCGGCCGGCCCGTGGCGTGGTCGCCCGAGCCGGAGGCGACGAGCCGCGGGGCGGCGCTGCTCGCCCTCGAGGCGCTCGGCGCGCTCCCCGACCTCGCCGCGGCGCGCGCCGGGCTCGGCGAGACGTTCACCGCCGACCCCGCGCGCCACGCGCGCTACCAGGAGGCGCTCGCACGGCAGCGCCGGCTCGAGGAGAGGGTATGATGGGCGGGTCATGGGTGCCGCCCCGAACGTGATCGTCCTCGCCGACCCCGACGCGCTCGCCGAGACCGCGGCGCAGCTCGTCGCCGACGTCGCCGCCGAGGCGGTGGACGCCCGCGGCCGGTTCTCGCTGGTGCTGGCGGGCGGGGCCACGCCGCGCGCGACCTACGCGCGGCTCGCGCAGCCGCCGTTCCGCGACCGGGTCGCCTGGGAGCGCACCTGGATCTTCTTCGGCGACGAGCGCGCGGTGCCGCCGGAGCACCCGGAGTCGAACTACCGGATGGCGTTCGAGGCGCTGCTCGCGCGCGTGCCCGTGCCGCCCGCGCAGGTCTTCCGCATCCGCGCCGAGGCGGAGGACACGGACGCCGCGGCGGCGGAGTACGCGCGGACCCTCGGGGAGGCCTTCGGCACCCGGCGCGGCGCGCTGCCGCGCTTCGACCTCGTGCTGCTGGGCCTCGGCGTGGACGGGCACACCGCCTCGCTGTTCCCGGGCTCGCCCGTCGTCCGCGAGGTCTTCCGGGCCGTCGCCGCCGTCCACGCCGCCGCCGCCGTGATCCCCGAGCGCATCACGCTGACGCTGCCGGCGCTCAACGCGGCGGCGCGCGTCGCCTTCCTCGTCGCGGGCCCGGAGAAGGCGAAGGTCGTGCGGGCGGTGCTCGGCGAGCAGGCGTCGCTGCCGGCGGCGCTGGTGCGGCCCGAGGACGGCGCGCTCGTGTGGCTGCTCGACCGCGCCGCCGCCGCGCTGCTGCCGGGGCCGGAGGCGCGCTGAGCGTGCGCATCGCGGTCGCCGCCGACCACGCGGGCTTCCCCCACAAGGCGCCGGTCGTCCGGGCCCTCGAGCAGGACGGCCACCAGGTCGTCGACCTCGGCACCCACTCGATGGCGCCGGTCGACTACCCGGACTACGCGCGCGCCGTGGGCACGGCGGTCCGCGACGGACACGTCGAGCTGGGCGTGCTGATCTGCGGCAGCGGCGCCGGCGTCTCGATCGCGGCCAACAAGCTCCGGGGCGTGCGCGCCGCGCTCTGCCACGACCTCTTCACCGCGCGCCAGGCGCGCGAGGACGACGACGCCAACGTCCTCTGCCTCGGCGCGCGCGTCGTCGGGCTCGACATGGCCGTCGCGCTCGTGCGCGAGTTCGCCGGCGCGCGCTTCTCGCACGCCGAGCGCCACGAGCGGCGCCTCGCGAAGGTGGCCGAGCTCGAGGCGGCCGAGCTCGGACCCGAGCGCGCCCCGGCCGCGGGCCGGCGGCGCGCCGACCCGCTGGCCGCCCCGGCGGTCGCGGGCGCGCTCGCGCGGCTCGGCGAGCTCGACGCGGGGCCGCGCC
>MGCF01000166.1:11765-12462 GCA_001788495.1 Candidatus Rokubacteria bacterium RIFCSPLOWO2_02_FULL_73_56
CGAGCCTCTGGAGCGGCGACGCCGCCGTCCAGGCGTCGATCCGCCGGCGGCTCGGCTGGCTCACCGCGCCCGCGGCGATGCGCGAGCGCCTGGGCGAGCTCGCCGCGTTCGCCGCGTCGGTCCGCCGCGAGGGCGTGACGGACGTCGTGCTGCTCGGCATGGGCGGCTCGAGCCTCGCCGCCGAGGTGCTCGGGCTCACGTTCGGGCCCGCGCCCGGCCGGCCGCGGCTCGGCGTGCTCGACACGACCGATCCCGGCGCGATCCGCGCGACGCTCGACCGCCTCACGCTCGCGCGCGCGCTGTTCGTGGTCGCCTCGAAGTCCGGCACGACGGCGGAGACGCTCGCCCTCTACAAGCTCTTCCGCGCGGAGCTCGCGGGCCGGGTCGGGCAGCCGGGCGCCCACTTCGTCGCGATCACGGACCCGGGGACGCCGCTCGAGCGCCTCGCCGCCGCCGACGGCTTCCGCCACGCGTTCCTCAACGACCCGGAGATCGGCGGGCGCTTCTCGGCGCTCTCGCTCTTCGGCCTCGTGCCGGGCGCGCTGATCGGCGTGGACCTGCCGACGCTGCTCGACGACGCGGTCTCGATGGCGACGCGGTGCCGGAGCTTCGCGCCGCTCCGCGACAACCCCGGCGTGCGGCTCGGCGCGGCGCTCGGCGGGCTCGCCGAGGCCGGGCGCGACAAGGTCACGCTCGT
>MGCF01000166.1:12543-25435 GCA_001788495.1 Candidatus Rokubacteria bacterium RIFCSPLOWO2_02_FULL_73_56
CGTCGCGATCGCCCTCGGCGAGGACCGCGGCGTCGAGGCCGCCGTCGCCCCGCTCGAGGCCGCCGGCCACCCCGTCGTGCGCCTCACGCTCGGCAGCCGCTCGGACCTCGGCGGCGAGTTCTTCCGCTGGGAGATGGCGACGGCGCTCGCGGGGGTCGTGCTCGGCGTGAACCCGTTCGACGAGCCGAACGTCGCGCAGGCCAAGGCGGCGACGGGCGCCGCGCTCGACGCGTTCCTCGACGCCGGCCGGCTCCCCGAGGTCGCCGCCGACGACGCCGACGACGTCGCGCGCGCGCTCGCGGCGGCGAAGCCCGGCGACTACGTGGCGCTCCTCGCCTACCTCACGCCCGCGCCGGCGACGGCCGCCGCGCTCCAGCAGCTCCGCGCGCTCGTCCGCGACCGCACGCGCCTGGCGACCACGGCGGGCTGGGGCCCGCGCTACCTCCACTCGACCGGCCAGCTCCACAAGGGCGGCCCGAACACGCCGCTCCTCCTCGTCCTGACCGCGCGCGACCGCCACGAGCTCGCGATCCCCGGCGAGGGCTACGGGTTCTCGACGCTCAAGCTGGCGCAGGCCCTCGGCGACGTCACGACGCTCCGCGCCGCGGGCCGGCGGGCGTTCTGGCTCCCGCTCGGGGACGCGCCCGAGGCGGGGCTCGCCGCGCTCGCCGCCCGCCTCGCGAGGCACGCCGGCTGATGCGGCTCGGCGTCGTCGGCCTGGGACGCATGGGCGGCAACATGGTGACGCGGCTGCTCCGCGGCGGGCACGAGGTCGTCGCGTACGACCGCTCGGCGGAGGCGGTCCGCGGGGCCGCGACGGGCGGCGCCCGGGGCGCCGACTCGCTCGAGGCGCTCGTGCGGGCGCTCGCCCCGCCGCGCCACGTCTGGCTCATGGTGCCCGCGGGCGAGCCGACCGAGGCGACGATCCAGGCGCTGGCGCCGCTGCTCGCGCGCGGCGACACGCTCGTGGACGGCGGCAACACGCGCTGGACGGACGACGTGCGGCGCGCGCGCGAGCTCGCCGGGCGCGGGCTCGACTACGTGGACGTCGGGACGAGCGGCGGCCTCTGGGGCCTCGCCAACGGCTACTGCCTCATGGTCGGCGGCGCGCGCGCCGCCGTCGAGCGCCTCGCGCCGGTCTTCACCACGCTCGCGCCGCCCGACGGCTGGCTCCACGTCGGCGGGAGCGGCAGCGGCCACTACGTGAAGATGGTCCACAACGGCATCGAGTACGCGATGATGCAGGCGTACGCCGAGGGCTTCGAGCTGATGTCGGCGTCCGAGTACGGGCTCGACCTGCCCGGCGTCGCGCACCTCTGGAACCAGGGCAGCGTGATCCGCTCCTGGCTCCTCGAGCTGACCGCCGACGCGCTCCGCGCCGACCCGACGCTCGCCGGGCTCAAGCCCTGGGTGGAGGACTCCGGCGAGGGCCGGTGGACGGTCGAGGACGCCGTCGAGAAGGCGGTCCCCGCGCCCACGATCACCGCGGCGCTCTTCGCGCGCTTCCGCTCGCGGCGCGAGAACTCGTTCGCCGACCGGCTGCTCGCCGCCCTCCGCCAGGCGTTCGGGGGCCATGCCGTCCGCCGATGAGCCGTTCGCGCTGATCATCTTCGGCGCGTCGGGCGACCTGACACGCCGCAAGCTCATGCCCGCGCTGTGGAGCCTCTACGCGGCACGCACGCTGCCGGAGCCGTTCGCCATCGTCGCGACGGCGCGGACCGAGATGAGCGGCGAGGAGTTCCGGCGGCGCATGCGCGAGACGGTCGGCGAGTTCGCGCGCCTGCAGCCGCCGTCCGAGGGCGTGTGGGAGCGCTTCGCGGCGGCGCTTCGCTACGTCCCCGGCGACCCGGCGGACGCCGGGCTCTACGCGCGGCTGGCGCGGACGCTCGAGACGCTCGAGCGGGCGCGCGCCGGCCCGCCCAACCGGCTCTTCTATTGCGCGACGCCGCCGAGCCTCTACGACGACATCATCGCGCACCTGGGCGCCTCGGGGCTCGCCGCGCCGCGACCCGGCGGCGTCACGCGCATCGTCGTCGAGAAGCCCTTCGGCCGCGACGACGCGAGCGCGCGCGCGCTCGACCGGCAGCTCGCCGCGACGTTCCACGAGGAGCAGGTCTACCGGATCGACCACTACCTCGGCAAGGAAACGGTCCAGAACATCCTCGTGTTCCGCTTCGCCAACGGGATCTTCGAGCCGGTCTGGAACCGCAACCACGTGGCCGAGGTGCAGATCACCGTCGCCGAGTCGCTCGGCGTCGAGACGCGCGGCGCCTACTACGAGGAGGCCGGCGCGCTGCGCGACATGATGCAGAACCACCTGCTCCAGCTCCTCTGCCTCATCGCGATGGAGCCGCCGGTATCGTTCGACGCCGGGCCCGTACGGGACGAGAAGAACAAGGTCATGCACGCGCTCCGCCCGATCGACGCGGCGCGGGTGGAGGAGGTCGCGCTCCGCGGCCAGTACGGTCCGGGCTTCGCGGAGGCCCGCCCCGTCGTCGGCTACCGCGACGAGAAGGGCGTCGCGCCGGGCTCGCGGACCGAGACGTACGCGGCGCTCCGGCTCCTCGTGGACAACTGGCGCTGGGCCGGTGTGCCGTTCTACCTGCGGACCGGCAAGCGCCTGGCCAAGCGCGCCAGCGAGATCGCGATCCGCTTCCATCGCACGCCGCACATGATCTTCCGCCGGAGCCCGGGCGGCGTCGAGGCCAACTCGCTCGTGATCCGGATCCAGCCCGACGAGGGCATCGCGCTCACGGTCGCGGCGAAGACGCCGGGGCCCGACCTCCGGCTCGGGCCGGTGCGGCTCGACTTCCGCTACGGCGAGGTCTTCGGCGGCGAGCCGCCGGAGGCGTACGAGCGGCTCCTGCTCGACGCGATCCACGGCGACCCGACGCTCTACGCGCGCGCGGACTGGGTCGAGAAGGCCTGGCAGCTGCTCCAGCCGGTCCTCGACGCGTGGAGCGAGGCGCCGGGCGCGCCGCTCTGCGCCTACGAGGCGGGCTCGTGGGGGCCCGCCGAGGCCGACCGGTTCATCGCGCGGGACGGCGGGAGCTGGCGGAAGCCCTAGCGGCGGCGGCCGTCGGCGGGGCTGTAGTAGGCGTGGTAGTAGCGGTAATAGTCGTAGTAGTAGCCTTCGCGCTTCATGTTGACGCTGTTCATCAGCACGCCGAGGATCCGTCCCTTCACGGACTCGATCTGCACCACCGCGCGCCGCACCACGTCGTGCGGGATCTTGCCCACGCGGATCACCAGGACGACGCCGTCCGTGATCGCGGAGAGCGCGAGCGCGTCGGAGACCGACACGATCGGCGGCGAGTCGAGCAGGACCAGGTCGAAGTCGGTCGTCGCGGCCTCGAGGCACTCGCGCATCCGCATCGCGCCGACCAGCTCGGCGGGGTTCGGCGGGAGGGGCCCGCTCGTCAGCACGAAGAGGTTCGGGATCGCGGTCGCCTGGGCGACGTCCGCGAACGGCAGCCCCTCGAGCAGCGCGGTCGACAGGCCGCGCGCGTTGCCGAGGCCGAAGATCCGGTGGAGCGTCGGCCGGCGGAGGTCGGAGTCGACGACGAGCACGCGGGAGCCGGCCTGCGCCGAGACCACGCCGAAGTTCGCCACGGTCGTGCTCTTGCCCTCGCCCGGGCTCGACGAGGTGACGACCACGGTCCGGCACTTGTGGTCGAGGCCCGCGAACTGGATGCTCGTGCGGAGCGTGCGGTACGCCTCGGCGGCGGGCGACTTCGGGTCCGCGTGGGCGACCAGGGCCGACACGGCAGTCACGGTCCCCGCCGGCTTCGCGCGCCTGGCCATGCCTACCGCTTCCCCTCGAAGAGGGGGACGATGCCGATGACCGGCAGGCCCAGGTAGCGCTCGACGTCGTCCGGCGTCTTGATCGTCGTGTCGAAGTACTCGATCGTCAGCGCGACACCGACGCCCACGAACAGCCCCACCAGCACGCTGACGATCAGGTTGATCGCCTTGCGCGGCTTGACCGGCGTCCTCGGCACCGTCGCCTCCTCGACGACGCTCACGTTGTTGGTGTCGAGCCCGCCGGTGACGCCCGTCTCCTTGAGGCGCTTGAGCACCGCCTCGTAGAGCTGCTGGTTGGAGTCGGAGTCGCGCTGGAGATTCATGTACTGAATCTCCTTCTCGCTGAGGTCCTGCCCCTCCTGCCGCAGGCGGTTCACGTTGCCGAGCAGCGTGTCCTCGCGCGCCCTGGCGACCCGGTACTCGGTCTGGACCGCGCGCAGCATCGTCTTCAGCTCGGCGTCGATCCGCGTGCCGACCTGGTCGAGCTGCGCCTGGACCTTGAGCACCTCGGGGTGCTTATCCTTGTAGACCTTGAGGAGCTTCGAGCGCTGCACCTCGAGATCCGACGCCTCGCCCTTGAGCTTCTGGATGAGCGGGTTGTCGGCCACCGTGAAGATCGTCTGGGCGCCGCCGGGGTGGCTCACGATCCGCCCGAGCTCGCCCAGCTTGGCCTCGATCGTGAGCCGCTGCGCCTGCGCCTCGAGGTAGGCCTTGTTGAAGTCCATGATCTTCTGGGCCGTGATCTTCCGCTGCTCCTCGAGGCCCATGATGCCGGCCTTGACCCGGTAGTTCTGCAGCGCGACCGAGGACTCCTGCACCTTGGCCTTGAGCGAGGTCATCTGCTCGGTGAGCCAGGTGAGCGCCTCGCGCGCGCTCTTGAGCTTGATCTCGACGTTGTGGCGCGCGTACTGCCGCGCCAGGGCGTTGGCGACCTCGGCCGCGAGCGCCGGGTCGGGGTGCTCGAACTTCACGAGGACGAGGCGGGTGTTGCGCTTGGGCTCGATCGTCGTCGCCCCCAGGAAGGCCCGCGCCGGGTCCAGGGCCGACGCGAGCGCGGGCATCCGCTTGGTCAGGCCGAGCGTCTCGATGACCTTCTCGACGATCGGGCGGCTCGTGATGAGCTCGTACTGGGTGCGGTAGTAGTCCTGCGTCGGCGAGCCGATCGGCGACACCTCCTGGATGTTCAGGACCCTCGGCGGCTCGGGCTCGATGAGGATCGTCGCCGAGGCCTGGAAGACCGGCGTCTGCAGGAAGGTCCAGATCGCGACGGTCAGGACCGTGACCAGGAAGAGGCCGGCGATCAGCCAGCGGTGCTTGCGCAGGATGCGGAGGTAGTCCCTGAGGTGGGCCTCGCGCTCCCGCGGCTCGATGGGCGGTGTGAGGTCTGCCATCAGAAGAAGCTCTCCGGCACGACGATGACGTCGTTCTCGAGGAGGCGCAGGGCGCGATCGCGCTCGCCGCGCTTGACGAGGTCGTTGATGTCCACGTTGATCGTCTGCTGGCCCTTCGTGGTCGTCCGGATCACGCGCGTCCGGCCCGGCGCGGCCTTCTCGGTGAAGCCGCCGGCGATCGTGATGCCTTCGAGCACGTTCGTCTCCTTGTCGAGCTGGTAGGAGCCGGGCTTCTTGACCTGCCCGAACACGAAGAACGTGTTGCCCTTCGGCACGATGATCGAGTCGCCGTCGCGCAGCCGGAAGTCCTTGTCCTTCGGCACCGAGCCGGACAGGTCGAGCGCGATCGTCTGCTGGCGGCCGTCCGGGCTGCGCC
Organism: Candidatus Rokubacteria bacterium RIFCSPLOWO2_02_FULL_73_56; assembly: GCA_001788495.1. Taxonomy (GTDB): domain Bacteria; phylum Methylomirabilota; class Methylomirabilia; order Rokubacteriales; family CSP1-6; genus GWA2-73-35. Next base: position 18,115 of record MGCF01000166.1, read on the forward strand.
GGAGGATCTTCACCCCGCTCGGCGCCGCCTTCTCGCCGAAGCCCTCCGCGAGCGTGATGCCCTCGAGCACCGAGGTCTCCCGGTCGAGGGCGAACGTCCCCGGCTTCTTCACCTCGCCGAGCACGTAGAAGGCCTGCGCCTTCGGCACGAAGATCGTGTCGCCGTTCTCGAGCTCGATGTTCTCCTTCGTGTCGCCCGCCTGGATGTTGCGGAGGTCCATGCGGAGGATGACGCTGCCCGCGCCGCGCTCGGTGCGCACGAGGACCAGCTCCTTGCCCGCGTTCTTCGAGAGCCCGCCCGCCTTCGAGAGGATCTCGACCAGCGTGGTGGGCCCCGTCAGGTAGAAGAGGCCCGGCTTCTCCGCCTCGCCGAGCACCTGCACCTTCCTGGACAGGAACTCCTTCACCGCGACGATCACCTGCGGGTTGACGAGATAGTCCTTCTCGAGCAGGTCCCGGAGGCTCCGCGCGAGCTGGGTGGTGGTGAGCCCGATGGCCTTGACGCGCCCGATGAGGGGGAACGGCACGTAGCCTTCCATCGTCACCGGGTACTCGCGCGAGAGGTCCTCGTGGCCCCAGACGACGATCTTCAAGATATCGCCGGGGCCGATCGTGTACTCCTGCGCGCGCGTCGGCGCGCACGTCAGCGCGAGCACCAGCGCGGCGGCGAGGGCAAAGCGGAGGCGCCCGACCGCCATGGTCAGAACGACGGGATCACCGCGGGCGCGACCACGGGCGGCACGACGGGGAGCGCGGCGAGGAAGGACGCAGCCGACTTCCGCACGCTTTTCATCGACTTACGAGATGATACGGGCCCCTCCCGCCGCTGTCAACGACGGCGCGCGCCCTACTTCGCGGGCTGGGTCGCGCGGCTCGCGGTCAGCTGGACGTACGTGTACCACCACTCCTCCCAGAGACGGACCTCGAGCGAGCTGCCCGCCTTCTCGTAGACCTGGGTGGTGCCCTGTGGACCGGTCGTCGTGCTGCTGACGTGCCGCCAGCCGTTCGCCTCGAGGGTGCTGCGCATCGCCGTCGCCAGGCTCGCCAGCTCGAGCCGGCCCCGGTAGACGAGCCGCGCCGCCTTGACCGTCGGCGACTCGATGAGCGTCGACCGGTCCTGCTGGTAAGTGAGCCCCTTGGGCACGGGGATGTCCTCGAACTCGCTCCGCACCGCCTTGGCCGGGGCGGACGCGCAGGCCGTCACCAGCGAGAGCACGAGCACCAGGATGCCGAGCCGCGTCAGTCTCATGCGGAGAGCGTAGCAAGGCGCCGCGCGTCGACCAAGGAATTTAGCGCAGGCGGATCAGCCGGGCGAAGTCGGCCTCGACGGCGTGGGCCACCGCCCCGAGCTGCTCGGGCGTGAGGTCCTCGTCGAGGATCAGGACCACGATCGCGCGCCCCCGCTTGGCGCGGCGCCCGACGTGCATGGAGGCGATGTTGACGTTCTGCTGGCCGAGGATCGAGCCGATGCGCCCGATCATGCCGGGCCGGTCCTCGTAGGACAGCACGAGGATGTAGCCCTCCGGCGTGAACTCGATGTCGAGGTCGCGCAGGCGGACGATCCGCGGCTGGCCGTCGAAGACGGTGCCGGCGATGACCTTCCGCCCCTCGCGCGTGCGCGTCGTGACGCTCAGCACGCTCTTGTAGCCCGAGCTCTCGGCCTCGCGGACGACGCGCACCTCGACGCCGCGCTCGGCCGCGACCAGCCGCGCGTTGACGAGGTTGACCGGGCGCGCCATGACGGGCGCGAGCAGGCCGGCGAGCACCGCCCGGGCGAGCAGCTCCGGGTCGGCGTCCGCGAGCCCGCCGCCGAGCGTCACCTCCACGCTCGCCAGGTGCTCGGGGTCGAGCTGCACGCTGAAGCGCCCGAGCCGCTCGGCCAGCGCCACGAACGGCCGCAGGCCGGCGAGCGCCGCCGCGTCGCCCAGCGGGATGTTGACCGCGTACTCGACGAGCTCGCCGTCGCGGAACGCCACGAGCTGCCGCGCCACGTCCACCGCCACGTTCACCTGCGCCTCGCTCGAATTCGCGCCGAGGTGGGGCGTGACGACCACGTGCGGGTGCTGGACGAGCCGGCGGACGACCTCGCCGCGCGGCGGCTCCTCGCTCCACACGTCGATCGCGGCGCCGGCGACGTGGCCGGACTCGAGCGCCGCGAGCAGGTCGGCCTCGTTCACGATGCCGCCGCGGGCGCAGTTCACGATGCGCACGCCCGGCTTCGTGAGCGCGAGCTCCCGCGCGGCGCACATGTTCTCGGTCTCCGCGGTGAGCGGCACGTGGAACGTGACGACGTCGGACTCGCGCAGGACCGTCGCCCAGTCCGTGAGGCGCGCGCCGAGGTCCTTCGCCCGGCTCTCGGGGATGTAGGGGTCGTGCACGAGCAGCTCGGTCTCGAAGCCGCGCAGCCGCGCGGCCACGCGCGAGCCGACCTTGCCGAGCCCCACCACGCCGACCGTCTTGCGGTAGAGCTCGGCGCCGTAGATCCCGCGGTTCCACTCGAGCGCCTTGAGCCGCGCGTGCGCCTCGGGGATGCGCCGGACGAGCGCGAGCAGCATGCCGACCGTGTGCTCCGCGGCCGAGACGACGTTGCCGTACGGCGCGTTGCAGACGACGATGCCCCGCTGCGAGCAGGCGTCCACGTCCACGTTGTCGATGCCGACGCCCGCGCGGCCGATGATCCGAAGGCGCGGCGCGTGGTCGAGGAGCCGGGCGTCCACCGCCGTGCCCGAGCGCGTGATCAGGGCCTCGTACTCGGGCAGCCGCGCGTAGAGCGCCTCGAGCGTCGGCCTGGCGAGCTCGTCGACCTCGACGCCCCGCTCGCGGAGGTAGCGGAGCCCCTCGGGGGCGACCGCGTCGACGACCAGGACGCGCACGCCCTAGCCCTGGATCGAGTAGCCGCCGTCCACGGGGATGGCGGTGCCGGTCACGAAGTCCGAGGCCCGGCTCGCGAGGAAGACGGCGACGCCCGCCATGTCGTCCGGCACGCCCCAGCGCCCCGTCGGCGTGCGCCGGAGCACGTTCTCGTCGAGCCCCGGGACCTGGCGCCGCGCCTGCTGCGTCAGCTCGGTGTCGATCCAGCCGGGCAGCACCGCGTTGACCTGGATGTTGTCCTTGGCCCACGCCGCGGCGCACGCCTTCGTGAACTGCACGATGCCGCCCTTGGAGGCCGCGTAGGCCGGAGCGAAGCCCGCGCCGAAGATCGACATCATCGAGCCGATGTTGATGATCTTGCCGCCACCGGCCGCCTTCATCGCCGGGTAGGCCGCGTGCGAGCAGAGGTAGGCGCTCGTGAGGTTGGTGTCGAGCACCTGGCGCCACTCGGCGAGCGTGACCTCGTGGGGGGGCTTCCGGATATTGGTGCCGGCGTTATTGACGAGGATGTCGAGGCGGCCGAAGGCGGCGAGCGTCGCCTGGACCATCCGGCGTACGGCGGCCTCGTCGGTGACGTCCGTGGCGACTGCGCGGGCCCCGGGGCCAAGCGCCTCGAGCTCCTGCACGGCGCTCTTGGACTTCGCCTCGTTGCGCGCCGCGATCACGATGCGCGCGCCGGCCCGCGCGAGCCCGCGCGCCATGCCGAGCCCGATCCCGCCGTTGCCTCCCGTGACGATCGCGACCCTGCCCTTGAGGTCAAACACGCTGTCCTCCCCGGCCTGAAGTGTCAGGCCATTCTACGTCACGCCTCCTCCCGGCGTTGCGCCTGGGGGCGCCGCGTTCACCATCGGCGCTTCTTTTGGCCGGTCTCAGCGGAGGCGCCCGCTGTCCGGCGCCCGGGTCAAGACTTCTCCAAGATCGACCGTCAACTGCGCTCGATGACGGCACAGCCACTGCTTCGCTCGCTCCGTCTCGCGGCACAGGCTCTGCACCGTGAGCCAGAACTTCGCCGAGTGGTCCGGGATCGCGAAATGCACCGCCTCGTGCGTGACGAGATACCGGATGACGAATTCCGGGGCGAGGATGAGTCGCCAGTTGAACGAGAGATTCCGCTCCGCGGAGCAGTTGCCCCACCTGGTGCGCTGTCCCATCACGTACACACGCCGCGGCGTCTGCCGCAGGCGCACCGTGAGCACGGCAAGGTGCCGCTCGATCTCGGCCCGTGCCTGCTTGCGAAGCCAGTTCTCCAGGCTTCGAGCTGCTGGAGGGTGAGCTTCATGCGGGGCCTCGATCGGCCAGGTAGTAGCGCCGCTGCGGGTCCTGCGGCCCCGTGCCGATCTCGCGCACCAACCCGCGGCCGACGAGCCCCGCGAGACGGGTGCGCGTGGCGCGCGGGGTGAGTGCGATCGCCTCGGCGATCTCGCTCGTGGAAAGCCCCTTGCCGCCGGCGAGGCTGGCGAGGATGGTCTGGTCGGTGTCGTCGAGCACGGGCTCGCCCACGCGCGCGGTGCCGATCGTGACCCGGAAGCGCGTGGCGAGTTCTTCGAAGACCGGCGCCGCGAGCCCGGCGTCGCGGCAGGCGGCGGTCATGCGCTGGATGCCGCTGCCCCACTGCTCGATCAGGCCGAGGGCGTGGAAGACGCGGCCGATGACGCGATTGCGCAGCTTCGAGACGCCGCGCGGCAGGTCTTCGACGGTGAGGCCGAAGGGCAGGAGCCCCGGGTTCTCGACCTCGAGCCGATCGTCGAAGATCGACAGACGCAGCGGCGCGCCGCGCTGCGCATAGTCGCTGTGCACCACCGCGTTGATCACGGCCTCGCGCACGGCCACGGGGGGCAGGCTCCAGAGTTCCTTGCGGCGCACGGCGCCGATCTCGGCCCCGTGGAGGGTGTGCTTCTGCACGAAGGCGATCGCCTCCTCGATGGCGTGCACCGGCAGGGAGCGGATCTCGGCGCGGTCGATGATGCGACTCCGGTCGGCGCCCTGGAAGCGGCCCGCCTGGATCCAGGCGTCCGGGAAGTGGCGCGGGCGGGCCTGCGCCAGGCCGAAGAGGAGCATCCCGCCCACGGTGGGCACGTCGCGCCCTTGGTGCTTCGTGACGAGGCGCAGGGTCTCCAGGTCGCGGCGGGCGAGCTTGCGGACGGGCGCGAACGACTCGGAAGCGGCTCGGAAGTCGAGGGCTTCCGAGTCGAGCCCCGGCATGGGCTGCTCGTCGAAGCCCTCGCCCCGCGCGAACCGTCGCAGCTCCTCGATCAGCTCGGCGTCGGCGCGGCGGTTGGTCGAGCCCACCCAGACGTAGACGCCGCCAGCCGGGCCCTCGCGGGTGAGGTGGTGCGGCCGGCTCGCGCTGGGATGAACCTGCAGCGCCAGCACGTGCGTCCGCCGCCAGGGGAGGATCTCGATCTCGGGGACGATGCGCGGGCTGATGCGGTCGCTGACGAGGCTGGCCAGACGCTCCTCCAGATCGAGCGCGTCGGGCACGCCACGGACGTGCCGGCTCCTATCCTCGACGCCGACGAGCAACGTCCCGCCCGCGGTGTTGGCGAAGGCCACGATCGTCTTCAGCGCCCCGTCGGGGGAGGCCGTCGGTGGCGCCGGGGCGCCAACGCTCGCGCTGAGCGGCCGGCGAAGCCGGTCCGCACAAGCGGCTTGTTCGGCTCTCATTGCGGCGCTCGCCAGCTAACCTTTCCTGCCTTATCCAGAAGGACCACTGCCGGCGTACCGTCGGCCTCAACTCCAATCACCGCACGCGTGGATGGCCATGGTCGCCAGAACCGCCCAGGCGGACAGCACCGCCGCCGCAGCGACGCCGGCCAGGCCGATGCGCGCCAGTGGCCGGCAGGGGGTGAGAATGATCTGCAACGCCTCCAGCGCGATGACGTGCCAATTCGAGACCAGTTGCCGAACCAGGCTGGGAATGATGCGCTGATAAAACAGTAAGGAGTAAACCGGCTGCTCGTCCCAGAATAGTGCAATCTGGCGCGGCCCGTTGGACGGCGGCGACGGGCTCATCGCATAGGGGTTCCAGCGCAGTTCGAGCAGCGTCGCGGAGTCGGCGCCACGGCCGACGTGGAGTAGGTTCTGATCTGCCGGAAGGTCATCCTGCTCGGGCCGCGCGATCGGAAAAGATTCTTCCGAGGTCGTGACCACCGAAGCAAACAATGCCCTCAGCGACCCGTCGATTACTTTGATCGAGCTTCGGTGCGGATGCGAGCCGATGCCGTGAACGAGCACGAACACTTTCTGCCCTGCCGCCACGGGATCGGGGAACATGCCAAAAAGCCTCCTGAATCCGGGTCGCCCTGCCAACGTGCCGTATGAGCTGCGGCGCGAAGCGGCGTCAGCTCGATGCGGTTGTTAGCCAAGGAGCCGATCGTAGTCAGCGTGGCTGCCAATCCAGAACCAGACGAGGCCGTCTGGCGCTTCGACCGGCCAGCGCGCGGTAGTGTGCGCCCACCCGAGCAGACCAGAATCTGTCGATCTTCTTGAAGTGAAGCGACGGATGTCGGGGATCTTGCTTCAGGTGCGCGTACGCTTGATCGGCCAACCCCCGAACCTCGAACGGCAAGGATCGATACAGCGCCCAAAAGTCCGGAGAGGAGTGATGAGTCAGAGGGGTGTGGTCTTGCCGGCGGCGTGATCACGAAGGGCCCTGGCAGCAAGCTCGTCGAGGCGACCCGCCTGAGCATCACGCTCGATCTGGCGATCCCAGGCTGCCCAGTCGTACTCCAGAAACCAGGCGCGAAACTGCGCGAGCTCATCAGGGGAGAGCGCCTGGACCTTTTGCTCGATCTTCTCGATCTTGCCCATAACTCTTCTACCGGCAACCTCAGTCTAGCATCCCTTTGGGGCAGAACCCATCAGCCCGCTGGCAACGGTCGCATTCTCCTGCGGGCGGGCGAGCGAACGCGAGCCCGCCCGTCAGGTGGAATGCGTTGTTAGACGTCGGCATCTCGGCGCTGCCTCGTTTCCCAGGCATTCCGGCCGGCGCTGCCCTCCCACACCACCTCTCGAGGAAACCCGTCGATCCTCGTCCATTCGAGGCCTGGCTTTCTGCGCCCCGTGTCCAGAAAGAAGTGAAGACCGTCCGCTGCGAGGTCTGCGGAAACGAACAGTTCAGTCGGCCACTTCTCCATCGCCTGGCCGCCGAGAACGAGGGAAATGGAAGGCCGACTGGTCACCGGGCCGCGTGTCAGGAAGTGGCCACGAGACGTGCCGCTGTCGAAACACAGCAGAACGAACCCGTGTCCCGTGTGCCAGTCGATCATCGCCCGTGGAAAGTCGCCGGTCATTGGATAGATCACAGCCTCGCCCGATATTTTGCCCGATTGCAGCTTGGTGAGCAGCTCGTCGACAGGCGGCACCTCCATCTCGGGGTATTGATCACCCACGACTGCTGATAATCGGAATCCTGTCTTCCCTGTCACTGTGCGTGGCTTCCGTACCGACGG
>MGCF01000167.1 GCA_001788495.1 Candidatus Rokubacteria bacterium RIFCSPLOWO2_02_FULL_73_56
TTGAGCATCTCGAGGCAGCGGTAGTAGTCGGCGCCGACGCGGTCCATCTTGTTGACGTAGACGATGCGCGGCACCTGGTACTTGTCCGCCTGGCGCCAGACGGTCTCGGTCTGTGGCTCGACGCCGGACACGGCGTCGAGGATGGCCACGGCGCCGTCGAGGACGCGCAGCGAGCGCTCGACCTCGACGGTGAAATCCACGTGGCCCGGCGTGTCGATGATGTTGATCCGGCAGTCGCGCCAGAAGCACGTCGTCGCGGCAGACGTGATCGTGATCCCGCGCTCCTGCTCCTGCACCATCCAGTCCATCGTCGCAGTGCCCTCGTGCACCTCGCCGATCTTGTAGGACCGTCCGGTGTAGTACAGGATGCGCTCGGTCGTCGTCGTCTTGCCGGCATCGATGTGCGCCATGATGCCGATGTTGCGCGTCTTCTCCAGCGAGTACTGCCGTTCCACGTCGTCGCCTGCTCTTTCCTCTTACATGCGAAGAGGGGGGTCAGGCTGCGGCCCCCCTCCCCGTCGGACCTCCGCTACCAGCGGTAGTGAGCGAACGCCTTGTTGGCCTCCGCCATCTTGTGCGTGTCCTCGCGCTTCTTCACGGCCGAGCCGCGGTTGTTGGCCGCGTCGAGCAGCTCGCCCGCCAGCTTCTCGGCCATCGAGCGCTCGGGCCGGCGCCGCGCGGCGCCGATGACCCAGCGCATCGCGAGCGACGTCCGGCGGTCCGGCCGCACCTCGACCGGCACCTGGTACGTGGAGCCGCCAACCCGTCGCGACTTCACCTCGACGGCCGGCTTCACGTTGTCGATCGCAGCCTTGAACATCTTGAGCGCTTCCTGCTTCGACTTGTCCTCGACCGCGGAGAGCGCATCGTACATGATGCGCTCGGCCGTCGATTTCTTGCCCCGGATCATCATGATGTTGACGAACTTCGCCACCAACCGACTCCCGAACTTCGGGTCCGGCAGGACCTCCCGCTTGGCCGCCCCGGCGCGCCGCACGGCCTACGCGCCTCCGCCCTTGGGCGCCTTGGCGCCGTACTTCGAGCGGCTCTGCCGGCGGCCGGTCACGCCCGCCGTATCGAGCGTGCCGCGGATGATGTGATAGCGGATCCCCGGCAGGTCCTTCACGCGCCCGCCGCGGATCATCACGATCGAGTGCTCCTGGAGGTTGTGGCCGACGCCCGGGATGTAGGACGTCACCTCGAGGCCGTTCGTCAGCCGTACCCGCGCGACCTTGCGCAGGGCGGAGTTCGGCTTCTTCGGTGTCGTCGTGTACACGCGGATGCAGACGCCCCGCTTCTGCGGGCAGGCCTGCATCGCGGGCGTCTTCGACTTCTTCCGCACCGCCTCGCGACCCTGACGGACCAGCTGGTTAATCGTCGGCATGGCTCTCCATCGCCTTGAACAGCGACAAAACTCTCACTTTATAACTGAAAGGCCCATACTTGTCAAGTATTTATCGCATTCCCGTCGTTACCCCGCGACGGCCACCGAGCCCTCGCCCTCCCCCGCCGGAGGCTCGGCCGGCGGCGCCGTGAGGGAGAACACGGCGTCGAGCGACTTCATCGCCTCGCCGGGCGGCGTCAGCACTTCCACGCGCGTGTAGTTGCCGAGGCCGGTGCCGGCAGGGATCAGCCGGCCCACGATCACGTTTTCCTTGAGCCCGCGCAGATCGTCGGTCTTGCCCGCGATCGCCGCCTCGGTGAGCACGCGCGTCGTCTCCTGGAACGACGCCGCCGAGATGAAGCTGTCGGTCGAGAGCGACGCCTTCGTGATGCCGAGGAGCACCGGCATGGCCGTGGCAGGCCGCTTGCCCTGCCCGAGGACCCGCTCGTTCTCCTCCTGGAACACGAACTTGTCGACCAGCTCGCCGACGACGAAATCGGTGTCGCCCACCTCCTCGATGCGCACACGCCGCAACATCTGCCGCACGATGATCTCGATGTGCTTGTCGTTGATCGTCACGCCCTGCAGGCGGTAGACCTCCTGGACCTCGTTGACGAGGTACCGCTGCAGCTCGCGGTCGCCGAGCACGGCCAGGTAGTCGTGCGGGTTCGGCGACCCGTCCATGAGCGGCTCCCCCGCCTTCACGCGGTCGCCCTCGTGGACGCTGATGTGCTTGCCGCGCGGGATCAGGTACTCCTTGGTTTCGCCGTTGTCCGCGCGGATGACGATCTTGCGCATGCCCTTCACGAAGCCGCCCATCTCGACGCGGCCGTCGATCTCGGTGATGACCGCCTGCTCCTTGGGCTTGCGCGCCTCGAACAGCTCCGCCACCCGCGGCAGGCCACCCGTGATGTCCTTCGTCTTCGTGGTCTCGCGCGGGATCTTGGCGATGATGTCGGCCGCGTACACCTCCGCCCCGTCGGTCACGGAGAGGTTGGCGCCCACCGGCAGCGGATAACGGTGCCGCTCGCCGGCGGCCTCGGTCTGCCCTTCGGAGCGGATGATGATGCCCGGCTGCAGCCGCCCCTCGGGGTCCTCGATCACGACCTTGCGCGCCAGGCCGGTGACCTCGTCGAACTCCTCGCGCACCGTGACGCCCTCGACGATGTCCTGGTACTCGACCCGGCCGGTGAATTCCGTGAGGATCGGGTTCGTGAACGGGTCCCACTCGACCAGCACGGTCCGCGTCTTGATCTTCTGGTCGGCCTTGACCTTGATCTTGGCGCCGTACACGACCGGGTAGCGCTCGCGCTCGCGGCCCCGCTCGTCGGCCACGCCGATCTCGCCGTTGCGGTTCGTCGCGACCAGGTCGCCGTCGCGGTTCACGACGGTCCGGAGGTTGTGGTACTTGACGAGGCCCGCGCTCTTCGCCTCGTGCTTCGAGGCCTCGACGACGCGACTCGCGGTGCCGCCGATGTGGAACGTCCGCATCGTCAGCTGCGTGCCCGGCTCGCCGATCGACTGCGCCGCGATGATGCCCACGGCCTCGCCCAGCTCGGCCAGCCGGCCGGTGCCCAGGTTGCGGCCGTAGCACATGACGCAGATCCCACGCTTGGTGTCGCAGGTGAGCGTGGAGCGGATGCGGACACGCTCGAGACCCGAGTCCTCGATCCGCTGCGCCAGCTCCTCGGTGATCTCGGTGTTCGCCTGGACGATGATCTCGCCCGAGAGCGGGTCCCGGATGTCCTCGGCGGCGACGCGGCCCAGGATGCGGTCGCGCAGCGACTGGATGATGTCGCCGCCCTCGACCAGCGGGGTCGCGTCGATGTACTTCACGGTGCCGCAGTCGTACTCGCTCACGATCACGTCCTGCGACACGTCGACGAGGCGCCGGGTCAGGTAGCCGGAGTCGGCCGTCTTGAGCGCGGTATCGGCGAGACCCTTTCGAGCGCCGTGCGTCGAGGTGAAATACTCGAGAACGGTGAGGCCTTCGCGGAAGTTCGACGTAATGGGCGTCTCGATGATCTCGCCCGACGGCTTGGCCATCAGGCCGCGCATGCCGGCGAGCTGGCGGATCTGCTGCTTCGACCCACGCGCGCCGGAGTCGGCCATCATGTAGATCGGGTTGAATTCGCCTCCCTGCTCGCCGCCCTCGAGCTCGCGGAACATCTCCTCCGCGATCAGCTCGGTGACGTGCGCCCAGATGTCGACGACCTTGTTGTAGCGCTCCCCGTTGGTGATGACGCCGTCCTGGTACTGCTGCTCGACCTCGTTCACCTGCTCGCGCGCCCCGGCGATCTGCCGCTCTTTCGACGACGGGATGTGCATGTCGTCGATGCCGATCGACAGGCCCGAGAGCGTCGCGTAGCGGAAACCCAGGTCCTTCAGCTCATCGAGGAACGCGACCGTCGCCTCGTTGCCGAGGAGGTTGTAGCAGCGGCCGACGAGCGCGGTGACCTCTTTCTTCTTCAACTCCTGGTTGAGGAACCGCAGCGGCTCCGGGACGACCTCGTTGAAGAGGGTCCGCCCCACCGTGGTCTCGAGGATCTCGCCCTTCCAGCGCAGTCGGATCCGCGCCTGAAGGTCGACGTCTTCGTTGTCGTACGCGATCCGCACCTCCTCCGAGTCGGAGAAGAGCCGGCCCTCGCCCCGCTGCGGGTTCCCGGTCGTGCCCAGCTTTTCCTTCGTCAGGTAGTAGATGCCGAGGACCATGTCCTGGGTCGGCACCGCGAGCGGCGCGCCGTTGGCCGGCGACAGGATGTTGTTCGACGAGAGCATCAGCACCTGGGCCTCCAGCTGCGCCTCCATGCTGAGCGGCACGTGCACCGCCATCTGGTCGCCGTCGAAGTCCGCGTTGAACGCCGTGCAGACCAGCGGGTGGATCTCGATGGCCTTGCCCTCGACGAGGATCGGCTCGAACGCCTGGATGCCGAGACGATGAAGCGTCGGCGCGCGGTTGAGCAGCACCGGGTGCTCCTTGATGACCTCCTCGAGGATGTCCCAGACCTCCGGTCGCTCCTTCTCGACGAACTTCTTCGCGGCCTTGATCGAGGACGCGATCCCGCGCTCCTCGAGCTTCCTCAGGATGAACGGCTTGAACAGCTCGAGGGCCATCTTCTTCGGCAGCCCGCACTGGTGGAGCTTGAGGTACGGGCCCACGACGATGACGGACCGGCCCGAGTAGTCCACGCGTTTGCCGAGGAGGTTCTGGCGGAACCGCCCCTGCTTGCCCTTGAGCGTGTCCGACAGCGACTTCAGGGGCCGGTTGTTCGGCCCGGTGATCACGCGGCCGCGCCGGCCGTTGTCGAACAGCGCGTCCACGGCCTCCTGCAGCATCCGCTTCTCGTTCCGGATGATGATCTCGGGCGCCTTGAGATCCATCAGCCGCTTCAGCCGGTTGTTCCGGTTGATGACGCGACGGTAGAGATCGTTCAGGTCCGACGTCGCGAAGCGCCCGCCGTCGAGCGGCACGAGCGGCCGCAGCTCGGGCGGGATCACCGGGACGACCTCGAGGATCATCCAGTCGGGCTGGTTGCCGGACTTCAGGAACGCCTCGATGACCTTGAGGCGCTTGACGATCTTCTTCCGCTTCTGCACCGACGTCTCGCCGAGCATCTGTGCCCGGAGGTCGCGCGCGAGCGAATCGAGGTCCATGTCGCGGAGCAGCTCACGGATCGCCTCGGCGCCCATGCCGACCTTGATCGCGTCGGCACCGTGCTCCTCCTGGAGCCGTCGCGCCTTGTCGACCGCCAGCAGGTCCTTCTTCTTGACCGCCGGGATCCGGCTCTCGAGGACGACGTACTCCTCGAAGTACAGGATCTTCTCCAGCTCGCGCAGCGACATGTCGAGGAGCTGCCCGATGCGGCTCGGCAGCCCCTTGAAGAACCACACGTGCGAGACGGGCGACGCCAGCTCGACGTGCCCCATCCGCTCGCGGCGCACCCGGGCGCGGGTGACCTCGACGCCGCACTTGTCGCAGACCACGCCGGCGAACTTCATCCGCTTGTACTTGCCGCAGGCGCACTCGTAGTCCTTGGTCGGGCCAAAGATTCGAGCACAGAAGAGACCATCCCGCTCGGGTTTGAAGGTCCGATAATTGATGGTCTCCGGCTTCTTGACTTCGCCGTGCGACCAGTCGCGGATCTTCTGCGGCGCGGCGAGCTTGATCCGGATCGCGTCAAACGTGATTGGCTTCGCATGCCGATCGAGGATGCCCCAGAGATCCTTGGCTGGCTTGTCCTCTCTGATCAGGCTGCCGAAAGGCCGATCCGTCAGCATTCGCACTCTCCTCTCAGGATGCTTTCTTCCCGTCCTTCGTGACCAGTTCGACGTCGAGCGCCAGGCTCTGGAGCTCCTTCACGAGCACGTTGAAGGACTCCGGCGTGCCGGGCTCGAGGAAGTTCTCGCCCTTCACGATCGCTTCGTAGATGCGGTTGCGGCCTTCCACGTCGTCGGACTTCACCGTCAGCATCTCCTGCAGCGTGTGAGCCGCGCCGTACGCCTCGAGCGCCCAGACCTCCATCTCGCCGAACCGCTGGCCACCGAACTGGGCCTTACCGCCCAACGGCTGCTGAGTCACGAGCGAGTAGGGCCCGATCGAGCGGGCGTGCATCTTGTCGTCCACGAGGTGGGCCAGTTTCAGGATGTAGATCTGGCCGACCGTCACTTCCTGGTGGAACTGCTTCCCGCTCCGCCCGTCGCAGAGCACGGTCTTGCCGGACGTCGGGAGGCCGGCCTGCGTGAGGTGCTCCTTGATCTCCTCCTCGGTGGCGCCGTCGAAGACCGCGCTCGCCACCCAGAGCCCCAGCGCCCGCGCCGCCCAGCCCAGGTGCGTCTCGAGGATCTGGCCGACGTTCATGCGCGAGGGCACGCCGAGCGGGTTCAGCACGATCTCCACGGGCGTGCCGTCCGGCAGGTACGGCATGTCCTCCACGGGGAGGATCTTCGACACCACACCCTTGTTGCCGTGGCGACCCGCCATCTTGTCGCCCACCGAGAGCTTCCGCTTCACCGCGACGTACACCTTGACCATCTTGATCACGCCCGGCGGCAGGTCATCGCCGCGCCGCAGACGCCCGATGCGGTCCTCGAGCATCGAGTCGTAGATCGAGATCTGCTCCTCGGCCAGCTCCTCGATCTTCCGGACGGTCTGCGCGAGCCCCTCGTCCTCCTTGATCTTGACCTTCTTCAGCTCGTTCCAGGCGAAGTTCTCGAGATCCTCGCGCGCGATCCGGTCGCCCTTCTTCGTCATGCGCTTGGTCTTGTTCGTGGGGTCGAAGAGGTCCTGCAGGACAGTCTTCCCCACGAGCAGATTCTTCAGCTTTTGATCCCGCTCCATTTCGACCATCGCGATCTCGTCCTGGTAGTCCTTCTCGAGCCGCGCGATCTCCTCCTCCTCGATCGACTTGGCGCGCTCGTCCTTGTCCACGCCGCGCCGCGAGAACACCTTGACGTCGACCACGGTGCCCTCGATGCCGGGGGGCACGGTCAGGGACGTGTCGCGCACGTCACCCGCCTTCTCGCCGAAGATCGCGCGCAGCAGCTTCTCCTCCGGCGTGAGCTGCGTCTCCCCCTTCGGCGTGATCTTGCCGACCAGGATATCGCCCGGCTTCACTTTCGCGCCGATCCGGACGATGCCCGAATCGTCGAGGTCCTTGAGCGCCTCCTCCGAGACGTTGGGGATGTCCCGGGTGACCTCCTCCTTGCCGAGCTTGGTGTCCCGCGCCTGGATCTCGAACTCCTCGATGTGGATCGACGTGAAGCGGTCGTCCTTGACGAGCCGCTCCGAGACCAGGATCGCGTCTTCGAAGTTGTAGCCGCCCCACGGCATGAACGCGACCAGGACGTTGCGCCCGAGGGCCAGCTCGCCCTGGTCCGTGCCCGGGCCGTCGGCGACGACGTCGCCCGCCTGGACCCGCTGGCCCTTGCGGACGATCGGCTTCTGGTTGATGCACGTGTTCTGGTTCGACCGCCGGTACTTGGTCAGGTTGTAGATGTCCAGCGGCAGGTCCTGCACCGGGTCGGTCTTCTTCGACCGGCTCTCGGCCCGGACCACGACCCGGTCGGCCGAGACGTACTCGACGACGCCGGGCCGCTTGGCGACGACGACCGCGCCCGAGTCGCGCGCCACCACGTGCTCCATGCCGGTGCCCACCAGCGGCGCCTCTGGCTGCAGCAGCGGCACCGCCTGGCGCTGCATGTTCGAGCCCATCAGCGCGCGGTTCGCGTCGTCGTTCTCGAGGAACGGGATCAGCGAGGCCGCCACCGACACGAGCTGCTTCGGCGAGACGTCCATGTAGTGCAGCTCTTCGGGCGGCACCATGCGGAACTCACCGCCCTTGCGGGCCGACACGCGCTCGCTGACGAAGCGGCCGGTCCGGTCGAGCTCGGCGTTGGCCTGGGCGATGACGAACTGCTCCTCCTCGAGCGCCGTGAGGAAGATGATCTCGTCCTTGACGCGCCCCTGCTCGACCTTGCGGTACGGCGTCTCGATGAAGCCGAACTCGTTGGTCCGCGCGTAGGTGGACAGCGACGAGATCAGGCCGATGTTCGGACCTTCGGGCGTCTCGATGGGGCAGATCCGCCCGTAGTGCGTCGGGTGCACGTCGCGCACCTCGAAGCCGGCGCGCTCGCGCGAGAGACCGCGCGGGCCGAGCGCGGAGAGGCGGCGCTTGTGGGTGAGCTCCGCCAGCGGGTTCGTCTGGTCCATGAACTGCGAGAGCTGCGAGGAGCCGAAGAACTCCTTCACGACCGCCGAGACCGGCTTCGCGTTGATGAGATCGTGCGGCATCAGCGCAGCGATGTCGGAGATCGACATGCGCTCCTTGACCGCGCGCTCCATGCGCGTCAGCCCCACGCGGAACTGGTTCTCGAGCAGCTCGCCGACCGAGCGGACGCGACGGTTGCCGAGATGGTCGATGTCGTCGGTCGGCCGCGAGCCGAGGCGGACCATCAACAGGTGCCGGATCACCGACACCACGTCCTCGCTGCGCAGCGTCTTCACGCTGAGGGGCGCGTCGATCTGGAGCTTCTTGTTGATCATGAAGCGGCCGACGCGCGCGAGGTCGTAGCGGCGCCCGTCCATGAACATCCCGCGGAACAGGGCCCGCGCCGACTCCACCGTCGGCGGGTCGCCCGGGCGCAGGCGCCGGTAGATCTCGACGAGCGCCTCGTCGGGGTTCTTGAAGTGGTCGCGCGCCAGCGTCTCGTAGATCGACTGGTCCGCCTTGCCGGGGCTCAGCACGAGCAGCCTGAACGGCGCGACCCTCCGGCTCATCACCTGGGAGAGCACCGTCGAGGTGATCTCCTGGTTGGTCTGCACCAGCACCTCGCCGCTCTCCGTGTCGACGATGCGCGAGGCCGTGCGCCGGCCGACGAGCGACTCGGCGCGGACCGGGATCTTCTCGACGTTCGCCTCGACGAGCTTCTCGAGGAGCTTGGCGTTCAGGATCTTGCCGGCGGTGACGAGCGGCTCGCGGTGGCGCGGCGGCCGCACGTCCTCCGCGACCTTGGCGCCGACGTGCGCCTCCGGGTGGAGCTTCACCCAGGCGTTGCCCTCCTCGAACGACAGGACCTCCTCGGTCTCGTAGAAGTGGGCGAGGATCTCCTCGTCGGCGAGGATCACGCCCTTCTCGAGAAACCAGAAGGCGCGCAGGTACGCGGTTGCGAGCATCTTGCGCCGCCGGTCCACGCGCACGTGCAGGATGTCGTTGGCATCGAAGTCGAACTCCACCCAGGAGCCCCGGTACGGGATCACGCGCGCCGAGAAGAGCGGCTTGCCCGAGGCGAGCGTCTTGCCCTTGTCGTCGTCGAAGAACACGCCGGCCGAGCGCTGGAGCTGGGAGACCACGACGCGCTCGGTGCCGTTGATGATGAACGTGCCCTTGTCGGTCATGAGGGGCAGCTCGCCGAGGTAGACTTCTTGACCGCGTTGTTCCCGGATGGTCCGGGTCTTCGCCTCTTTGTCGTGGTCGAAGACCACGAGGCGGAGCGTGACCTTCAGCGGGATCGCGAAGGTCATGCCGCGGTCATGGCACTCCTCGACCGTGTACTTCGGGTCGCCGAAGTGGTACGAGTCGAACTCGAGGAGCGCGTTGTCGTTGTAGTCGGCGATCGGGAACACCGACTTGAACACCGCCTGGAGCCCGATCTCCTCGCGGCGGTCGGCCGGGACGTCCTTCTGAAGGAACGTCTCGTAGGACCGCTTCTGCACCTCGATGAGGTTCGGGATCTCGACAATCGACGGGATCTTGCCGAAGTCCTTGCGGCTGCGGCGCCCGCACTGAATCGTGCCTGCCATACCCTCTCCCGAGGGCGGACGAGCCGCCCTCACGTCAACCGAGTGGCTAAAAGGAGCTGTTCACCGCGCGCGTCTTACTTCACCTGGACGGTCGCGCCCTGCTCCTCGAGCTTCTTCTTCATGTCCTCCGCCTCGGCCTTGGTCACCTTCTCCTTCACGGGCTTCGGCGCGCCGTCCACGAGATCCTTGGCCTCCTTGAGACCGAGCCCCGTGAGCTCCCGGACGACCTTGATGACCTGGATCTTCTTCTCGCCCGCCGCGCCCAGGATGACGTCGAACTCCGTCTTCTCCTCGGCGGCGGGGGCGGCGGCGCCGGCCGCGCCCGCCACGGCCGCGACGGCGACCGGCGCGGCGGCCGAGACGCCCCACTTCTCCTGCAGCAGCTTCGAGAGCTGCGCGGCTTCGAGCAGCGTCAGCTTGTCTAGCGCCTCTGCGATCTGTTCCACGCTCATCGGTCACTCCTCCTTGATCTGCTCCGCCCCGGCTCGAGCGCGGCGCGGGCGGGCCTGTGTTCGATGTCCGCGGGCTACTCGGCGGCGCCCTTCCCGCGCTCCGCCAGCACGTAGACGAGCTCGCGGTGGGGCGCGGCCAGGAGCCCCACGAGCTGTGCCAGCGGCCCCTGGATCGCGCCCACGAGCTGGGCTCGCAGGGTCTCGCGCGAGGGCAGGTCGGCCAGCGCCTTGAGGCCGTCGGGCTGGAGCATCTTGCCCTCGACGTAGCCGGCCTTGATCGCGAGCGCCTGGTTCGTCCGGGCAAAGGTGTGCAGCGCCTTCGCGACTGCGACCGGGTCCTGCTTCGAGAAGATGATCCCCGTCGGGCCGCTCAGGTGACGCGCGAGCCCCTCGAGCTCGGACGACGAGATCGCGAGCCGCGCCAGGCGGTTCTTGACCACCTTGTACTCGGCGGACACGGCGCGGAGCTGCTTGCGGAGGTCGCCGAGCTGCTGGACGGTGAGGCCGCGGTACTCGGTGAGCACCACGGTCTTCACGCCGTCGAGCCGGGCCTTCAGCGCCTGGACTGTCTCGATCTTCTCCCGGGTTGGCATGGCTCTCCCGCCCCTACACGGCCTTCTTGAACATGTTCGCGATGGCCACAGCGTCGATCGGCACGCCCGGGCCCATCGTGGTCGACACGGTCAGCGACCGGAGGTACGTACCCTTCGCGGCGGCCGGCTTGGCGCGCACGATCGCCTCGATCAGCGCGAGCGCGTTCGCCCTGAGGCTCTCGGGGGAGAACGAGTGCTTGCCGATCGGCGTGTGCACGTTCCCCGCCTTGTCCACCCGGAACTCGACCTTGCCCGCCTTCGCCTCGCGCACGGCGCGCGCGACGTCGAACGTGACGGTGCCGAGCTTGGGGTTCGGCATCAGGCCGCGCGGGCCCAGGACCTTACCGAGCCGGCCCACCTGGCCCATCAGGTCCGGCGTCGCGATCGTCGTGTCGAACTCCATGAAGCCGCCCTGCACGCGCTCCACGAGGTCCTCGGCGCCCACCACGTCGGCCCCCGCCTCGCGCGCCTCGCGCTCCTTCTCGCCCTTCGCGAAGACGGCCACGCGGATGCTCTTGCCGATGCCGCTCGGGAGCACGACCGCGCCGCGCACCATCTGGTCGGCGTGCTTGGGATCGACGCCGAGCCGGAACGACAGGTCGACCGACTGGTCGAACTTCGCCGGCGGCATGCTCTTGATGAGCGTGAGCGCCTCGTCCAGCGAGTACTGCCGGCCCTCGCTGAGCTTCTCCTTCGCGGCGTCGTAGCGCTTGCTCACAACCGTCGCCATGTCCCTCTCCCCTGCTCGCTAGACGACATCGATGCCCATGCTGCGGGCGGTGCCCTCGATGATCCGCATCGCGGCGTCGATCGAGTCCGTGTTCAGGTCGGGCAGCTTGGTCTGCGCGATCTCGCGCACCTGCTGCCGCGTCACCCTGCCGATCTTGTCCTTGTGCGGGACGGCGGAGGCCTTCGCGATGCCCGCGGCCCGCTTGAGGAGCACGGCCGCCGGCGGGGTCTTCACGATGAACGTGAACGACCGATCCTGGTAGATCGTCACGACCACCGGCAGGATCAGCCCCTCCTGCGCGCCCGTCTGGGCGTTGAAGCCCTTGCAGAACTCCATGATGTTGACGCCGTGCTGGCCGAGCGCCGGCCCCACCGGCGGCGACGGGTTCGCCTTCCCCGCCGGGATCTGCAGCTTGACCATCGCCTGGACTTTCTTCACTAGAGTCGCTCCACCTGGTAGTACTCGAGCTCCACCGGCGTCGGCCGGCCGAAGACCGGGACGACCACCTTCATCCGCCCGCGCTCCGGGTGGACATCCTCGACGACGCCCTGGAAGTTGACGAACGGCCCGTCGATGACCCGCACCTTGTCGCCGCGCTGGAAGACCGACTTCGGCTTCGGCTTCTCGGCGCCGGCCTCCATCTGCCGCATGATGTCCTCGACCTGCTCCTGCGAGAGCGGGACCGGCTTGGTGCCCGAGCCGACGAACCCCGTCACCTTCGGCGTCGAGCGGACCAGGTGCCACGTGTCGTCGGTCAGCTCCATCTCGACCAGCACGTAGCCCGGGAAGAACTTCTGCTCGGTCTCGCGCTTCTGCTTGTTGCGGACCTCGACGACCTTCTCGGTCGGGACCAGCACGCGGGTGATCTTCTCGGTCATCCCGAAGATCTTGGCGCGCGACTGGATCGCCTCGGCGACCTTGTTCTCGAAGCCCGAGTACGTGTGGACGACGAACCACTGCTTGGCCGTCGTCGTCGCCTCACCGCTCATCGCAGGATCCTTTCCACGACCCGCGCCAGCAGGATGTCCACGCCGCCCAGGAAGAGCGCGATCACCACCGTGACGGCGATCACCACCACGGTGGAGTTCGCCAGCTCCGCCCGGCTCGGCCAGGTCACGCGACGAAACTCCACGATGACCTCCTTGCAGAACTCCCGCGCTCGCTTGAAAAACTCCATCTCGTTCCTTCACCCGCCGATAAGTGGCAGGGGTGGAGGGATTCGAACCCCCATCCCCCGGATTTGGAGTCCGGTGCTCTAGCCGTTAGAGCTACACCCCTGGGTCGCTACTTGGTCTCTTTGTGCGGTGTGTGCTTGCGGCACCACCGGCAGTATTTCTTCAGCTCGAGCCGGTCCGGGTGCGTCCGCTTGTTCTTCGTCGTCGAGTAGTTCCGGCGCTGGCACTCGGTGCACGCGAGCGAGATGATGTCGCGCATCGCCTACTCCGAGATCTCCGTCACGACGCCGGCGCCCACCGTCCGCCCCCCCTCCCGGATCGCGAACCGCAGCTCCTTCTCCATCGCGATCGGCATGA
>MGCF01000168.1 GCA_001788495.1 Candidatus Rokubacteria bacterium RIFCSPLOWO2_02_FULL_73_56
AGCGGCAGCGGCGCCACCAGGAGGAAGGCGAGCGCCGTCAGCAGGGACAGCCGGTACGTCGGCTGGACCTCCTTGATCTTGAACACCTTCACCAGCGAGGCGAGGATGAACGCGCCCGCCACCAGGCCGGTGACGTACGGGTAGACGACGATCAGGATCGACCAGTGGATCTCGATCTCGTTCGGGTAGATGAATCCCGTGATCTGGCCGAGCAGCTCGGACAGGCCGTCCGTGCCCTTCGTGAGGTTCATCGCACCTCTCCGTCGAGGTTGGCGTAGTACACCTTGGGCTCCGTGTTGAGCTGCGGCTTGAGCACGTGGATCTTGTTGAGCCGCCGGAAGCGCACGAGCCGGCTCGCGCGGCTCTTGAGGTCACCGAAGATCCGGGCCTGGGTCGGGCACACCTCGACGCAGGCGGGCTGGAGCCCCTTCACGAGGCGGTGGTAGCAGAAGGTGCACTTGTCGGCGGTCTTCGTCGTCGGGTGCAGGTAGCGCGCGCCGTACGGGCACGCCTGGATGCAGTAGCGGCAGCCGATGCACCGCTCGGCGTCGACGATGACCGCGCCGTCCGCGGTCGTGAACGTCGCGTTGACGGGGCACACCTGGACGCAGGGCGGGTTCTGGCAGTGGTTGCAGAGCTTCGGGACGAAGAACGTCCGGATGATCTCGCGCGCGTCCTGCGTCGTCGTCTCCCGCGCGCCGAGGCTGATGTTCTCGACGACGACCTCGCCGTCGCGCGCGATCGTGTAGCGCTCCACCCACGTCCGGAAGTAGAAGGGCTCGTCGGGGACGTCGTTCTCCGCCTTGCACGCGACCGCGCACCGGTTGCAGCCGATGCACTTGTCAATGTCCACGCCCATCCCGTAGAAGTGGCTCGCCGGGTCGTAGCCCTTCTTGCCGTTCGCGTCCTTGGCCGGGGCGCTCCCCGTCTCCTTGCCCATCGCCTGCCGCGCGAGCGCGGCCAGCGCCCCGCCGGCCGGGAAGAAGACGATCGCGCCCTTCAGGAACTCGCGCTTGTTCATAGCCGCCCCTCGGGCAGATGCGGATAGTGGCACTCCCAGCAGAGGTTGCGCCCGCCGTGCGCCGCGACGTCGACCTTCGGCGCCTCCTTCGGCGCGCCCGCCGCCGCGGTCCCCTGACCGTGGCACGTCGCGCAGAAGTCGCGGGTCTCGGGCTTGGAGGGCAGCGCGCTCCGCGGTGAGCGCCGGTGCTGCTCGGGCGCCTTGTGGCAGGTCGTGCAGGCGACGAGCGCGTGGCTCGACACCGCCTTGCTCCGCTCGATCTGCCCGTGGCACGCGGCGCACTCGCGCGGCACCTTCGGCGGCACCGGGTCGTGCGGGTTGTGACAGGAGACGCACGGCTTGAGCGGGTTGTGGGCCGTCGGGTTGATCTGCGGGAAGCCCGTCGGCCGCGACGGGTCGTAGGCGTGACACACCGGGCAGAACTTCCGGTCGCGGGGCGCCGGCGGCTTCACCGCGGTCGGGTCGTCGGCGTGCCGCGCCGCGGGGGCGTGGCAGCCCTCGCACGAGAGCGCGCGGTGAAAGCTCTTCGCCTTCTTCAGCGCGACGTCCTCGTGGCAGTCCTGGCACGCGGTCGAGCCCGCGAACTTCACGGGCTTGATGGCCTCCCGCTGGGTGGCGGCGGCCCAGTGCAGGTCGGTCGAGACGAGCGAGCGGGGGATCAGGACGAAGCGCGTGACGAGGGTCAGCGCGGCGAGCACGCCGATCACGATCGCGAGCCGGTTGACCTGCTCAGGGATTCTCAACCACCGCCTCCTTGTCGCTCTGGTAGGCCCGCATCAGCGCCCCGGCGCCGCTCCGCGGGGCGCCGTCGCCGACGCGCTCCGCAGCAGGCCGATCAGGTTCGCCATCTCGTCCCCCGCGAAGCGCGGGTACGCGATGCCCCGCCGGACCGCCATCGCCGCCATGCGCGGCGTGTGCGTCCACATCGTCGCGGCCCAGGCCGCGCCCGACTCGTAGTCCGCGCGCCGCTCCGCCAGGTCGGGCCGGATCGGGCCGCCCTCGCGGCGCAGGCTGTGGCACTTGAGGCAGCCCTTCTTCAGGAGCGTCACCTGCCCCTTGAAGAGGTCGGGCGCGGGGTCGCGCGCGCCGTCGGCCCCGAGGTACGCCATCAGGTCGGCCATCTCGGCGGCGCCGATCTCGGGCCACGCGGCCCCCGTCCCGATCGTCGCGGTGAACATCGAGGGCAGGTGGTTCCAGAGCCGCCCGGCGAGCTCCATCTGGCCCTGCGGGCGGCGGATCTCCTCGAGGGCGGGGCCGACGCCCGGCTCTCCGCGCGGCGCATGGCAGCGGGCGCACTGCTTGGCCGCGAACACCGCGCGGCCGGCCTCCGGATCCTGCGGCCGGGCGGGCGACGAGCCGAGCGCGGTCGCGCACGTGGTCACGACGAGCACTGCGAGCGAGCGCCTCGGACTCATCGGCCTCCTTACTCGCTCGCGCCCGGTGACCCGTCGCGCGGCGTTCGGACCTCGATCTGCATTTCCCGAACCATCGATCCGAGTTGGCCAGGTTTCTGGTGCGTCTTGGCCAACGAGCGGACCGGAAGTCGTGCTCCCCCGGACGCGGCTGCCCCATCGCCCCGCCCCGATGAGGCGCCTGCACCGCACAGCCGGTGATGCACGCTGTCAGCATGCCGGCGGCCGGCGATGGTATCCTGCCGGCCGTGGTCATGAAGAAGCCCCCGAAGCCCGCGCCCGAGACCCCGGGACGCGACTGGCCGGTGGCGGCGGTCGCCGCCGCCGGGCTCGCGGTGTCCGCGTACCTCGCGGCGACCAAGCTCGCCGGGGCCGCGGCGCTCTTCTGCGAGACGGGCAGCGGCTGCGACGTCGTGCAGGCGAGCCGCTACGCCGTCTTCCTCGGCGTCCCCACCGCCGCGTGGGGCGCTGTGCTCTACGCGATCGTCCTCGGCCTGGCCCTCGCGGGGCTCGCGCCGCGGCGCTGGCTCTGGACGTTCGTCCTGGCGGTGGCGGCCGTCGCCTTCTCCGCCTACCTGACCTGGATCGCGGTCTTCGAGCTGGGCGCCCTCTGCCCCTGGTGCCTGGCGGACGCCGGCATCGCGGCCGCGCTCCTCGTGGTCCTGCTCGTCCGGCGTCCGGTTCCCAGGGGCCGCCGGCCGGCGACGCGCCCGGCCCGGCTCGTCGGCACGGGCCTCGTGACGGCGGTCATCACCGTCGTCTTCGCGGCCGGAGTGTTCGTGGCCGGCACCCCGACCGGCGACACCGTCTACCAGGAGTCCCTGGCGCGCCACCTCACCGCGTCCGGGGTGATCTTCTACGGCGCCTACTGGTGACCCGCGTGCGGCGAGCAAAAGGCCCGGTTCGGGCCCGCGGCAGCCCTGCTCCCGTACGTCGAGTGCGACCCGAAGGGGATCGCCGCCCAGCCCGCCCGCTGCGACCAGGCCGCCGTCAGGAAGTACCCGACGTGGATCATCGCCGGCCGGCGCTACGAGGGAGTCCTGGGCCTCGACGAGCTGGCGCAGGCCTCGGGGTTCCGGGCGCCCGCGGCACCCCGCTAGCCCGCATTATTCGCAAACGGTCACCGCGCGAGGCGGGCAGGGCCTGTCGCAGGGTGCGCCCGCCGCGGGGACCGCACCCTGCGCCACCCGCCCGGTCGCGCCAGCGCCGTTCGCGAAGAATGCGGGCGAGCCGGCAGCCGCGCGGTAGCTAGCACAGGCTCACTAGGCGTTTTTTCCCGCTTGCGGACTCAGCCGGAAATGTCTTAGCATCCGCGCTCGAACACCATATTTCCGTCATCGGCTGGGGAGGGCTGCGCTCATGAGTCGGAAGAGAACGCTCCGGCTGCTCGGATTCGTGGGAGGGGTGGGCGCGCTGCTGCTCGGGGTGGTCGTCCTCGGCGTCCCGGCCCCGGCGCTCGCGCAGAAGGCCCCGGCCGCGGCGCTGCCCGCGGGCTACGCCGGCGCCGAGACCTGCAAGGGGTGTCACGAGGACCAGTTCACCAAGTTCGAGCAGACCAAGATGGGCCGCCTCTTCCTCAAGCACCCGCGCAACTCCACGGAGAGCCTCGGCTGCGAGAGCTGCCACGGCCCCGGCAAGGCGCACGCGGACGCGGGCGGCGGCAAGGGCGTCGGCGGGATCGTCAGCTTCGCCAAGGACGACACGACGCCCGTCGAGCGGCGCAACGCCACCTGCCTCGGCTGCCACCAGAAGTCCGCGCGCCTGTTCTGGCAGGGGAGCCCGCACGAGTCGCGCGACGTCGCGTGCACGAGCTGCCACAAGCTCATGGAGACCACCTCGTCGCGCGCCCAGCTCGCCCGGGCGACCGTGATCGAGACCTGCGGCCAGTGCCACCTCCAGAAGCGCGCGCAGACGATGCGCTCCTCGCACATGCCGCTGCGCGAGGGCAAGATGACCTGCACCGCCTGCCACAACCCGCACGGCACGGTGACCCCGGCGCTCCTCAAGGAGAACTCGGCCAACGAGACGTGCTTCACCTGCCACGCGGAGAAGCGCGGCCCCTTCCTCTGGGAGCACGCCCCCGTGGTCGAGAGCTGCGCCACCTGCCACGACCCGCACGGCTCGAACCACGAGAACCTGCTGAAGGTCGCCAAGCCGCGGCTCTGCCAGCAGTGCCACGTCGAGAGCCGCCACCCGACGAGCCCGTACTCGCGGAGGGAAAAACAGGTGCTCGGCCGCAGCTGCGTGAGCTGCCATGCGAACATCCACGGCTCCAACCACCCGTCCGGCCATGCCTTCACGAGATAGGGGCCTCGTCATGAGAGCGACGACACCCGTTCGGCTGACTCTTGCGGCGCTCCTGGTCCTCGGAACGGCGGGCGCGGCATCCGCCCAGCTCAAGCTCGGCGGGATGAACCTCGAGGGCGAGATCGAGTCCGGCCTCCGCTTCAACGTCGACGACCCGGAGCGGCGGCGGACGCAGAAGTTCGAGGAGTACCGGGACATGGGCGAGGGGCTCCAGCTCGAAGGGCTCCGCCTGCGTCTGTTCCGGCCCGACGAGAGCTACGCGGTCGAGTTCGGCGGCTCGAAGTGGGGCCGCGAGGACCAGGAGTTCTCGCTCGGGGTGGGCCGCCTGGGCCTCTGGGAGTTCCGCTTCGACTGGGACCAGACGCCCCACGTGTTCTCGACCGACGCGCGGATGCTCGCGCGCGAGACCTCGCCCGGGGTCTTCAGGCTGCCGGCGGGCCTCGCCCGGGCGCTGCCCGCCGACGGGCCCGCCTACAACGCCGCGCCGAGGCTCGACGACATCAGCGTCCGCTGGGACACGGCGCGGCTCGACTTCCGGCTGACCCCGACGCCCGACCTCGAGCTGAACGCCTCGTACACGCGAATCTCCAAGGATGGCTACCGGCCGATGGGCATGGCCTTCGGGAGCCCGGGCAACGACTTCCTGGAGGTGTTGCAGCCGCTCGACCACACGATCCACGACGTCCGGCTGCGCGGCGCCTACGCGCGCCCGGACTGGCAGGTCCAGTTCGGCTACACGCTCTCGATCTTCGAGAACTCGCTGGCGAGCATCACCGCGGACAACCCGCTCTCGGCCGTCGACGCGGCGTTCGCCGCCGGCTCGAGCGTCCCGGGCTCGGGGCGCAGCTCGCTGGCGCCCGACAACGTCGCCCACACGGTCACGCTGGCCGGCGGCGTGAACCTGCCGATGCGGACCCGCGTGAACGCCAACTTCTCCTACAGCCTCAGGCTCCAGGACGACGACTTCCTGCCCCACACGCGGAATCCCAACATCGTCGCGGCCGCGCCGGCCGACCTCACCCTGCCGCAGAACAGCCTCGACGGCCGGGTGCACGTCATCCTCGGCAACCTGAGCGTCGTGTCGCGGCCGCTCCGGCCGCTGACGCTGTCGGCCAAGTACCGGATCTACGACCTCATCGACGACAAAGACGTCGTCCGCTTCGTCAACAGCGTCGAGAACGACCGGATCTTGCAGACCGACCCCCGGCAGTCCGGGCAGTGGGGCTTCATGCGGCAGAACCTCGACCTCGACGCCCGGGTGCAGATCGTGAGGCCCCTCGCGGTCACCGTGGGCGCCGGCTGGGAGCGCTGGGACCGCGGCGACCATCGCGAGGTGGCGGAGAGCGACGAGGTCTTCGGCAAGCTCGCCCTCGACGCGACGCCGGCCGAGTGGCTGCTCGCGCGGCTCAAGTACGTGCCGTCGTTCCGGCGGATCAACAAGTACAACACGCACGCGCACGTCGAGCACACCGTCTTCGAGGATCCCGCGGGCGCGCTCCAGGGCCAGTCGACACTGCTGCGGAAGTTCGACGAGGCCGAGCGTGACCGGCACAAGATCGATCTCCTGCTCCAGATCATGCCGACCGAAACCTTCACGCTGACGCCGACGTTCGCGTGGAGCTACGACGACTACGACTTCGGCTACGCGCCCGCCGGCGTCCGGCAGCTCGGCCTGCTCGACGAGCAGACCTGGTCGGCCGGCATGGACCTGTCCTGGGCGCCGGTCGAGCGGCTCGTGTTCAACGGCGGGTACATGTACGAGCGCATCGACAAGACGCAGCGCTCGCGGAGCCGTCCGGTCACCGGTACGTCGACGTTCGACTTCTTCGACTACGACTGGATCTCGGAGAACGCCGACACCATCAACACGGTCCACGCCAGCCTGAAGGCCTCGCTGATCCCGAAGGTGCTCGACCTCCACCTGGGCGCCAACTTCTCGACCGCCTACGGGAGCATCGAGACGGCGAACCCCACGCCACCGACGAGCGGCAGCGCCGCGCAGCGCGCGACCGCCAACGCGAAGGTGCTGCCGGCGTTCCAGGACACGCTGCTCCGGGTGGACGTGGCGCTCAAGTACCACTTCCTCAAGCAGTGGACGGCGGCGCTCAAGTACGCGTTCGAGTCGTGGGACCAGCGCGACTGGCGGACCGACACCCTGAACCCGTTCATGCCGGGCACCGGCAGCTCGATCTGGCTCGGCGGCGACTCCAGGAACTACGCCGCCCACATCGTCGGCGCCTCGCTCTCCTACAGCTTCAAGTAGCGTCTCGACGCTCCCGTCGGGGCGGATCGACATAATCGTCGACCCGCCCCGGCGGCCGAAGTTCCCGTTACCTCTAAGCCCGCGCCCTCGCTTGCGTTCTCTGGCCCACCGCCGTGGCACGCGTGATGCTACCCCAGGAAAGCCAAAGGAGGACACACCATGAGACGGATTCTCAGTGTGACGCTGGCAGTGGTGTTGGTCGCCGGGCTCGCGAGCGTGGCGCTCGCTCACGGCCCCGGGGTGGGTCGCGGCATAGGGATGGGCATGGGCTGGGGCCACGGTCCCCAGGGCATGGGCATGGGCCCCGGCATGGGCCCCGGCATGATGTGGGGCGCTCAGGGCGGCGTAGGCGGTCCCGGCGCCTGCCCGTACGCGTACGGCGGCCAGGCGGCCGGCCCGCAGGCGGAGCCGCAGGCGCAGATCACCGAGGAGAAGGCCAAGGAGCTGGCGACGGAGTACACCCAGAAGTACTTCCAGGGCTTCACGGTCGAGCGCGTGCTGCCGTTCACCGGCCGCATGGGCACGGCCTATCAGGCGGAGCTCAAGGGTCCCAAGGGTGAGACGCGGGTTCTGCACCTCACTCCGTGGGGCGGCGTTCGCCCGTTCGGCGGCGGCCCGCGCGCCTCGCTCAACCCGTAGCGACGGCACCGGCCAGAGCGGCCCCCGGCCCGCCCGGGGGCCGCGCGTTTGCCGGATGATAGAATGACGCGCGGGCCCCGCATGAACCCGCGCTTCTCTGCCCGCTACCTCCTCGCCTCCGTCCTCCTCCTCGTGCTCCTGGTCGGCATCTACACGGCGTCGGTCGCGCGGCGCACCCAGGCGGAGCTGTCGGCGCAGCTCGAGCAGAAGGGCCTGGCGCTCGCCGACGTGGTCGAGACCGGCAGCCGGAACGCCATCCGCAGCAACGCGCTGATGGAGCAGATGATCGCCGAGCGCCTCCTCGACAACGCGCGGCTCGTCGACGAAATCATGAGATTCCCCGTCCTGCCGGGCGAGCTCGAGCGGATCGCGCGGCGCAACCGGCTCCGGCGCATCGACCTGCTCGACGCCGACGGCCGCCCCTGGACGCCGCCCGCGCCGCCGCGCATGCGCATGATGATGCCGGGCCCGGGCGGGCCCGGGGGCCCGGGGCCGCCGCACCCGCCGGGCGCGCCGCCGATGCCGATGATGAGCTACATGTGGGGGCGCCGCTGGGCGCCGCCGCCCGAGGAGGGCAAGGCGGGAGTGCCGACGGCGATCAGCGATCGGAAGTTCTGGGAGGGGAGCGTCTTCGGCGTCGCGATCGGGGCCGAGAGCTTCCCGGGCATCATCGCCGTCCACGCCGACGCCGCTTTCATCCTGAACTTCGGCAAGGAGATCGGGGTCGAGCGCCAGCTCGAGGAGCTCGGGCGCCAGGCGGGCGTCGCCGGGGTCGCGCTGCTCGGGCCGGACCTCGCCGTGCTCGCCGACGCCGACCGCGCGCGCGTCGGCGCGCGCCGCGACGACCCGGCGCTCGCGCGGGCGCTCGCCGAGCGCCGGGGGCTCGCCCGCCTCGTCACGCGCGACGGCGCCCAGGTCTTCGAGGTCGCGCGGCCCATCAGCCTCGACGGCGCGCGCCCGGGCCTCCTGACGATCGCGTTCTCGACGGAGCCGATGGCGCGCGCGTGGCGCCAGGACCTGCGCGCGGGGCTCCTCCTCGGCCTCGGCGTGCTCGTGGCGGGCGCCATGGGGCTCGGCGTGATCTTCTTCATGCAGCAGCGCCACCTCGGCGAGGTGCGGGCCCTCGAGGCCGAGATGGCGCGGCGCGAGCGGCTCGCGGCGCTCGGCGACGTGGCCGCGGCGTTCGCCCACGAGGTGCGCAACCCCCTCAACGCGGTCTCGATGGGCCTCCAGCGGCTCGCCACCGAGTTCGCTCCCGAGCCCGCCGCGGACTACGCCCGGTTCGTGGACCTGATGCAGGGCGAGGTCCGCCGGCTCAACGCGATCGTCGAGCAGTTCATCGCGCTCGCCCGCCCGCTGCCGCTCACGCTCGACCGCGTGGACGCGGGCGAGCTCCTCCACGAGCTCGCGGCGCTGATGGAGCCCGAGGCGAAGAAGGCCGGCGTCGAGCTCCGGCTGGCGGTGCCGGCCGCACTGCCCGCCGTCACGGCCGACCGCGACCACGTCAAGCAGGTGCTGCTGAACCTCGTCGTCAACGCGCTGCAGGCGATGGCCGCGGGCGGCACCCTCGGGCTCGAGGCGCGCGCCGACCGCGAGCGCGTGACGCTCGTCGTCGCCGACACGGGCCCCGGGATCCCGCCCGACGCGCTCCCGCGCGTCTTCGACCCCTACTTCACGACGAAGGCGGGCGGCCTCGGCCTCGGGCTCACGATCGCCCGGCGGATCGCGGAGGCCCACGGCGGCGCCCTCGAGGCCGAGAGCCGCCCGGGCCAGGGCACGCGCTTCCTCCTGAGCCTCCCCACGTGAAGATCCTGGTCGTCGACGACGAGCCGGCGCAGCGCGAGCTGGTCAGCGGCTTCCTCGCCCGGCACGCCTTCGAGGTGACGACGGCGCGGGACGGGGCGGAAGCGCTCGAGCGCTTCAGGAGCGAGCCGGCGGACCTGATCCTGACCGACCAGAAGATGCCGGGGCTCTCCGGCCTCGAGCTGCTCGCCGCGGCGCGCGCCGTCACGCCCGAGGTCGCGGTCATCGTGATGACCGCCTACGGGACGATCGAGGACGCCGTCGCCGCGATCAAGGCCGGCGCCACCGACTACCTCACGAAGCCGCTGAACCTGGACGAGCTGCTCCACCGGATCGGCCAGGTGCGCGACCGCCAGCGCCTGCTCGGCGAGAACCGCGAGCTGCGCGCGGCGCTGCAGGAGCGCCACCGCGTCGAGGGCGTCATCGGCGAGAGCGGGCGGATGCAGGAGGTGCTCTCGCTGGTCCGGCGCGTGGCGGCCAGCGACGCGACGGTCCTGATCCGCGGCGAGAGCGGCACCGGCAAGGAGCTGATCGCCAAGGCGATCCACTACGCGAGCCGCCGCGCCGCGGGGCCGCTCGTGCGCGTCAACTGCGCGGCGCTCCCCGAGACGCTGCTCGAGCCCGAGCTGTTCGGCCACGAGAAGGGCGCGTTCACCGGCGCCCAGGCCGCGCGGCGCGGCCGGTTCGAGCTGGCGCACGGCGGGAGCCTCTTCCTCGACGAGATCGGCGACCTGCCGCTGCATTTGCAAGTCAAGCTCCTGCGCGTGCTCCAGGAGCGCGAGATCGAGCGCGTCGGCTCGAGCCACCCGATCCAGGTGGACGTGCGCCTGCTCGCCGCGACCCACCGCGACCTCGAGGCGCTCGTGAAGGCGGGGACGTTCCGCGACGACCTCTACTACCGGATCAACGTCGTCACGCTCGCAGTGCCGCCGCTCCGCGAGCGGCGCGAGGACATCCCGCTCCTGCTCGACCACTTCCTGGTGAAGTTCGCGCGCGCGAACGGTAAGACGATCCGCGGGCTCACGCGCGAGGCCCGCGACACGCTCCTGCGCTACGACTACCCCGGCAACGTCCGCGAGCTGGAGAACCTGATGGAGCGCGCCGTCGTGCTCACCCGCGACGAGGTGATCGGGCTCGCGGACCTCCCGCTGAGCGTGCGCGAGACCGAGCCCGAGAGCGGAGAGGCCACGGGTCTGCCCGCCGCGGTGGAGGGGCTCGAGCGCCGGATGATTCGCGACGCGCTCGCGTACGCCGACGGCGTGCAGACGCGCGCCGCCGAGGCGCTCGGGATCAGCGAGCGGGTCCTGCGCTACAAGCTCAGGAAGTACGGCCTCGGCGGCTAGCATGCCCCGTTGACATCCGCCACCCGGGCTCCGCACGATGCGGGCGTGAAGCCCGTCCTCGGCTGGGCCGCCGTCGTGGTCGCCGTCTTCGTCGCGTGGAGCCTCCTCGCCTTCTGGCTGGCCGTGCGCCCGCCCCGGATCGCGGTCCCGCTCGCGCCCGCCGACGTCGGGCTCCGCGTCGAGGAGCTCGCGGTCACGACCGACGACGGCCTCCGGCTCGCCGCGTGGCTCGTGCCGCGGCCGGGCGCGCCCGGCGTGATCCTCCTGCACGGCTACCCGGCCGAGAAGGCCGACCTGCTCCCGCTCGCCGCGGCCCTCGCGCCGCACTTCAGCGTGCTGCTGCTGGACCTCCGCTACTTCGGCGCGAGCGAGGGCGGGGCCACGACGCTCGGCTTCCGCGAGCGCGGCGACCTCCGGCGCGCGATCGACCTGCTCGCGGCGCGCGGCCACGCGGTCGTGGGTGTCTTCGGCTTCTCCCTCGGCGGCGCGGTCGCGCTCCTGACCGCCGCCGAGGATCCCCGCATCCGGGCCGTGGCGGCCTACGCGCCGTTCGCCGACCTGCGGCTGCTCGGCCACGAGCTGTACGCGTGGCTCGGGCCGCTCCGCCGCCCGCTCGTCGCGCTGATGCTCCTCTGGGCGCGCGCCGTCTTCGGCCACGACATCTCGCGCCCGGCGCCCGCGGAGGCGGCGGCGCGGCTCGCGATCCCGGTGCTGCTCGTCGCGAGCCGCGAGGACGAGCAGATCCCGTTCGCCCACGCCGAGCGCCTCGCCCGCGCGCTCGCGCCCAACCCGCGCGCCGAGCTGCTCGTCCTGCCGCACGGCCGGCACGGCGAGCTGCCGCCGGATTTTGGCGCGCGCCTCGCCCGGTTTTTCCTGCTATACGTGAAGTGACATGGAGCACGCGTACGCCGACGTCAACGGCGTCCGGCTGCACTACGTGACCGCGGGCGCGGGCCCGCTCATCGTGTTCGTCCACGGCTTCCCCGAGTTCTGGTACATGTGGCGGCGCCAGCTCGAGGAGTTCGCGCGCGACCACCAGGCCGTCGCGCCCGACATGCGCGGCTACAACCTGTCCTCGAAGCCCGCCGACGTCGCGGCGTACGAGGTGCGCCACCTCGTGGGCGACCTGCGCGCGCTGGCCGACCACCTGGGGCACCGGCGCTTCGTCCTGGTCGGCCACGACTGGGGCGGCGCCGCCGCCTGGGCGTTCGCGATCGCGCACCCCGACCGGCTCGAGCGCCTCGTCATCGTCAACGCCCCCCACCCCGGCGTGTTCGCGCGGGAGATCCGCGAGAACCCGGCGCAGCAGCAGGCGAGCCGCTACATGCTCGTGTTCCGGAGCCCCGAGGCCGAGGCGCTGCTGGCCGAGCACGGCTACGCGCGGCTGGTCCGGATGTTCCGCGAGGACCTCGGCGAGCGGTTCACCGAGGCCGACCGCGCCGCCTACGTCGAGGCCTGGTCGCAGCCGGGCGCGCTCACCGGCGGGCTCAACTACTACCGCGCCGCCGGCGTCGGGCCGCCGGCAGCCGACGGCGCGCCGGCGCGGAGCTTCGGCGGCGACCCCGGGCGCCTCGCCGTGCGGGTGCCGACGCTCGTGATCTGGGGCGAGCGCGACCGCGCGCTGCTGCCGGGCAACCTCGAGGGCCTCGAGCGCTTCGTGCCGGACCTCCGGGTGCGGCGCGTCCCGCACGCCTCGCACTGGGTCGTCCACGAGGAGCCCGAGCTGGTGAACCGGGCGATCCGCGAGTTCCTCGGGCGAGCGACCCGGCGGTGATCGTCGGCGTCCCGCGCGAGACCAAGCCCGGCGAGGAGCGCGTCGCGCTCACCCCCGCCGGCGCGCGCGCGCTCGCCGAGGCGGGCCACCGCGTCGTGGTCGAGCGCGGGGCGGGTGGCGGCAGCGGCATCCGCGACGACGACTACGCGACGGCCGGTGCCGAGCCGGTGGGTGTCGAAGACGTCTGGCAGCGCGCCGAGCTGGTCCTCAAGGTCAAGGAGCCGCTCGAGGCCGAGTACGGGCACCTGCGCGCGGGCCAGGTCCTCTTCACCTACCTGCACCTCGCGCCCGCGCCCGAGCTGACGCGCGCGCTCCGGGAGTCCGGCGTCATCGGGATCGCCTACGAGACCGTGGAGCGCGAGGACGGGAGCCTCCCGCTCCTGACGCCGATGAGCGAGGTCGCCGGCCGCCTGTCGGTGCAGGA
>MGCF01000169.1 GCA_001788495.1 Candidatus Rokubacteria bacterium RIFCSPLOWO2_02_FULL_73_56
CCCGCGCGCTGCTCGACGCCCTGCGCGCGCTCGCCGCCGCGCGCGGCCTCGGCGAGCGCGTGCGCCTGCGGGAGGCGTGCGCCGGCGGCTGCGCCGGGCCGGGGCCGAACGTGAGCGTGGACGTGTTCCCGCTGCCGCCGCCCGGCGGGAAGCCGGACTCCGTCGCGATCGGCTGGAAGACCTACGTCTACTCGCTCGCGTCCCTCGACTGCCTCGCGCGCGTCATCGACGAGAACCTCGGGGGCGCAGGACGGCCCAGGCGACGAGCCCGGTGAGCGCCGCCGCGACGCCCGCGACGGTGTTGCCGGCGCCCGCCGTCGCGACGGCGCCGAGCATGAACGCCGCGGGCAGCACGGCCACGAGCACCGCGCCGCCGAACCCGCCGGGCACGCGCCACGGGCGCGGCAGCTCGGGCTCGACGGCGCGGAGCCAGAGAAACGCCGCCAGCTCGACGAGCAGGCTCAGCGAGTAGAGCCAGATGTTCAGCACGATCAGCTCGCGGAACGAGAAGGCGGCGAACGCGGTGTAGCACACGGTCGAGAGCAGGACGGCCGGCCACGGCGTGCCGAACCGCGGATGGATCGCGCCGAGCCACGCCGGCAGGTCGCCGTCGCGCGCGAGCACGTACGGCAGCCGCGAGTTGGTCAGCAAGAGCGACATGAACAGGCCCGCGGTGCTCAGCACCGCGCCGAGCGCGACCGCGTGGCCGAGCCAGTCGCCGCCGACCGCCTGCGCGAGCGCCGGCAGCGTGCCCGTCTTCCACGCGTCCCAGGGGACGGCGCCGCTCGCGAGCCCCACGCCCACCGGGAGCAGGTACGCCGCCACGAGCAGCGGGAGCGCCAGGAACATCGCCTGGCGGTAGGCGCGCTCGGGCGCGCGCGTCTCGCCGAGCACGGTGGAGGGCGTGTCCCAGCCCGAGTAGTTCCACATCACGACCGCCAGGCCGACGCCGAGCGTCTCGAGCGCCTGGCCCTCCGGCGCGAACGGGGTCCAGGGCGCGACCCGCCCGGCGCCCAGGCCGACGAGCGTGAACGCGACGACGGGGGCGAGCGCGAGCCCCGCGAGCACGACGGCGGCGCGCCCCGTCGGGCGGATGCCCAGGAGGTTGAGCCCGCTCAGCACCACCACGAACACGAGGACCAGCCCCCAGCGCTCCGAGGCGGTCATCGCCGGGCGCCAGAAGCGCACGTACTCGACGAAGAGCGCGGGGTAGGCGGCGACGTCCACGAAGCTCTGGATCCAGCTCCACCAGCCGACCTGGAACGCCCAGAAGCCGCCGAACGCGCGCCGGGTCCACGTCACGTAGCCGCCCTCGTCGGGCAGGGCGGCGGCGAGCTCCGACATCGCGAGCGCGACGGGCAGGCTCCAGAGCAGCGGCGCCGCCAGCAGCAGCACGAGGGTCATTCCCGGCCCGAAGGACGAGACCATGTCCTCGATGCCGTAGGGCCCGCCGCTCACGTTGAAGAAGACGATCGCGGCGAGGGGGACGAGCCCGAGCTCGCGCTTGAGGTGGTCCGTGGGCTCAGGCCCCGCCGGCCGCGGCGATCAGGCCCGGCAGCTCCCGCAGCCACGCCTCGATCGGCCGCTCGGCGTCCACCGTGATCTCGAGCTTGCCGCTCGGGAGCTTCCGCACGCGGCCCGGCGTCGCGGGCCCGAGCGGGATGACGAGCTGCTCCCGGTGGATGCCGAGCGCGTCGGTCACCGCGAAGATCGCGTCGATCTCCTTCATCGTCACGACGTCGAGCATTCGACCCCACCTCCGTCGCGCACTCGCGGATCTGGCGCCACGTCTCGTCGTCGAGCGGCACGCCGCCGGCGCGGCGCGCGCGCTCGGCAGGATCTCCTTCGCCCCCGCCGCGAGCGGGGCCGAGCGCCTTGATAGACTAACCACCACGATGGGCGAAGGCGAGAGCGAAAAGATCCGGCCCGCCAAGATGATATCGTAGGGTCTCGCCATGCCCGCCGACCCGCTCCTCGACGGCGTCACCGTGCTCGACTTCACGCGCGTGCTCGCGGGCCCCTACTGCACGCGCCTGCTCGCCGACCTCGGCGCGCGCGTCATCAAGGTCGAGCGCCCCGGCGAGGGCGACGAGATGCGCCGTGGCCACCTGCAGATCGAGGCGGGCCGCACCGACCAGTCCACCTACTTCATCCGCATCAACGCGGGCAAGCAGAGCGTCGCCCTCGACCTCGCGCACCCCGCGGCGCGCGCGGTCGTGCTCGACCTCGCCCGCGTGGCCGACGTCGTCGTCGAGAACTTCGTGCCCGGCGTCGTGGCGCGCCTCGGCTGCGACTACGCCACGCTCGCCGCGGTGCGGCCCGACCTCGTCTACTGCTCGATCTCCGGCTACGGCCAGACGGGCCCGCTGCGCGACGGCCAGGCCTTCGCCCACGTCATCAACGCGGTCTCGGGGCTGATGCACCTCGAGCAGCCGCCCGACGCGGCGCCGCGCGTCGGCTATCTCCAGGCCGCCGACGTCCTCGCCGGCACCCACGCCTTCGGCGCGATCCTGGCCGCGCTGCTCCGGCGCGGGCGCACCGGGCGGGGCGCCCACCTGGACGTCTCCATGCTCGAGGCCCTGGTGGCCGCGGAGGACATCACCTACGGCGCGGTGCTGAACGGCGGCGTCGAGTACGTGGGGCCGCGTGCCGGCATGCTCGTGCACGCGCTCGGCGGCCGCTGGCTCGCGCTCCAGACCGTGGGCGCGCCGCAGCTCTGGGCGCGCCTGGTGGCGACGATGGGCCGGCCCGAGCTCGGCGAGGACCCGCGCTTCGCGACGCCGCTCGCGCGGCGGGAGCACTGGCCCGAGCTCCGCGCGATCATCCGCGCGTGGCTCGACGGCTTCCCGAGCGTCGAGGCCGCCGTGGACGCGCTCCAGGCCGCCCGCCTGCCCGCGGCGCCCGTGCTGGCGCCCGCCGAGGTCGCGGCGCACCCGCACCTGGCCGCGCGCGGCTTCTTCCCGGCCGTCCCGCACCCCGGGCGGGGCGCGGTGCGCGTGACCGGCTCGCCCTTCCACCTGGACGGGGGGGCGGTGGGGCCCCGGGGCCCGGCGCCCTACCGCGTCGGCGAGCACACCCGCGCCGTGCTCGCCGGGGTGCTGGGCTACCCCCCGGAGCGGATCGCGGCGCTGGCCGGCGCCGGGGCGATCGACGCCCCGAACGTCGATTGAATGCGCCTGGTCGGCACGGCGTCGTTCCTGAGCGAGGCGATCTGTCGCCGTCCCGGTCGAACCGGTCGTTGACAAGACGGCAAGGGTGGCTTAGTGTGCGCGGCGGTCGCCGCATTCTGGGCGCGGAGCCCGGGCGGGGACCACACCGCACCTCCCCCGAGGAGGACCCGATGCTGAGGCTCAGCAGCTACTCCATCCTCTCCGAGCGCCTGCCCGGGGGGGGCTATGCGCTCCTGAACGGCTGCACCGGGGCCGTGGACACGATCTCCGACGCGCTCGCGGCGATCCTCCAGGAGGCCCTCTCGAGGAACGACTGCAACCCGCATCCCCAGCATCCCAGCGCGCAGCGCTACAAGCACGACGTCTGGGTGCAGACCGAGCGGATCCCGGAGGCGGTGCTGGACCACCTGCTCGACCAGGGGCACCTGACGCGGGTGGGTCACGAGGTCGAGCGCGCCCACGTCGCCCGGGTGGCCGAGCTGCTGCACGAGGTCGCCGAGATCACACCGCACTTCCTGATCGTCCCCAACCTGGACTGCAACTACCGCTGCACGTACTGCTTCGAGCGGCCGATGCAGATCAAGCTCAAGTCCCCGGCGGCCGAGATCAGCTACGCCCGGGGCAACGTGGTCATGCGGCCCGAGCACGTGGACGCCGTCTTCCGGGCCATCGAGCAGGTGCGCGCGGCGACCAAGACGCGCGCGATCTGGAAGGACCTGGCGGCGGTCGGCCGCCTCGACCCCGACGGGGTCATGGGCACGCTGATCACGCTCTACGGCGGCGAGCCGCTCGACAAGATGAACAAGGAGACGGTCTTCCGGATCGTCGAGGAGGGCGTGGCGCGGGGCTTCGACTTCGCGGCCATCACGAACGGCCACGACCTGGAACACTTCCTGCCCGTCCTCGGTGAGGGCCGGGTCTCGCAGATCCAGATCAGCATCGACGGCCCCAGGCGCCTGCACGACAAGAGCCGGATCGCGCGGAACCGCGAGTCGTCGTTCGACAAGATCGTCCAGAACGTCAACCTCGTGCTCGCGCAGGGCGGCGTGGAGGTCCAGCTCCGCTGCCACATCGATCCGAAGAACAACGACGCCTTCGGCGAGCTCATGGCGGAGTTCGGGGCCCAGGGATGGCTCGATCACCCGAGCGTCGTCATCTACGCGACCAACTACCACGTCAAGGACAAGGACGGCCACGTCACCCAGGGAATCGACTACGAGGACGTGCTGCGCCTCTGGAACGCCGCGACCGCGCGCCACGCGAACGTGCACGTCTCGGGCGTCGCGGTCCACGCCGACCGGGCGCTCGGGCCGGTGCTCAAGTCCGGTGGGCCGGCGCGGCTCAAGGGCACGTACTGCGGCGCCAACGCGGGGCTCTACATCTTCGCCGCCGACGGCCACGTCTACTCGTGCTGGGAGTCCGTCGGCAAGGAGTGCAGCCGGATCGGCCACTTCACGACCGAGGCGGGGCTCGTCCTGGACGAGCGGATGACCGAGAAGTGGTTCAAGCGGTCCGTCGCGAAGATCCCGGAGTGCCTCGACTGCTGCTACGCCCTGGTCTGCGGCGGGGGCTGCGCGCAGTACGCGGAGTACAACCACGGAACCCTCGACAAGCCCTATTGCGATCAGTTCGAGGTCGTCTTCCCGAGCGCCCTCGCCAACACCGTGGCCGAGAGCCGGCGCGAAGGAGCAGACCCCGCGCCGGGCGGGGGCGTCGGCGACGCGTCGCCGTCGATCGTCGCTCAGCCGGTGCTCGCCACGTAACGGGAGAAAGGAGCGGAGCATGTCGACCGAGTCGAAGGGCAGCGGGACGGAGCCCCGGGACCAGGGGCGCCGGGCGTTCATGCAGAAGGCCGCGGTCGCCGGCCTGGCGGCCGGCGCGGTCATCGGCGCCGACGGCGCCGTGTGGGCGCAGCGGGGCGGCGCCAAGGCCGTGCTCCCGGACGGCAAGCTGGCCTCGCGCGAGCAGCTCCTGAGCCAGCTGGGCCTCGATCCCTCGACGCCGCCGGAGGCCTGGATCGTCCTCACGCACTGCGGCTCGAACGCCGCGGCGCTCAAGCGGCCGGATGCCGAGCGCCTGCTGAAGGCCGGCAAGCTGCAGGGCGCCGAGCTCGGGCAGCGCCTGCAGGGCCTGCAGCAGCTGCAGAAGGGCGCTCCCGCTCGGAAGCAATAGCGACGCACACCAACACAAGGAGGGAATCATGTCGACCGACTCGAAGAGCAGTCAGACGGAGCCGCAGGACGAAGGGCGCCGGACCTTCATGAAGAAGGCCGCGGTCGCCGGCCTGGCGGCCGGCGCGGTCATCGGCGCCGACGGCGCCGTGTGGGCGCAGCGGGGCGGCGCCAAGGCCGTGCTCCCGAACGGCAAGCTGGCCTCGCGCGAGCAGCTCCTCACCCAGCTCGGCCTCGATCCCTCGACGCCGCCGGAGGCCTGGATCGTCCTCACGAGCTGCGGCTCGAACGCCGCGGCGCTCAAGCGGCCGGATGCCGAGCGCCTGCTGAAGGCCGGCAAACTGCAGGGCGCCGAGCTCGGGCAGCGCCTGCAGGGCCTGCAGCAGCTGCAGCCGAAGCGGCAGTAGACCGGAAAGGATCCGGCGGCGCGGCGAGCGCGCGGGCCCGCGCGCGTCCCGCGTCGCCGGGTGTCACGATCCCCCACGACCGCCCGCAGACCCGCGTCGCGACGCGTGCCCTCGACTGGCTCGTGGCGACCCTCGCGCGCTTCGATCCGTTCCCGCGGGACACGCCTCCCGACGAGCGGAGCCAGACCGCGCTGGCGGAGCTGGCGACGCTCGCGCACCAGCTCGGCCGCCGCGCCGCGTTCGCCCGCGACGCGCGCGTCGCGCGTTGCCTCGACCTGCTCGAGCGCGTCTACCGCGAGCCGCTCCTCCACGAGTTCCCGTTCCGGCACGAGCCTCGCGCGCTCGTGGGCCACCTGGCCCTCTGGGTCGCGCTGCGCGGGCGCGGAAGCGAGGCGATCGTCCCCCGCGCGCGCCTGCAGGGCCTGCTCGACGCGGGTGGCGCCCTGGCCGACGCGCGCGAGCCGTACCGCGCCCTCGAGCTCCGGTACTTCGCCGAGGCCGCGGGGCTCCGGCACGGGCTGCCCGCGGAGGCCGACCTGTTCGCCCGCACCCTCCTCGGCGGCGACCTCTCCGACGTGGCCACCGACGCGCGCACCGCGTACGCGGTGACGCACACGCTCTTCTACGCGACCGACTACGGCCTCGCGCGCCCGGGCTACCTCACGGGCCACCGCCGGGCCGACGTGCTCCGGGTCCTCCGGCTGCTGCTGCAGGCGGCGCTCGGCGCCGAGCACTGGGACCTCACGGGCGAGCTGGTCCTTTGCCACCGCTGCCTCACCCGGGACGAGCACCCGCTGCTCGCGCAGGCGTGGGGCGCGCTCGACACCGCGCAGGACCCGCACGGGATGATCTGCCACCCGCCGCGCTTCCTCGAGGCGCTCGCGGGCCTGCCGCGGGGCGAGCCCCGCGACGCGTACCTGTTCCTGCGGTGCCACCACATGACGCTGGTGGCGGTGATGGCGGGGTTCCTGGGGCTCCCGGAGGCCTAGCGCCGCGCGCGACGGGCCGCCAGGCGCGGGCGGGAAGGGTCGACGGGACCACGCGGCAGGCGTCCGCTTGCCCCGTTGCGGCTTCACTCCATCCGGGCGCGCGCGGCCCGCCGCCCACGTGGCGGGAACGGATCCCGTCGACCCTTCCCGCCCGCGCCCGTCGGCCCGGACGTTCGACGGGCCGAACATGACTTCGAGAACGGCACACACTAGGCGGGGCGGGCGAAGCCGGAGGCGCCGCCGCGCTCGATCGGGCGGACGTCGTTGTCGGCGCCGGGGTTCGGCGTGAGCCGCTCCCACTCGCGCAGGAACTCCTCCGGCGCGCCGGCCCGCAGCGCGGCCAGGCGCGCGACGGCGCGGCCCACGTCGAGCAGGGCGCCCTCGACGGCGGCGTCGGTCAGGCGGCCCTCCGCGTCGAAGACGCGCGCGGCGTCCGGCACCGCGACGCGCTGGGGCAGCACCCAGGCGTGGAGGGCGCGTCCGACGTGCGCGAGCGCGTCGAGCGCGTGGCGCGCGCCGCCCGGGCCCTCGGCGACGCCGACCAGGCCCAGCACCTTGCCCTCGAACTCGGGAAAGCCCATGAGGTCGAGGGCGTTCTTGAGCACGCCGCTCACCCCGCCGTGGTACTCGGGCGTGCCGAGGACCAGGCCGCGCGCGGGGGCGAGCTGCTTGCGCAGCTCGAGGAGCCCCGCGTGGTAGCGCGCCAGCTCGCCGGCGCCGTCGCAGAGCGGCAGGTCGTATTCGCGCAGGTCCACGAGCTGGGTCGCGGCGCCGGCCGCCGCGGCGCCTCGCAGCGCAGCCTCGACGGCCGTCCGCGTGCGGCTCGGGTCCCGGAGGCTCCCCGGGACGCCCACGACCAGCGGCCGCGCCGTCATCGCGCCCCCTCCGGCGCGACGCCGAGCGCCTGCTCGGCGGCCGCCTCGCCCGAGCGCACGCAGTCGGCGATGCCGACGCCGCGGTAGGCGCCGCCCGCGAGCCCGAGGCCCGGCAGCGCGGCGAGCCGGCGCTCGAGCGTCTCGACGCGGCCCGCGTGGCCCACGTGGTACTGCGGCATCGCCTTGGGCCAGCGCGCCAGGCGCGT
The DNA here is from genome assembly GCA_001788495.1 of Candidatus Rokubacteria bacterium RIFCSPLOWO2_02_FULL_73_56. Taxonomy (GTDB): domain Bacteria; phylum Methylomirabilota; class Methylomirabilia; order Rokubacteriales; family CSP1-6; genus GWA2-73-35. Next base: position 7,819 of record MGCF01000169.1, read on the forward strand.
GAGCACAGGCGCCGCGGTGATGCCGAGCGCCAGGCGCAGCTCCTCGCGCGCCCGCGCGACCAGCGCCGCGTCGTCCAGCTCGAGCACGCGCTCGTTCAGCGCGCCGCCGACGAAGCAGCGCATGAGCGCGTGGCCCTCGGGCGCGCGGCCCGGGTACTTCACGCTCGAGAACGTGCCGGCGAGCAGCGCGCGCCCCTCCGTCCGCGGCACGACGAAGCCGAAGCCGTCGAGCGGGTGCGGGACGTCGGCGCGGCGGTACCCGAACGAGATCGTCGCCGAGGACGCGTACGGGATCTCCGCGAGGAGCGTGGCCAGCGTCGGGTCCACGTAGCGGACGAGCCGCGCCGCCGCGTGAGCCTCGGTCGTGACGATGACGCGGTCGGCGTCGAGGGCGGCGCCCTCGGCCGTCGCCACGCGCCAGCGCCCGTCGTGGCGCTCGAGGCCGGTCACGCGATGCTTGGGCTGCGCCGCGCCCGGCGGCAGCCGGTGGGCGAGCGTCGTGACCAGCTCCTCCATCCCGCCCCGGAACGTCACGAACAGGCTCCAGCGCGCCCCGCTCGTCCCCGCCTCGCGCCCGCGCCGGCTCGCGCGCATCAGCCCCAGGATGAGGGACCGCTCGCGCCGCTCCAGCTCGACGAAGCGCGGCATCGTGGCGGCGAGGCTCAGGTCGTCCGGGTCGGCCGTGTAGATGCCCGCGACGAGGGGCTGGGCGACGCGCTCGAGCGCCTCGCGGCCGAGCCGGCGGCGCACGAACGCGCCGAGGCTCTCGTCGTCGGCCACGCCGCGCGGGAGCACGAGATCCCACGCCATGCGGAGCTTGCCCGGCCACGAGAAGAGGCTCGAGGTGAGGAACGGGCCGAGCCGGGTCGGCGCCAGGAGCTGGAAGCCGTCGGGCAGCGGGTGCAGGCGCCCGCGGAACCACACCCAGACCTGGCGGAACCGGTCGTCGGTGCGCACCAGCCGGTCCTCCACGCCGAGCCGCCGGCAGAGCGCGAGCGCCCACGGCTTCTCGGACAGGAACGAGTCGGGGCCCGCCTCGACGAGGAAGCCGTCCGTCAGCTCGGTGGCGATCGTGCCGCCGAGCCGGTCGCGCCCCTCGAGGAGCGTGAGGTCGAGCGCGAGCCCGCGCGCGCGCGCGACCTCCACGGCCCGGTGCGCCGCCGCCAGGCCCGTGATCCCGCCGCCGACGACGACGAGCCTCACGCGGCGCTCCGGACGAGGTCGGCGAGCATCGCGACGAACTCGGGGTGGTCGTTCACGGTCGGCGCCCGGTGGAGCGCCAGGCCGCGCTCCGCCGCGAGCGCGCGCGCCGCGACGTCGAGGTCGTAGAGCACCTCGACGTGATCGCAGACGTAGCCGATCGGCACCACCACCGCGTGGCGCTCGCCCGAGGCGGCGAGCGCGCGGAGGACGCCCACGACGTCGGGCTCGAGCCACGGCTCGCGCGGGCTCCCGCTCCGGCTCTGGTACGCGATCGAGAAGCGCCGGTGCTCGAGCCGGTCGGCCACCCCGTGTGCCGCCGCGGTCAGCTCGGCGACGTAGGGCGCGGCGTCGGCCATGGGCACCGGGAGGCTGTGCGCGGTGAAGACCAGCGGCGTCCACGCGCGCTCGCCCGCGGGAACCTCCTCGAAGGCCGCGCGGGCACGCTCGGCGACGGCCGCGACGAACCGCGGGTGGCCGCCCCACGGCGGCGCGAAGGCCACCTCCGGCGCGCCCGGCGTCCGCGCGCTCGCCGCGGCGACGTCCGCCTTGTAGCGGTCCCACGAGGCCTCGCAGCGGAACGGCGAGAGGATGATGCCGAGCGCGCGCTTGTGCCCGCGGGCCGCCATCTCGGCGAGCGTCTCGTGCAGGAACGGGTGCCAGTTCCGCATCCCGACGTGCACCGGCAGCGCCGGGCCGCGCTCGGCGAGCGCCCGCTCGAGGGCCTGCGCCTGGGCGAGCGTGCGCTCGGCGAGCGGCGAGCGGCCGCCCGGCATCCGCTCGTAGTGGTGCGCGACCTCCTCGAGCCGCTCGGGCGGGATGTTCCGCCCGCGCGCGACGATCTCGAGGAAGGGCCGGATCTCGTCCGGCGCCGTCGGCCCGCCGAAGGCGATGAGCAGGACGGCGTCCAGGTTCATCGCCGGTCCGACAGCTCGTGGACGATGTCCACGAGCGCGCGCGCGTGCGCGACGGGCGTCTCCTGGTGGACGCCGTGGCCGAGGTTGAAGATGTGCCCCGGCCGCCCCCCGGCGCGGGCGAGCACGTCCCTCACCCGCTCGCGGATGTAGGCGGGCTTCGCCAGCAGCACCGCGGGGTCGAGGTTGCCCTGCACGGCGACGTCGTGGCCGACCGCGGCCCAGCCGGCGTCGAGGTCCACGCGCCAGTCGAGCCCGATCACGTCGCCGCCCGCCTGCCGCATGAGCGGCAGGAGCGCGGCCGTGCCCGTGCCGAAGTGGATGACGGGCGCGCCGGGCGTGAGCGCCTGGACGAGCGCCTGCACGTGGGGCTGGACGAACGCGCGGTAGTCGCCGGGCCCGAGCGCGCCGACCCACGAGTCGAAGACCTGCACGGCCTGGGCGCCGGCGGCGATCTGGCCGTTCAGGTAGCGCGCCGTCGCGTCGGCGAGGAGGGTCATCAGCCGGTGCCACGCCTCGGGCTCCTCGTACATGAGGCGCTTGGTCGCGAGGTAGTCGCGCGAGGCGCCGCCCTCCACCAGGTAGGACGCCACCGTGAACGGGGCCCCGGCGAAGCCGATGAGCGGTACCCGGCCGCCCAGCGCCGCCCGCACGCGGCGCGCGGCCTCGAACACGAACGGCACCGCCGCGTCCACGTCGATGGGGCCGAGCCGCGCGACGTCGGCGCCGGTGCGGACCGGGCGCCGGATCACGGGCCCCTCGCCCCGCGCGAACTCGAGCCCGACGCCGAGCGGCTCGAGGATCAACAGGATATCGGCGAACAGGATGGCGGCGTCCACGCCCAGGCGCTCGACCGGCTGGAGCGTGACCTCCGCGGCGGCCTCCGGGTTCCGGCACAGCTCGAGGAACCCGAAGCGCTCGCGCATCGCGCGGTACTCGGGCAGGTAGCGGCCCGCCTGGCGCATGAGCCAGACGGGGGTGTACGGCACGGGCTCGCGCCGCGCGGCGCGCAGGAGCGGCGCCTCTTTCGGTGGCACGCAAGAGAGCTTATCATCTGCGCCTATGGCCTACATCTCCGGCAAGCAGGCGTTCCTCGAGATCCTCAAGAGCGAAGGCGTCGCGGTCATGTTCGGCAACCCGGGCACGACCGAGCTGCCGCTGATGGACGGCCTCGCCCGCGAGCCCGGCATCCACTACGTGCTGGCGCTGCAGGAGGCCGTCGCGATCGCGGCGGCCGACGGCTACGCCCAGGCGCGCGGCGGCCTCGCCGCGGTGAACGTCCACGTCTCCCCCGGGCTCGGCAACGCGATGGGCATGCTCTACGACGCGCAGAAATCCGGCGCGCCGCTGCTCCTGACCGCCGGGCAGCACGATCAGTCCTTCAACGTGACCGAGCCCATTCTCTGGGCCGACCTGCCGCCGATCGCCCGGCCCTTCGTCAAGTGGGCCACCGAGGCGCACCGCCTCGAGGACCTGCCGCGCATCGTGCGGCGCGCGGCCAAGACCGCGCTCGCGCACCCGTCGGGGCCCGTGTTCCTCTCGCTCCCCGTGGACGTGCTGAACGCCGAGCGCGACCTGGAGCTGGGCGCGCCGACGCGCGTCGCGCCGCGCCTGCGCGGCGACCGCGCCGCGGTGGACGAGGCGGCGCGGCTCCTGGCCCGAGCCGAGCGCCCGCTGCTGGTCGCCGGCGACGCGGTCGCCCACGGCGACGCGCTCGCCGAGCTGGTCGAGCTGGCGGAGCTCTGCGGCGCGCCGGTGCTGACCGAGGGCGTGTCGAGCACGTGCAGCTTCCCCTTCACGCACCCGCTCTACGCGGGCGCGATGCCGCGCCTGGGCCCGCTGATCCGCGCGATCCTCATGCGCCACGACCTGCTCTTCTCCGTCGGCGCCGACCTCTTCACGCTCTCGCTGCCGGACGACGTGGACCCGATGCCGCCGGGCGTGGACGTCGTCCACCTCGACGTGGACCCGTGGGAGCTGGGCAAGAACTACGCGGCGCGCGTCGCGATCCAGGGCGACCCCAAGGCGACGCTGCCCGAGCTCTGCGAGGCCGTGCGCCGCCAGACCGGGCGCGCGGGCCATCCCGAGGCGGCGCGCCGCCGCGCGGCGCTCGCCGAGGCCCACGCGCGGGAGCGCGCCGAGCTGGCGCACCGCGCCGAGGCCGAGGCCGCGCGCGCGCCGATCGCGCCGCTCGCGCTCGTGCACGCGCTCGCGCGGCACGCGCCGGCCGACGTCGTCGTGGTCGAGGAGGCCGTCTCGTCGTCGGCCGGCGTGCGGACCTTCTTCCGCTGCGCCGACCCGAAGAGCTTCTTCGGCCTGCGCGGCGGCGGCATCGGCTGGGGCCTGCCGGCCGCGCTCGGCGTGAAGCTCGCGCTCGGCGACCGCCCGGTCCTGGCGCTCGTCGGCGACGGCAGCGCGATGTACACGATCCAGGGGCTCTGGACCGCCGCCCACGAGGGGATCGCCGCGGTGTACGTCATCCTCAACAACGCCTCGTACCGGATCCTCAAGCAGCGGACGCGCGCGCTCAAGGGCTTCTCGGCGGCCGACGACCGCTACGTCGCGATGGATCTCGACCGGCCGCGCATCGACTTCGTCGGCGTGGCGCGCGGGCTCGGCGTCCCCGGCGAGCCCGTGGAGAAGACCGCCGACGTCGCGGCGGCGCTCGGGCGGGCGTTCGCGAGCGGCGGACCGTACCTGCTCGACGCGCGCCTCGACCCCGCGTTCGCGTGAGCGGCGAGACCGGGGGTATGCGCTTCAAGCCGCCGGGGCCGCTGGCGGAGCTGCTCGGGATCCGCGCGGAGACGCTCGGCGAGGGCGAGGCGCGCGTCGGCCTCACGCTCTCGGACGACCACCTGAACCCCTACGGCGTCGTCCACGGCGGCGTCGTCTACAGCCTCGTGGACACCGCGATGGGCGCGGCGCTGGTCTCGCGGCTCGAGCCCGGCGAGCGCTGCACGACGCTCGAGATCAAGATCAACTACCTCGCGCCGGCGACCGAGGGCGACCTCGCGGCCGAGGCGCGGCTGGTCCAGCGCACGCGACGTGTCGGCGTGCTCGAGGCGCGCGTGACCGGCGCGGGCGGCGCGCTGATCGCGCTCGCGACCGGAACCTTCTACATCCAGGGCGGCGCCGCGGGCTGACGCGGTCCGCCTTGACATCGGCCCGACCCAGGGCGGATGGTCTCCGCCATTCGGCTCATTCTCCCTGAGGAGGTCGGCCCATGAAGCCCTTCACGCTCCCCCGATGGCGGTTCATGAATTGCTGCGGCCACGTCTGGGGCCACCGGCCCGCGCCGCAGGCCTCCGCCGAGGCGCCGAACGGCGCGAGCCGGCGCGACTTCGTGAAGACCGCGGCCGCCGGCGTCGCCGGCCTGGCCGCGCTGGCGACGCTGCCGAAGAGCGCCGCCGCGCAGGTGCGCGTCTTCCCGCCGCCCCCGCCGGCGGTGAGCCCGATCGAGGGGCTCATCGACTTCCACAACCACTGCGCCCCCGACGTCTTCGGCCGCGCGGTGGACGACGACGAGATGGCCCAGCTCTACATGGCGCGCAGGATGGAGGCCGTCGTCCTCAAGAACCACGTCGCGCTCACGGCCGACCGCGCCTGGCTGGTGCGCAAGCACAACCCGGGCATCAAGGCCTTCGGCGGCGTCACGCTGAACGCCGCGGCCGGCGGGATCAACCCCGACGCCGTGCAGTGGATGTGGCGCATGCAGGGCGGCTACGGCCGGGTCGTGTGGCTGCCGACGTTCGACGCCGACCATCACGTGAAGCACTTCAAGGACGCGCCCGAGGGCATCAAGGTGGTCGGCGCCGACGGCAAGGTGCTGCCGGCGCTCCGTGAGGTGCTGAAGATCTGCGCCCAGCAGAAGCTCGTCCTCTGCACCGGCCACGCCTCGCCCACCGAGGTGCTGGCGATCGTCGCGGCGGCGCGCGACGCGGGCTGCGACCGCATCGTGGTGACCCACGCCGAGTTCGAGGTCGTCAACATGAGCGTGGACCAGATGAAGAAGGCCGCGGCCATGGGCGCCAAGATGGAGATCGACGCGATGGGCTCGCTCATGGGGCCGAGCGCGCACCTGGCGTGGATGCGGCACTGGCGCCTGGTGACGAACAAGGAGTCGGCCGAGCACGTCAAGGCCGTCGGCGCCGAGCACTTCGTGCTGGGCACCGACCTCGGGCAGACCGGCAACCCGTCGCAGCCCGACGGTTACCAGATGCTGGTCGGCGGCCTCCTGGCCAACGGTGTCACGAAGGAGCAGATCAAGATCATGGGCCGCGAGGTGCCCGGCAAGCTCCTCATGGGCTAGGACACCGCGCGAGGCGGGCAGGGCCTGTCGCAGGGTGCGGCCCGCGGGGACCGCACCCTGCGCCACCCGCCCGGTCGCGCCAGCGCCGTTCGCGAATACTGCGGACTAGGAGGGCGTGGCGCGGTCGTCGGCCGGCGCGCGCCGCCCGAACGTCTGCTCGACGAACTGCCGCGCGCGGGCGGGATCCACCCCGCTCGCGCGCGCGCAGGGGGCGGCGTCGGCGAGCACGCGCTCCGGGTCGGCCCAGAGACGGTACTTCTTGTAGGTGTCCTCGAACTCGATGCCGAGGGCGCGCGCGAAGACCGAGAGGTAGTGCTCGACCGCGATCCGCCCCTCGGCCTCGAAGCCGCAGACCAGCCGCTGGCAGCCGTGGTAGATCGTGGCGAGCGTCCGGGCGCCGGCCGCGCGGGCGCGCTCGATCTCGTCGCGGATGATCCCGTCCCAGACCTCGCGGCCGAGCGCGGCCTGCTGGAACTCGGCGCAGATCCGCCCGAGGCGCGGGTCGGGCTCGAGCGGGACGACGCGGAGCCCCGGCACCGCCTCGAGGAGCCGGCGGCCCGCCGCGCCCTCGCGGCGGCGCGCCTCGCTCTGCACGTGATGGTGGAGGGCGACCGTGGCGTCCACCGGCTGCGTGAAGCGGAGCTCGGGGAGGCGGCTCACGAGGAACTCGGTCGCGTGGCGCACGGGGAACGGCTGCTCGGCGTGCAGCACCTCGTCGTAGAACCAGATGCACGACGGGCACCACATCACGACCTCCTCGGGCTCGAAGCGCCGGAACAGCTCGAGCGTGTGGCGGCTCATGCCCTCGGCGGCGGCGACGTCGCCCTCGCGGTGGTGGACGATGCCGCAGCAGTACGTCGGCCCGCCGACCGCGACGTAGTCGAGGCCCAGGCGGTCGAAGATCGCGGTGATCGTGCGGACCATGTGCGAGGTGCGGAGCACGTTGCAGCCGAGGTAGAGGACGAGCTTGTGCGGCGCGGGCGCGGGCCCGGGCGGCGCGAGCCGCCAGGTGCGCTCCTCCGGCGTCGTCGTGAGGTCGTGCGTCAGCCGGATCTCGCCGAAGTACTTCGCGTAGTCGTAGCCCATCGCCCCTCCGTCAGTGCGCGGGCGCGCGGCGCGCGCGCTCGAGCGCGCGCAGGTCGCCGCGCTTGACCTTGCCCGTCGTCGTCGCCGGGAGCGCCTCGATGAACTCGATGTCGCGCGGGTACTCGTGCGCCGACAGGCGCGTGCGCACGAAGTCCTTCAGCTCGCGCGCCAGCTCGGGGCTCGGCGCTGTGCCCGGGCGGAGCTGGACGAAGGCCTTCACGACCTCGCCGCGCAGCGGGTCGGGCGCGCCGATCGCCGCCGCGAGCGCGACCGCCGGGTGGCGGCCCAGGCACTCCTCGATCTCGCCCGGGCCGATCCGGTAGCCGCCGCTCGAGATCAGGTCGTCCTTGCGCCCGACGAACCAGAAGTAGCCGTCGGCGTCGCGGCGCGCGAGGTCGCCCGTGAGCGCCCAGTCGCCGATGAACTTCTCGCGCGTCGCCGCCTCGTTCTTCCAGTAGCCGAGGAACATCACCGGGTCGGGCCGGCGCACGGCGACCTCGCCGATCTCGCCCGCGGGCACCGGCCGCCCGGCGTCGTCCAGCACGTCCACGGCGTGGCCGGGGATCGGCCGGCCCATCGAGCCCGGCTTGACCTCCATGATCGCCGAGCAGTTGCCGAGGACCAGGTTGACTTCCGTCTGGCCGTAGCCCTCGTTCGGCGTCACGCCCAGGCACTCGCGCGCCCAGCGGATGACCTCCTCGCCGGCCGCCTCGCCACCGGTGAAGAGCGTGCGCAGCCGCACGTCGAAGCGCGCGCGCGGGTCGCCCCAGGCGCGCATCATCTTGAGCATCGTCGGCACCAGGAAGGTGTTGCGCACCCGGTGGCGCGCGAGCATCTCCAGGCAGCGCTCGGCGTCGAAGCGCTTCGGGCGGTGCGCGACGACGGGCAGGCCGTAGTGCCAGGCCGGGAGCAGCACGTCGAGCAGCCCGCCCACCCAGGCCCAGTCGGCCGGCGTCCAGAACCGGTCGCCCGGCTGCGGGCAGAACTCGTGGTAGAACTCGACGCCCGGCAGGTGGCCGAGGAGCGTGCGGTGGGCGTGGAGCGCGCCCTTGGGCGGCCCCGTCGTGCCCGAGGTGTACACGAGCAGCGCCGGGTCGTCGGCGGCCGTCGCCGCGGGCGCGAAGCCGTCGGGCTCGGCCGCGAGCGCGCGCGCGTAGTCCACCACGCCCTCGGCGTCGGCCCGGTCCACGCAGACCACGTGCGCCAGCTCGGGCAGCGATTTCTTCACGCCGAGCACGCGGTCGAGGTTCTCGGCGTCGGTGAACACGACCCTGGCACCGGCGTCGCCCAGGCGGTACTCGAGCGCCTCGGGGCCGAAGAGCGTCGCGAGCGGCAGGGCGACGGCGCCGAGCTTGTACGCCGCCAGGTGCGCCACCGCGGTCTCCGGGCGCTGCGGGAGCACGATCCCCACGCGGTCGCCGCGCGCCAGGCCGAGCCCGGCGAGCGCGCGCGCGAGCTGGTTCGAGCGCGCGCGGAACTCGGCGAACGTGTGCTCGCTCACGCGCCCGGCGTCGTCCTCGTGGATCAGCGCCACGCGCGCGCGGTCGCCCGCGTGGCGGTCGCACACGTCCACGGCGATGTTGTAGGCGGGCGGGATCGCCCAGCGGAAGCGCCCGTAGACGTCCGCGTAGGTCGTGCCGCGCGGCAGCAGCGTGTCGGCCATCGCCGGGTAGCCTACCACCCTTGACAGGCGTTTCGTATTGCCCCAAGGTCCCGGGCATGAGCATGACCTTCGGCGTCCACATCGGCCACATGGGCGGCCCGCTCGAGGAGATGCGGCGCCTCTGGCGCTTCGCCGACGCCTACGGCTTCGACTGGTTCTCGGCGTCGGACCATTTCCAGGAGTCGCCCCCGCAGGGCGGCGACATGGACTGCTACGAGGCGACGACGATCATGACGGCGGCCGCGCTCGAGACGCGGCGCGTGCGCATCGGCTGCCTCGTCCTCTGCCTCAACTACCGCAACCCGGGCGTCCTCGCCGCGGCGCTCACGACGATCGACCACCTCTCGGGCGGGCGCGTCGAGTGCGGCATCGGCGCCGGCTGGCACGAGGCCGAGCACCGCGCGTTCGGCATCCCGTTCG
>MGCF01000170.1:0-26555 GCA_001788495.1 Candidatus Rokubacteria bacterium RIFCSPLOWO2_02_FULL_73_56
AGCGCTGGGGGAGCACGCGGTTCTGCTCCACGAGCGAGCGCCTCGCCCGAGACGTCGCCGAGCTGGTGCGCTCGCTCGGCGGGTGGTGCGCCGTTCGGAGCCGGGCGACGACGTACCGCGACGCTCGAGGACAGAAGAGGACGGGGCGCCGGGCCTTCGTGTGCAACATCCACCATGCCGAGCCGAAGTCGGTCGTCTCGCTCTCGGCGAAGCGGGAGCGCGCGCTGCCGGCGCCGCGCCGGCACCGGCGGCCGGTCTTCGTCTCGATCGCGCCGACCCGGGTCGCGGAGACTCAGTGCATCGCCGTGACGCACCCGGCTCGCCTGTACGTGACCGACGACTACGTGGTCACCCACAACACGGCCTTCGCGCTCAACGTCGCGCAGCACGTCGGCGTCACGCTCCGCGGCCGCGTGCTCGTGCTGAGCCTCGAGATGTCCGCGCACCAGATCGTCCAGCGCATGCTCTGCTCGGAAGCCAAGGTGGACTCGCAGGCCGTGCGCACCGGCTACCTCGCGTCGTCCGACTGGACCCGGCTCACGGCGGCGGCCGGCCGGCTCTCGGAGGCGGCCATCTTCATCGACGACAGCCCCGGCCTCACGGTCCTCGAGGCGCGCGCCAAGGCGCGCCGGATGAAGGCCGAGCACGGGCTCGACCTGCTCATCATCGACTACCTGCAGCTCATGCGCGGCCGGGCGGCGATGGAGAGCCGCCAGCAGGAGATCTCGGAGATCTCGCGCTCGCTCAAGGCGCTCGCGAAGGAGCTGAACGTGCCGGTCGTGGCGCTCTCGCAGCTCTCGCGCGCCGTCGAGTCGCGGGCGCAGCGCGACTTCCGCCCGCAGCTCTCGGACCTTCGCGAGAGCGGTGCCCTGGAGCAGGACGCGGACCTGATCCTGTTTCTCTACCGGCAGTCGCAGTACAAGGAAGACCTCGACCCGGAGGAGCGGAACATCGCCGAGGTGATCATCGGCAAGCAGCGCAACGGTCCCGTCGGCACGGTGCGGGTCGTCTTCCTGCCGCAGTACGCACGGTTCGAGAACGTGGCGGACCTGCACCGCCAGCCGCAGCCGTTTTAGCGATCGACGGCGCGCCGCCGTCGTATCATTGGCTCCGTGCGTCTGTATCGCCTGAAACGCCTCTTCGTCGGGACGCCGCTGCCGACGGCCCAGGCCCGGCACGAGCGACTCTCGAAGCGCACCGGCCTCGCGATCTTCGCATCCGACAACCTCTCCTCGGTCGCGTACGCGACCGAGGAGATCATGCGCGTGCTGATCCTCGCGGGCGTCGCGGCGCTGAGCCTCTCGACGCCCATCTCGATCGCCATCGGCGCGGTCATCTGCATCGTCATCTACTCGTACCGGCAAACGATCGTTGCGTACCCGCAGGGGGCGAGCGACTACATCGTCGCGAAGGACAACCTCGGCACGGCCGCCGGGCTCGTGGCGGGGAGCGCGCTCCTGATCGACTACACGCTCACCGTCGCGGTGAGCGTGTCGGCCGGCATCGCCGCCGTGACGTCGGCGGTCCCCGGACTCTTCCCCTACCGGGTCGTGCTCTGCGTGGCGGCGCTCGCCCTGATCGCCTATGGCAACCTGCGGGGCCTGCGCGAGTCGGGGCGGCTCTTCGCGCTGCCGTCGTACCTGTTCATCGCGGGCTTCCTCGTCCTGATCGCCACCGGGTTCGCGCGGTACGCGATCCGGGGCGAGCCCACGGCGCCCCCGACGGAGGTCGAGGCGCCGCTCGGCGCGCTGAGCGTCTTCCTGGTCCTGCGCGCCTTCGCGTCGGGCGCCGTCGCGCTCACCGGGATCGAGGCGGTCGCGGACGGCGTCCAGGCGTTCAAGCCGCCGGAGGTGAAGAACGCGCGCACGGTGCTGGCGGTCCTCGGGATCATCATGCTCACGCTCTTCATCGGCACGACCGCGCTCGCCGACCTGTTCAACATCGTGCCGCGTGACGAGGAGACCGTCGTCTCGCAGCTCGCGCGGGCGGTCTTCGGCGGCGGCCCGCTCTACTACTACCTGCAGGGCGTCTCGACCCTGATCCTGATCCTGGCCGCCAACACGGCGTTCGCCGACTTCCCGCGGCTCGCCTTCTTCATGTCCCGCGACGGCTACCTGCCCCGGCAGTTCGGCAACCGCGGCGACCGCCTCGTCTTCTCGAACGGGGTCGTGATCCTGGCGGTGATCGCGGCGGGGCTCGTCGTCGTCTTCCACGGGAGCACCCACGCGCTGATCCCGCTCTACGCCGTCGGCGTCTTCACCTCGTTCACGCTGTCGCAGACGAGCATGGTGCGGCGGTGGCTGCGGACCCGGCCGGACGGCTGGTGGTGGCGGGTCGCGGTGAACGGCATCGGCGGGGCGACGACCGCGGTGGTCCTGGTCGTCGTCGCCGCGACGAAGTTCGTGGACGGGGCCTGGATCGTGGTCGTGCTGATCGGGTTCTTCATCCTCACGTTCCTCGCCATCCGGCATCACTACGACGACGTCGCGCGCCAGCTCTCGCTCGAGGGCTACGAGGGCCCGCCGCCCATCAGCCACTCCGTGCTGGTGCTGGTCGGTGACCTCCACCGGGGTGTCGCCGAGGCGCTCCAGTACGCGAAGACGCTCTCGCCCGAGGCCAAGGCCGTCTACGTCGAGCTCGACCCGGAGCGCACGCGCCGGCTCGAGGAGCGCTGGGTCAAGCACGGCCTGGGCGTGCCGCTCATCGTGCTCACCTCACCGTACCGCTCGCTGCTCGGGCCGTTCCTCGGCTACATCGACCACCTGGTGCAGCGCGACGGCAGGCACATCGTCACGATCGTCCTGCCGGAATTCATCCCGGCGCGCTGGTGGCAGCACCTGCTGCACAACCAGACGGCGCTGCTCATCAAGGGCGCGCTCCTGTTCCGCAAGAACGTGATCGTGACCGACGTGCCGTACCACCTGAAAGATTGAGCGCCCGCCGTCCGGCGGCGCTATCATCGGCCCCGTGCGTCTGTACAGGCTGAAGCGGCTGTTCGTCGGCTCTCCGCTCCCGACCGCCCAGCAACGGCACGAGCGACTCGGCAAGGCGACGGCGCTCGCGGTCTTCGCCTCCGACCCGCTCTCTTCGGTCGCGTACGCGACCGAGGAAATCCTGTTCGTCCTGATCCTGGCCGGCTCCGCCGCGCTGAGCTACTCGCTCCCGATCGGCGTCGGGATCGCCGCCCTGATCCTGATCGTCGTCACGTCGTACCGCCAGACGATCCGCGCCTATCCGCAGGGCGGCGGCGCCTACATCGTCGCCAAGGACAATCTCGGCGTCTTCCCGTCGCTGGTCGCGGGTGCGGCGCTGCTGATCGACTACGTGCTGACCGTGGCCGTGTCGGTCGCGGCCGGGGTGGCGGCGGTGACGTCGGCCGTCCCCGAGCTCTTCCCGTACCGCGTGTGGCTCTGCGTCCTCGCGGTGGCCGGGGTCGCGGTCGCCAACCTGCGCGGCGTGCGCGAGTCCGGCAAGATCTTCGCCGCGCCGACCTACGTGTTCGTCGTGAGCATCCTGGCCATGGTGACGTGGGGCGTCGGCGGCGCCCTGTTCGGCCTGCTCCGGGTCACGCCGTACGCGCCGCACGCGCCGGGCCTCGAGGGCATCGGGCTCTTCCTGTTCCTCCGCGCGTTCTCCGCCGGGTGCACGGCGCTCACCGGCGTCGAGGCCGTCTCCGACGGCGTGCCGGCCTTCAAGCCGCCCGAGGCGCCCAACGCCCGGATCGTGATGGCCTGGCTCGGCGCCATCTCGGTCGCGATGTTCCTCGGCATCACCTACCTGGCCTACGACCTCGGCATCGTGCCGGGCGGGAACGAGACGGTCGTCTCGAAGATCGCCCGCCAGCTCTTCGGCACCGGGCCCGTGTACTTCGAGATCCAGGCCGTGACGATGCTGATCCTGCTGCTGGCCGCCAACACGTCCTTCGCGGACTTCCCGCGGCTCTCCTTCTTCCTCGCGCGCGACAGGTTCATCCCGCGCCAGTTCGCGACGCAGGGCGACCGGCTGGTCTTCTCGAACGGGATCCTGATCCTGGCCGGCGTGGCCAGCCTGCTGCTCGTGGTCTTCCTGGGCGACACGCACGCCCTCCTGCCGCTCTACGCCATCGGCGTCTTCGTCTCGTTCACCGTGTCGCAGAGCGGCATGGTGCGCCGATGGCTGCGCCTCAAGGAGGAGGGCTGGTGGTGGCGCGTGTGGTTCAACGGGGTCGGCGCCCTCGTCACCGGGATCGTCATGCTGACGCTCGCCGTCACGAAGTTCACCGAGGGCGCCTGGATCGTCGTCGTCCTGATCCCGACGCTCGTGATCGGCTTCCTCGTCGTGCACCGTCACTACGCGGAGGTCGCGGGCCAGCTCTCGCTTGAGGGCATGGCGCCGCCGCTCCCGATGACGAACACGGTGCTGGTCGTGGTGGGCGACCTGCACCGCGGCGTCGTGAAGGCCATTCAGTACGCGCAGACCCTCTCGCCGAGCCCGAAGGCGGTGTACGTCGAGACGGACCCCGACCGCACGCGCCGGCTCGAGGAGAAGTGGGGCACGTGGGGCCTCGGCGTGCCGCTCATCGTGTTGACGTCGCCCTACCGGTCGCTGCTCGGACCGCTGCTCGAGTATATGGACCACCTGCAGGAGAACGAGAACCACGTCGTCACGATCGTGATCCCGGAGTTCATCCCCGCGAGGTGGTGGCAGCTCGGTCTGCACAACCAGACGGCCCTGCTCATCAAGGGCGCGATGCTGTTCAGGAAGAACGTCATCGTCACCGACGTGCCCTACCTCCTCCGGCACTGACCGGTGGTCAGCCGCCGGTGAACCGTGGCGGCCGCCGCTCGTCGAGCGCGCGCACGCCCTCGGCGAAGTCCTGCGTGCGGAAGCAGCCGATCTGCGCGGTCACCGTCGCCTCGAGCTCCGTCCAGAGATCGGCGGCGAGGCCCCGGTTGAGCGCCGCCTTCGCGGCGGCGAGCGCGTGCGCCGGGCCCTCGGCGAGCGCGCGCCCGAGGGCCTGCGCCGCCGCGGGGAGGTCGCCGGCGGGCACGACGCGGCCGACCAGCCCGATGCGGTACGCCTCGGCCGCGTCGATGATCTCGCCGGTGAGGATCAGCTCCGTCGCGCGCGTGAGCCCCACGAGGCGCGGCAGCAGGTACATGCCGCCGAGCGCCGGCACGCAGCCGAGCTTGATCCAGACCTCGCCGAAGCGCGCCTGCTCGGAGGCGAGCCGGAAGTCGGCGGCGACGGCCAGCTCGCAGCCGGCGCCGACGGCGGGACCGTTGACGGCGGCGATCACGGGCTTGGCCATCGTGCGGATCGCGCGGATCGGCCGCTGGAAGGTCGCGTAGACGACGGCCCGGAGCTCGTCGTCCGACATCGCGGGGATCTCGAGCAGGAACTTGGCGTCGCCGCCGGCGGAGAACGCGCTGCCCGCGCCCGTGAGAACCACGGCGCGGACGCCGGCGTCGGCGGCGGCGGCCTCCAGGCGCGCGCCGAGCTCGCGCATGCCCTCCAGCGTGAGCGCGTTGAGCGCCGCGGGCCGGTTCAGCGTGAGCGTGCGGACGCCGTCGAGGTCGCGCGCGAGGACGTGGCTCATCGGCGCCTAGCCTAGCCGACGTGGATGGGTCCGGCAACTCTGGTACACTCAGGAGCCGCGTGACCAGCCGATGAACATCACGCTCGCTCCGGACGGCCCGCTCGACGCCGCCGCGACGCTCGCGCGTTACCACCTCTGGGGGGACGATCCCGCGAACCGCGTCGCCGGCGACGTCTTCCGCCGCGTGCTGCGCCTCGACGGGCGCCTCGTGCCCTACGAGGTGCGCTGCCACGGCGCCGTGGACGACGCGCGGCTCGCCGTGCGCGTACCCGGCGCGCGCGGCGCGCGCGTGGCCGACGCGGTGACGGCCGAGGTGCGCCGCGTCTTCGGCCTCGACTTCGACCTGCCCGGCTTCTACCGCTTCGCGAAGGGCGACGCGGCCCTCGCCGCGCTGGTCGAGCCGCTCTACGGGATGCGGCCGACGCTCGCGCCGACGCCGTTCGAGATGCTCGTGGGCTCGATCACGGCGCAGCAGGTGAACCTCGCCTTCGCCTTCGCGTGCCGGGCCCGGCTCGTCCACCGCTGGGGCGAGCCCGTGGCGCTCGGGCGCGACACCGTCTGGGCGTTCCCCGAGGCGGCGACGCTCGCGCGGGCGCCGGCGCGCGCGTACCGGGCGCTGAAGTTCTCCGGGCGCAAGGCCGAGTACATCCGCGGCCTGGCGGCGGCGGTCGCCTCGGGCGCGCTCGACCTCGACGCCCTCGCCCCGGCGCCGAGCGCGCAGGTGATCGAGCGCCTGACCGCGCTCCGGGGGCTCGGGCGCTGGACCGCCGACTGGTTCCTCGCGCGCGGCCTCGGGCGCGGTGACGTGTGTCCGGCAGGCGACCTCGCGGTCCGCAAGGTGTTCGCGCACTACTACGGGCGCGGGCGCCCGGCGGGCGAGGACGCGATCCGGCGGCGCGCGCGGGCGTGGGGCGAGTGGCAGAACCTGGCGATCCACTACCTGCTGGCGGGCCTGCGGCTTCGCGCGCCTGCCGCCGGCGGCGGCACCGCGTGAGCACGTCGCGCGGCCTGCGGATCCTCGGCCAGCCCGACCCGGCCACGCCGAAGGACGTGCACCTCGTCGGCCGCTACGCGCTCGGCGTGGACTGGGCCGACGGGCACGGCTCGATCTTCCCGTTCGAGCGGCTCCGGCGCGACTGCCCCTGCGGCGCGTGCGGCGCCCTGGAGACGCTCACCCGGGCGGGCGCGTGGCCGCAGGCCATCACGCGGACCGACGCCGGGCTCTCGGTGACGTGGGCCGACGCCCACGCCAGCCTCTACCCCTGGGCCGGCCTGCGCGCGGTCTGCCGCTGCGCGGCGTGCACCGGCGGTCACTGACGATGGACGAGCGACGCCGGCGGCGCGTGCTGGTCGCGATCATGCTCGCCATCTTCCTGTCGGCGATGGAGTCCACCGTCGTCGCGCTGGCGATGCCCACGGTCGTCGCGCAGCTCGGCGGGATCCGCTTCTACTCGTGGGTGTTCTCCGGCTACCTCCTCACGCAGACGGTGTCCATGCCGCTCTGGGGCCGGTTCTCGGACCTCTACGGGCGCCGCTCCGTCTACCTCATCGGGCTCGCGACGTTCCTGGCCGGCTCGGCCCTGTCGGGGACGGCGCAGGACATGGTCCAGCTCGTCGCGTTCCGGATGATCCAGGGCCTCGGCGCCGGCTCGCTCATGACGCTCGGCTACACGATCATCGGCGAGATCTTCGGGCTCGAGCGGCGCGCGAAGATGCAGGGGTACATCTCGGGCGTGTGGGGCGTGGCCTCGATGGTCGGGCCGCCGCTCGGCGGGCTGATCACCGACCACGCGTCGTGGCGCTGGGTGTTCTACCTCAACCTCCCGGTCGGCGTGGTCGCGATGGCGCTCGTCGCCTCGGCGCTCCGCGGGGAGGCGCGGCCGGGCCGGCGGCCGGCGATCGACTGGTGGGGTGTGGCGTGCTTCACCACCGGGATCGTGCTCGTGATGCTGGCGCTCGCCGAGGCCGGGCGCGCGGCGGCGTGGTCCGGCGCCGCCGTGGTGGCGCCGCTCGCGGCGGGCGGGGCGGTCCTCGCCGCGTTCGTCGCCGTCGAGCGCCGGGCGCGCGAGCCGATCGTGCCGCTGCGCCTCTTCGCGAGCCGGATCGTGGTGGCGGCCGTGGTCACGCGCGCGCTCGCCGCGATGGCGATGTTCGGCACGCTCGCGTTCGTGCCGCTCTTCGTGCAGACGGTGATGGGTCTCACCGCGACCCGCTCGGGCGCGGTCCTGGCGCCGTTCGTCCTGGGCTGGGTGCTGCTGTCCGCGACGAGCGCCCGGCTCGTGCTGCGCGTCGGGTACCGCAGCGTCGTGATCGCGGGCATGGGCTGCCTCGCCGGCGCCTTCCTGCTGCTGTCGCGCTGGGGCATGGGGCTCTCCTTCGTCGGGGCGATGCGCGACGTGCTGCTGGCGGGCGTCGGGATGGGGCTCGTGATCGTGCCGATGCTGATCGCGGTGCAGAGCGCCGTGCCGCGCGCCGACCTCGGCGTGGCGACGTCCGTGACCCAGTTCTTCATGTCCATCGGCGGTGCGGTGGGCGTCTCCGTCATGGGCACCGTGATGGCGCAGCGGCTGGCGGCGGGGCTTCCCCTGGCCGACGCTCTCCACGCCGTGTTCGTCACGGGCCTCGTGGTGTGCGTGGGCGCTCTCGCCTCCGCCTTCCTCGTCCCGCCCGGACGCGCGCAGGACCTCGCCCGCGCCGAGATGCGCGGCGAGCCCGGGCGCGCGGGAGGTTGAGCCATGGCCGGTGACGCGCCCCTGCTCGAGCGGCTCGCGCAGATGCCGGCGGTGCCCGCGGCCGACGCGACGGACCTCGTGGAACGCCTGGAGGATATCGGGACCGATCCGCTGCTGGGTCCGCTCTTCGGGGTCGACGACGAGGGCGACGCGGTCGTCAACCCGCTCGTGCCCACCGTGCTCCAGCAGTTCCAGGACACGGCGGATCTCACGTGCTACGCGGCGCTGCTCGAGGGGCTCACGGGGATCTGGAACGCGGCGGTCCGCGCCGCGGTCGTCGCGCGGCTCCGCGCCGCGGGGCTGCCGCTCGACGACATGCTGCTGCGCCTCGGGGCGCTGTCGCCGACGCTCGGCTTCACGGCCGAGAAGGCGGAGTGGGCGCGCGAGTGGCTCGCCGACCCGTTCACGCAGGACGCGCTGCTCGTGCAGCAGTGCGTGGTGCGGATGCTCCTGGCGCTCCGCACCCTGGCGGAGACTCGAGCGTCAGAGCTGGCGGGGGGGTAGTGGGAGCCGAGGCGGTGCCGCCGCCGAGGCGAGCGGTGAGATGCTCGGCGGACGTGCGAGCCGAGATGGCAGGGCGAGGTGAGCGCCGTCGCGGCGTGAGCCGAGCGGTGAAATGCTCGAGGTTCGGCCGCCGAGGCGAGCGGTAGGTTCATCGAGGGGAGCGACCCATGCACATCCACGAGCGGAACGCGGAGAAGAAGCGGCTCAACGGGCTGATGCTGAAGTCGCCGATGAAGGTGTACCGGGCGTTCGGCGAGCTGGGCACGCGGGTCTACGCCGACGGCGCCCTGTCCAAGAAGCACAAGGAGCTGACGGCGCTCGCGGTCGCGGTCTCGCAGAACTGCTTCGACTGAATCGACCACCGCGTCGAGGAGGTCCTCGACCAGGGCGCGACCGACGCCGAGATCGCCGAGACGCTGGACATCGGGCTCCTGATGGGCGGGACGCTCGCGGCCAAGTCGGTGCGCCACGCGTTCGCCGTGCTCGACGAGCTCAAGACTGCGAGGGGGAGATAGCGATGGCCGGGATACCCGAGAGCTTCCGCGACCTGTTCAGCAAGAAGGCCTTCGCCCACCTCGCGACGGTGGGCGCCGACGGCCGTCCGCAGGTGACGCCCGTCTGGTGCGACTTCGACGGCACGCACGTCCGGATCAACACGGCCCGCGGCCGCGTGAAGGACCGGAACCTCCAGGCGAACCCGCGGGTCGCGCTCTCGATCCTCGACCCCGACAACCCGTACCGCTACCTGCAGGTGCGCGGGCGCGTCGTCGCGATGACGGAGGCGGGCGCCGATGCCCACATCGACGCGCTGGCCAGGAAGTACCTCGACCAGGACACGTACCCGTACCGCCGGCCCGGCGAGGTGCGGGTGACGGTCAGGATCCTGCCGGAGAGCGCGCAGAGCATGGGCTGAGGGTGATCCAGCTCGAGGAGATCTCGAAGGCCTACGGCGGCCAGCAGCTCTTCCGCGGGCTCACCTGGCGCATCCCCGACGGCGAGCGGATCGGGCTCGTCGGCCCGAACGGCGCGGGCAAGACGACGCTCTGCCGGCTGCTCGCCGGCGTCGAGGCGCCCGACGGCGGGCGCATCAGCCGGCCGCGCGACGCGACGATCGGCTACCTGCCGCAGGAGGTCGCGGGCGCCCGCGCGGGCTCGGTCCTCGCCGAGGCGCTCTCGGGCTTCGACGCGCTGTGGCGGGTCGAGCGCGAGATGGAGGACGTCGCCGCCGCGCTGGCGGCCGCGCCGGCGGGGCCCGCGGCCGAGGCGCTGACCGCGCGCTACGGCGACCTCCAGCACCGGTTCGAGGCCGCGGGCGGCTACCGGCTCGAGACCGAGGCGAAGGCGATCCTGGGCGGCCTCGGCTTCCGCCCCGCCGACTTCGCGCGCCCGCTGGCCGAGCTCTCGGGCGGCTGGCGCATGCGCGCGGCGCTCGCCCGCCTCCTGCTCCTGCGCCCCTCGCTCCTGCTGCTCGACGAGCCCACCAACCACCTCGACCTCGAGTCGCTCGAGTGGCTCGAGGGGTTCCTCGCGGGCTACGCGGGCACGGTCGTCATCGTCGCGCACGACCGCTACTTCCTGAACCGGATGGTGACGTCGATCGCCGAGGTCGGCCCGGGCGGCGTCAGCGTCTACGCCGGGGACTACGACGACTACCTCGTCGAGCGCGCGGCGCGGCGCGCGCTCCTCGAGGCGCAGGTCAAGAACCAGGCCAAGCGCGTCGCCGAGATCGAGCGCTTCATCACGCGCTTCCGCTACCAGGCCACGAAGGCGCGGCAGGTGCAGAGCCGGATCAAGATGCTCGAGCGGATGGAGCGTGTCGAGCTCGGTCCCGAGGCGCGACAGATCCGCTTCGCGTTCCCCGAGCCGCCACGGACGGGCCGCCGCGTCGCCACGCTGCGCGGCGTCCACAAGGCGTACGGCGACAACGTCGTCTACGCCGGCGTGGACTTCGAGGTCGAGCGCGGCGAGCGGGTCGCGCTGGTCGGCCCGAACGGCGCGGGCAAGTCCACCCTGCTCCGGCTGCTCGCGGGCGTGCTCCCGCTCGACCGCGGCGAGCGCACGCTCGGCGCGCACGTCGCCGTCCACTACTACGCCCAGCACCAGCTCGACGCGCTCACGCCGACGCGGACGGTGCTCGAGGAGCTCGAGGCCGTGGCGCCCGCGCTCGGGCAGACGCGGCTGCGCACGCTGCTCGGCGCGTTCCTGCTCTCCGGTGACGCCGTGGACAAGCGGATCGCCGTGCTCTCGGGCGGCGAGAGGGCGCGGGTGGCGCTCGCGAAGATGCTCGTGCGCCCCGCCGCGCTGCTCTGCCTCGACGAGCCGACGAACCACCTCGACCTGGCCTCGCGCGAGGTCCTCGAGGAGGCGCTCGCCGCGTTCCCGGGGACGATCGTGCTCATCTCGCACGACCGCTACTTCATCAACCGGATCGCGACGTCGGTGGTCGCGGTGGCGCGCGGCGGGCTCACGCGCCACCTCGGCACGTACGACGACTACCTCGCCGCGGAGACCCGCGCCGGGGCCGGGCCGCCTCCCGCGGCGGCGGGGCCGGGGCGCCCCCGGGGCGCGGACCGACGCGCGCCCGGGGGCCCCCCCGCCCCGCGGCGGGCGCGGGCGCACGCCGGCCCCGCGGCGGCGACGCCGGCCCGCGCGCGCCGCGCGACGCCCGAGGTGCGCGAGCTCCGGCGGCGGCTGGAGGAGGTCGAGCGCCAGATCCACGCGCTCGAGCAGCGCTTGGCCGAGATCGGCAGGGCGCTCGGCGACCCGGCGCTCTACACGGACGGCGCGCGCGCCCGCGCGGCCACCGCCGAGCGCAAGCGCGCCGAGGAGCAGGTGGCCTGGCTCCTGCGCGAGTGGGAGGCGCTGTCCGAGGCGCTCGCCGCCCATGAGTGACTACTACGCGCCCGTGGATCCGGAGGTGCTCAAGCGCGAGCGCGCGAAGGCGCGCGCGCTGCGCCAGAGCCCGTGGTGGAAGCGGCGGATCGCCGACGGCGTCTGTCACTACTGCCGGCGCCGGGTCGGCCACCGCCACCTGACGATGGACCACCTGGTGCCGCTCGGCCGCGGCGGCCGCACGACCCGCGGCAACGTGGTGCCCGCCTGCAAGACGTGCAACACGAAGAAGCAGTCGCTCGTGCCGGTCGAGTGGGAGGAGTACCTGCGCGCGCTCGGCGCCCTCGGCGACGACTGACGCACCTTGCCCGCCTGTATCCGTTTCGCGTGTCCGAATCATTGGACATTGACGCTCTCCGCGCCCCGCGCGTTCAATGGCGTCGCTCGCGAGCGCCCGAGCGAACGCTGTGAACCCGAAACGCGGAGGAGCGCGATGCGCCAGCACCCGCACCGTCCACTGATCGTCGCCCTGTTCGCGATCGTCCCGTGGCTCGTGCCGCCCGCCGCGGCCGCGGCGCCGCCTGCGCGCGGCGCCCAGACGAGCATCACGGCCAAGGTCGGCGAGCCCGTGAACATCAACACCGCCGACGTCAAGGAGCTGATGCGGCTCGAGGGCGTCGGCCGCAAGGTCGCCGAGCGGATCGTGCAGTACCGGGAGGCGCACGGGCCGTTCAAGCAGCCGGAGGAGCTGCGCCGGGTCGAGGGCATCGGCCACGGCCTGTGGGAGCGCAACCGCGCCCGCATCGTCGTCAAGTAGCGGCGCCGCGGATTTTTTTTGACGCGCGCCGGGCCTGGGGTAGGATGAGGCAAATCGGCCGGAGCGACAACAGCGCTCCCTCGGCGTCCCCGCCGACAATCCCGCCGGCGGCTGACGTGGTCGAGCCCCGGGCCGGGAGTCGGCATCCGGTTCTGGGTGGGTGGGACCTGGGCCCGCGTGGCGGCCTTGCCGAGAACAGGAGGTGATCCAGCCGATGAGTACCCCTACGGTGATCTGTGAGGTGGTTGCCTCCTAGGCAGGGTCCACGCTAGCTCCGGGTGGAATTGCCTGGGAGATCCAGGCGCCACCGGCCCCGACGGTCCCGCCTCACCAGCGGGGCGGCGCGACGCGCGAGCGAAACAGACTCGACGCGCCGCAGCCACCGTCGGGGCTCTTAATTTTTTGCCGAGGGGGGAGATCCCCCCTCGGACTCCCCGGGCACTCGCTGCGCGAGGGGATCTCCCCCCGGGTGTTACGCCTTGCGGACGTTCGCGGCCTGGAGGCCCTTCGGCCCCCGCGTCACGTCGAACTCCACGCGCTCGCCCTCGGCCAGGCTCTTGAACCCGCTGGCCTGGATGGCGCTGAAGTGCACGAACACGTCCTCGCCGCCCTCCTGCGTGATGAAGCCGAACCCCTTCGCATCGTTGAACCACTTCACTGTGCCTGTTGCCATGTGTCCGTTTCCTTCTGTGGAGCCTTCGCTCCGGTGACTCCGGCCGTCATTGACCGGGGTGGGGTGAACGCCATGCGCCGTCAGCGGCCCGTTGCCGCCGCGACGCCCTGCCGCGGCACCGGATGGCCGAGGTGCCGCTCGATCGCCCGCAGCTGGTCGCTCTCCTCCGGCGCGGCGATGCTCGAGGCGAGGCCGCTCGCCTCGGCGCGCGCCGTGCGGCCGATCCGGTGGATGTAGTCCTCGGCGGTGTGCGGCAGGTCGAAGTTCACCACGTGGGTGATCTCCGGCACGTCGATGCCGCGCGCCGCGATGTCCGTCGCGATGAGCACCCGGTACCGGCCGTTCCGGAACCCGTCGAGCGCCTCGCGGCGCTGCGCCATCGAGCGATCGGCGTGCAGGCGCGCGACGCGGTGGCCGGCCGCCTGGACCGCCCGCGCGACGCGGTCGGCGCGGTGCTTGGTGCGCGTGAACACGAGCGTCCGGCCGCGCTCCTCGCCGAGCAGCCGCAGCAGGACCGGCGTCTTGTCGCGCGCGTCGGCGCGGTAGAGCACCTGGATGACCTTGGCCACGGGCCGCGCGAACGTGCCGGCCTCGACGCGGATGGGCCGGATCAGGTGCTGCCGCACGAGCCGCTCGACCTCGGGCGGCATCGTGGCCGAGAAGCAGAGCGTCAGGCGGTCGACCGGCACGACGCGCAGGATCCGCTCGACCTGGGGCGCGAAGCCCATGTCGAGCATCCGGTCGGCCTCGTCGAGCACGACGGTGCGGATCGCGCGGAGGCTCGCCGTCCCGCGCTCGAGGTGGTCGAACAGCCGGCCCGGCGTCGCCACGATCACGTCGGGGCGCCTGGCGAGCGCGGCGAGCTGGGGGCCCATCGCCTCGCCGCCGATCAGCACCGCGGTCGAGATCCGCCGGGTCCGCCCGAGCAGATCGAACGTCTCCGCGATCTGGAGCGCGAGCTCCCGCGTGGGCGCCAGGACGAGCACGCGCGGCCCGCCCTGCCGCGGGCCGGCGGCGGCCGGCTGCGGACCCGGCCCGGCGAGGCGCTCGATGACCGGGATGGCGAACGCCCCGGTCTTGCCGGTGCCCGTCTGGGCGCAGCCGATCAGGTCGTGGCCCTCGAGGATCGGCCCGATCGCCTGGGCCTGGATGGGAGTGGGAGTCGCCCAGCCCGCGGCGGCGATCGCCTCGAGCATGACGGGCGTGAGCTTCAGATCTGTGAACGAGCGGACCATCAACGTGGACTCTCTTTCAGGGGTCTCGTGTGTGGGTGTCTGGTGGTGAAGCGCCCGGGCCCGTCGGCGGGCCCGGGCGGAAGCTACCAGGATGTGAAGTTACTGCACCTTCCGGACGTTGGCAGCCTGAAGACCCTTCGGGCCGCGGGTCACCTCGAACTCCACCCGGTCGCCTTCGGCCAGGCTCTTGAAGCCCTGGGCCTGGATGGCGCTATAGTGGACGAAGACGTCCTCGCCACCCTCCTGAGTGATGAACCCGTACCCCTTCGCGTCGTTGAACCACTTTACCTGTCCCTGAGCCATGCCTCGGACCTCGCTTTAGGGGGTCTTCAAGCCCCTTGGTGCTCCCGCCTGCGTGGCGGGGTTGCCTTCCGGAATTGGAAGGCAAAAAAAAGCCGCGCGGACTGGATCCGCGCGGCGTGTGTCTCGATCTCTCACGATCGTTACTCAAATTCCGTGTGTACCAGGACCGAGTCGAAGCATGCCACGCCGCCCGGGCCAAGTCAATCGAATTCTATGGGCCGGGTGACGGGCCGCGAGCCGTTCTTCGTGCCCAGCCAGCCCGGGATCGCCACCGAGAAGCGCCCCGCCGTGCCGCCGGCCACGACGATGTGGATCTCCTCCGGCGACGGGAACTTGGAGATCAGCGTCTCGGGCGGGGGCGGCGTCCTGCCGTACCGGAGGTTCGTGCCCTCCCCGTGGCGCTCGTCGGGCAGGAGCTCGCGGTACGGCCGCCGCACCGTCTCGTGGAGGAAACGCGCCAGGTCGGCCCGCCCCCAGCCGTCGGCGGCGAGCGTGCGCGCGTGCTCGGGGCCGACCACGAGCATCGTGGGCGAGTAGAGCGGGAAGTGCTTGCTGTTCCACAGGCCCGCCATGGACCAGCCGAGCGAGCCCGCGAGCTCCGGCGCCGTGCGGCTCGAATGGTCGGAGATGCCGTGGGGCGCCTCGCCCGCGAACAGCGTGACCGCGCTCGTCCCGGGCGGCAGGCCGCGGTCCGCGTGGTACGGCGGCCACGGGCTCGCCTCCTCGTGCTCGGCGATGCAGTAGGTGTAGCGCCCGGGATGGCCGAACGTGGACATGGACGTCTCGCCCGGCCGGGCGCCGCCGATGTTGATCATGCACAGGCGCAGCGCCCGGCCGATCGTCGCGTTGGCGCGGTAGCCGGGGCCGAACACGCCGAACGCGCTGTTGAGGCCGATCCGCCCGCGCACCGGGCCGTTGACGACGATCAGCGGCGCGGAGAAGTGGGTCGAGGTGGACACGCCGTGCAGGTTGAACGCCGGATCGCAGGCGCACGCGGCCGCCGCCAGCACGACCGGCAGGTACTCGGGCCGGCAGCCGGCCATGACGGCGTTGACCGCCGCCTTTTCCACGCTGAGGCGCCCGTAGTTCGGCGGCATCTCGCCGACGAGCTCGTCCCGCGCGCGCCCGGTGGCGGCGAGCATGCGGTCGACGCGCTCCCGCGTCGGCGGCACCACCGGGAGCCCGTCGGTCACGCCGCGCTCGAAGAAGCTCTCGAACTCGTCGGTTGTCATCGCGGCGTGCAAAATGCTATACCTGATCGGCGTTTTCACCAATCCCATCCCGCGCAGCACGGAGAAGGAGCAGGGCCATGAAGCGGCTCATCGTCGCGATCCTCGCAGTGGCGCTGGTGGCGGTCGCGGGTCCCGGGCCCGCGGCGGCGCAGTACAAGCCCGAGTTCAAGAACAGCCTCGTCGTGGGCCCGAGCGGGCCGTGGGGCGAGGCGGCGGCGAAGTTCGCCGACCTCCTCCGGGAGCGCACGCAGGGCCGCATCAACGTCAAGAACTACTACGCGGGCCAGCTCTTCGCCGGCAAGCAGACGAACGAGTTCACGCTCCTGAACCAGGGCGTGGCGGACTTCGCCTTCGGCTCGACGATCAACTGGTCGCCGCAGGTCAAGGAGCTGAACCTCTTCGCGATGCCGTTCATGTTCCCGTCCTACAAGGCGCTCGACGCCGTGCAGGCCGGCGCGCCGGGCCAGAAGCTGTTCAAGCTGATCGAGGCGAAGGGCGTCGTGCCCCTGGCCTGGGCCGAGAACGGCTTCCGGCAGATCACCAACGGCAAGCGGGCCGTCCGGAAGCCCGAGGACCTGGCCGGGCTCAAGATCCGCGTGGTCGGCTCGCCGATCTTCATCGACACCTTCCGCGCGCTCGGCGCCAACCCGATCAACATGAACTGGGGCGAGGCGCAGCAGGCCTTCCAGCAGGGGACGGTGGACGGCCAGGAGAACCCGGTCGTCAGCGTCATCATCCCGTTCAAGCTGTGGAACTCGCAGAAGCACCTCACGGCGTGGCACTACGCGATCGACCCCGTGATCATCGCGGTCTCGAAGCTCACGTGGGACAGCCTCACGCCCGCCGACCGCGAGATCGTCCGCAAGACGGCGGTCGAGATGGCGGCGTGGGAGAAGGCCGGCGCCCGCAAGGGGCTCGAGGGCTCGACGGCGGCGTACGACGAGCTCAAGAAGAACGGCATGGAGGTCGTCATGCTCTCGCCCGCCGAGGTCGCGGCCTTCAAGGCGAAGACGCGCGCCGTGTACGACAAATGGGTGGGCGAGGTCGGCGTCGACCTCGTGAAGGCCGCCGAGCAGATCGTCGCCAAGACCAGGTAGCGTGGGCCGGCTCGGCGACCGCCTGGAGGAGGGCGCCTGCGTCCTCGTCTTCGTGGTCATGACGGTGGTGGCGTTCGTCAACGTCATCACCCGCTACGTGGTCCAGTACTCGCTGGCGTTCACCGAGGAGATCGTGGTGAGCCTGTTCGTCTGGCTCACCCTCCTCGGGAGCGCCATCGCCTTCCGCGAGGGCTCCCACCTCGCGTTCACCTACCTGGTGGACCGGGCGCCGCCCGGCGCGCGGCGCCTCGCGCTCTGGCTGTCCGCCGCGCTCAGCGTCGCCCTGTTCGTCCTGCTGATCTACTACGGGCTCCTGCAGATCCGGAGCGAGCGCATGCTCGGGACCACCTCCGAGGCGCTCGCGATCCCGCAGTGGTGGTACACGGCGGGGATCCCGGCGGTCGGCCTGCTCATCGTCGTGCGGATCGTGCAGGCGGCCGTCCGCGCCGCCCGCCGCCGGGAGGCGTGAGTGGAGCCCGGGATCCTCCTGTTCGGGCTGTTCTTCGTCCTGCTCCTGGCGGGCGTGCCGATCCTGACCGCGGTGGGCGCGAGCGCGCTCCTGTTCCTCTGGCAGTTCAACCTGGGCATCCAGGTCACGGCCGCCAACGTCTACGCGAACATCGCCAAGTTCCCGCTGCTGGCGATCCCGTTCTTCATCCTGGCCGGCTTCGTGATGGACCGCGTGGGCCTGTCGCGCGGGCTGGTCACGCTGCTGAACCTCCTGGTCGGCCCCGTGCGCGGCGGCCTCGGGCTCGTGGCCGTCGGCGGCTGCGTCTTCTTCGGTGCGATCTCGGGCACGGGCCCGGCGGACACCGCGGCGATCGGCGCGGTGATGATCCCGGCGATGGCCCGCCGCGGCTACGCGGTGGGCTTCGCCGCGGCGCTGGTGGCGGCCGCCGCCACGACCGACGTCCTGATCCCGCCGAGCGTCGCCTTCGTCGTCTACGCGGTCATCACGGAGACCTCGGTCGCCCGGCTGTTCGCGGCGGGGGTCGTGCCCGGCCTGCTGATGGGGCTCGCGCTGGTGGTGCCCGTCGTGTGGCTCTCGCGGCGCCATGGCTGGGGGGGCGAGCCCTGGGGCACGCCCCGGGAGATCGCTCGCGCCGCGTGGGAGGCGAAATGGGGGCTGGTCGCCCCCGTGATCATCCTGGGCGGGATCTACGGCGGCGTCTTCACGCCGACGGAGGCCGCCGTCGTCGCGGTCGCGTACGGCCTCTTCGTGGGGCTCGTGGTGTTCAGGAACCTCGGCCTGCGTGAGCTCTACGCGACCTTCCGCGACGCGGCCGTCGCGAGCGCGGTGGTGATGATCGTCGTCGCCTTCGCCGGGCTGTTCTCGTGGACCGGCTCGACGCTCGGCGTGATGGACCGCGCGGCCCGCGGCCTGCTCGGGTGGAGCGACAACCCCTACGTGATCCTGCTGCTGCTGAACGCGCTGCTGCTCGTGGCGGGGATGCTCCTCGACGCGATCTCGATCTACTACGTGTTCCTGCCGATCTTCCTGCCGCTGATGAAGCAGTTCGCCTGGGACCCGATCTGGTTCGGCGTGATGATGACCGTGAACCTGGCGATCGGGACCGTGACGCCCCCCGTCGCGGTGAACCTCTACGTGGCGGCGCGGCTGGCGAAGGTGCCGATCGAGGAGGTGTCGCGCTGGGCGCTGCCCTTCGTCGCGGCGCTGCTCGTGGCGCTGCTCCTCGTCGTGTACGTCCCCGCGCTGACCCTGTGGCTCCCGGACGCGCTGGGCATCCGGTGATCCTCGCGCGTCACGCGGGAGGGGCCTCCATGTCCATCCCTGGCACGGCGGGTGTCAGCCTGAGCACGTGACGGCCCGGGCCGGGCCCGCCTCGCCGCACCGCGCGGCCCCTGGGCCCCGCGCCGGGACGCGCGGCCCCTCGCCGCGCGTCGGCGGCCGCCGCACCGCCCGAACCCGCTGAAAATCTGTCGCTTTTCCGGAACGCTCCACCGCGGTCAGCGCTCCTATGGGCGCTAAAGCCTTGGAAAAACGGAGTTTTCGTTTTGCTGTGGCACGGACTGTGCTAGTGTAAGGTCCCCAGAGGGCAAGACACACGCGGACGGCAAACATCTTGGACACGACGGAGTGCTGATGTTCTACAACCTGCTCGCCGGAATGTTCTCCAACGACCTCGCCGTGGACCTCGGCACCGCCAACACGCTCGTGTACGTGCGCGGCGAGGGCATCGTCCTCAACGAGCCCTCGATCGTGGCGATCCACCAGGCCGACCACTCCGTGCTCGCCGTCGGCCACGAGGCCAAGGCGATGCTCGGCCGGACGCCGGGCAACATCGTCGCGATCCGTCCGCTCAAGGACGGCGTGATCGCCGACTTCGACGTGACCGAGAAGATGCTGCACTACTTCATCTCGAAGGTGCATCGCCGCCGCACGCTCGTGCGGCCGCGCATCGTCGTCGGCGTGCCCTCGGGCATCACCCAGGTCGAGAAGCGCGCGGTCCGCGACTCGGCGATGCAGGCGGGCGCGCGCGAGGTGTACCTGATCGAGGAGCCGATGGCCGCCGCGATCGGCGCCGGCCTGCCGATCCAGGAGCCGGGCGGGAACATGATCGTCGACGTCGGCGGCGGCACGACGGAGGTCGCGGTCATCTCGCTCTCCGGCATCGTGTACGCGAAGTCGGTGCGGATCGCGGGCGACGAGATGGACGAGGCGATCGTCCAGTACATCCGCAAGCACTACAACCTCCTCGTCGGCGAGCGGCGCGCCGAGGAGATCAAGATGACGCTCGGCTCGGCGTACCCGATGGGCGGGGAGCGGCGCACGATGGAGGTCAAGGGCCGCGACCTGATCGACGGCATCCCGAAGACGGTTCTCATCACCGACGAGGAGATCCGCGAGGCGCTGCGGGAGCCCGTGATGACCATCGTCGAGACCGTGCGGACGTGCCTGGAGCGGACGCCGCCGGAGCTGGCGGCCGACATCGTGGACAAGGGCATCGTGATCACGGGCGGCGGCGCGCTGCTCCGCGGCCTGGACCACCTGCTGCGCCAGGAGACCAACCTGCCCGTGACGCAGGGCGACGACCCGCTGTCGTGCGTCGCGCTCGGCACGGGCAAAGTGCTCGACGAGCTCGATCTCTTGAAGAAGGTGGCGATCCCCGCCTAGCGCGTCACCGCGGTCGGTGCTGGAGGGCGGAGGATGAGGGTTCGGAAGTTCGCGTTGCTCCTCGTGCTGGTCGGCGTGTGCCTGGGGCTCCTCACGCTCCAGTCCCGCGGCTACGGCTCGCGCGCCAGCGACCTCGTCGCCGTCGTCACCACCCCGCTCCAGGCCGGCTACGCGAAGCTGACGCGCGGCGCGCTCGGCGTGTGGACGACGTACCTGGACTGGAAGAACGTCCGGGCCGAGAACCGGCGGCTGCGCGCCGAGGTGCAGCGGCTGCGCGTCGAGGCGCTCCGCGTGCGCGAGACCGACGACGAGAACCGCCGGCTCCGGCAGCTCCTCGTGCTCCAGGAGCGGCTGCCGCTCGCGACGCTCCCCGGCGAGATCATCGCGCGCGAGTGGGGCGGCTGGGTGCGCGCGCTCACGGTGAACCGCGGGCGCGCGGACCGCATCGCGCGCATGACCGCGGTGATCTCGCCCCACGGCCTGGTCGGGCGCATCGTGGACGTGCGCCCCGGGTCGGCGATCGTGCAGGTGCTGACCGATCCCGCCTCGACCGTCGGGGCTCACGTCGTGCGGACGCGGACGCCGGGCATCGTCGAGGGCGAGCCGCGGGGCACGATCCGCTTCAAGTACCTCGCGCGCGCCGGCGCCGGGATCCGGGTCGGCGACGTGCTCGTCAGCTCGGGGCAGGGCGGGCTCTTCCCGCGCGGCATCCCGATCGGGCGCGTGCGCGCGATCGACGACCGGGGCTCGGCGCTCTTCAACTACGCGGCGCTCGACGCGGCGGTGGACTTCGGCCGGGTGGACGAGGTCCTGCTCGTCACGGGCCCGACGCCGCAGGACCTCACCGCCTACTTCCCGAGCGGCGGCTGATGCGCACCCTCCTGGCGCTCACGGTCTTCGGCGGCGGCGTCGCCCACGCGACGCTGGCGCCGGCGCTGCGCATCGCCGGCGTGACGCCCGACCTGCCGCTGATCGTGGTCGTCCTGCTCGCCCTCCGGCGCGGGCCCGAGTTCGGGTGCGTCGCGGGGTTCGTCGCCGGGCTGCTCCAGGACGCCGCCGGTGGCGGGCTGCTGGGCGTCCAGGCGCTCACGAAGGCGCTGATCGGGTTCGCGATCGGCGCGGCGGGCAGCCGCCTCGCGGTGACCCAGCCGCTCGTGCAGGTGCCGGGCCTCGTGCTGCTCACGGTGGCCGAGGCGCTCGTGCGGTTCGCGCTGCTGAAGCTCTTCCGCTTCCCGGCTCCGCTCGGGGAGCTGATGGCCTGGGTCGTCCTGCCGCAGGCGCTGTACAACGGCTTCCTCGGCGCCGTCTTCGTGCTCGCGCTCTCGTGGATCGAGTCGGTCCGGGCGCGGTCGGCGTGAGCGGTCGGCGGTGAGCGCCCCGTTCGGCCGCCGCTCGCTGCCGCCCCGCCGCGACGACGGCCAGCGGCGCGTCGTCGCGATCGCCGGCATCGTCATGACCGCGTTCCTCGTCCTGCTGGGCCAGCTCTGGTACCTGCAGGTGCTCGAGGGCGGCCGGTTCCTCGACGCCTCCGACAAGAACCGGATCCGCGTCCGGCCGATCGCCGCGCCGCGCGGCATCCTCTTCGACCGCCGCGGCGTGCCGCTCGTGGACAACCGGCCCGCGTTCACGCTCTCGCTGATCCCGCGCGAGCTGCCGCGCGACCCGGTGAGCCGGGCCGCGGTGCTCGGGCGCGTCGCGTCGCTGCTCGCGATCCCGTTCCAGGAGCTCCTCGACACGGTCGCGCGGGTGCAGCCCGACTCGCTCCTCCCCGTGCGCGTGCGCCGCGGCCTCACGCTCGAGGACGTCGCGAAGATCGAGGAGTGGAAGCTCGAGCTGCCGGGCGTCATCACCGAGGTGGAGCCGCAGCGCGTCTATCCGACGAGCCGGTTCGCCGCCCATCTGCTGGGCTACGTGCGCGAGGCCAGCGAGGAGCAGCTCCGGAGCGGCCGCTACCGGCGCGGCGACATCGTCGGCCAGAGCGGGCTGGAGCGGCTGCTCGACGAGTACCTCCGCGGCAAGGACGGCGGCGAGCGCATCGAGGTGGACGTGATGGGTCGTCCCGTGCGCCTCGTCCAGCAGACGGAGCCGCACGCGGGCGCGCAGGTGGTGACCACGGTGGACCGCCGCGTCCAGGAGGCGGCCGAGCGCGCGATGGAGGGGCACGCGGGCGCCGCCGTCGTGCTGGACCCGCGCAGCGGCGACGTGCTCGCGCTGGTGTCCACGCCGGCGTTCGAGATCGACCGGTTCACGGGCTCGATCGACCGCGCGGCGTGGCTGCGCATCGTGCAGGACCCGAACTTCCCGCTCCTGAACCGCACGATCCAGAGCCAGTACGCGCCGGGCTCGGTCTTCAAGATCATCGTCGCGGCGGCGGGCCTCCAGGAGGGCACGCTGACGCCGGCGGACAGCGTCACCTGCACCGGCGAGTTCCGCCTGGGCGGGGTCACGTTCAAGGATTGGAAGGAGGGCGGGCACGGTCGCGTGGACCTGTACCGCGCGCTCGCCGAATCCTGCAACGTCTTCTTCTATCAGGCCGGGCTCCGGGTCGGCGGCGCCGCGATCACGCGGTACGCGCGCGCCTTCGGCTTCGGCGCGCCGACCGGCGTCGAGCTGGGGAGCGAGAAGCCCGGGCTCGTCCCGCAGCCGCGGCTGCGGCGGCGCAACCCGTGGCCCGCCGGCGACACCGTGAACATGTCGATCGGGCAGGGCGCCCTCCTCGTCACGCCGATGCAGGTCGCGCGCTTCATGGCCGCGGTGGCCAACGGGGGCGTGCTCTGGCGCCCGCGGCTCGTCCAGCGTGTCGAGCGGCCCGGGCAGGGCGTCGTGTGGAGCGACGCCGGCGAGGTGAACGGCCACGTGGAGCTCTCGCCGGCCGTGTGGGCGTTCCTCCGCCACGCGCTGTGGGGCGTCGTCAACGACGGCGGCACGGGCGGCGGCGCGCGCATCCCCGGCCTCGACATCGCCGGCAAGACCGGCACGGCCCAGATGATCGCGAAGTCGAAGGCCGCGCTCGGGCAGGACCACGCGTGGTTCGCCGCGTTCGCGCCCGTGCGGGAGCCCGAGGTGGTGGTCGTCGTGCTCGTCGAGCGCGGCGGCAAGGGGGGCCAGGTCGCGGCCCCGATCGCGCGGAAGATCCTCAACGCGATCTTCTTCGAGCGCGTCGCCAGTATAGGATTCCCGGGATAGCCATGGTCGGGATCGACCGGAGGCTCCTCGAGAACGTCGACTGGGCGCTGCTGGGCGCGGCGGGCGCGCTCGTGCTGACGAGCGCCGTCACGCTCGCGAACCTGAACGTCGGGCGCACGGGCGGCGCCGCCGTGCGGCAGCTCGTGTGGTTCGGCGTCGGCCTCGTGGCGCTGGTCGTGATCGCGAGCATCGACTACCGGCGGCTCGTGCGCGCCGCGCCCGCGCTCTACCTGCTCGGGCTCGCCGGGCTCGGCGCGGTCTTCGTGCTCGGCCGCACCGTGTCCGGGGCCCGGCGCTGGATCGTCTGGGGTCCGCTGTCCGTGCAGCCCTCGGAGATCTTCAAGATCTGCTTCGTCCTCATGGCGGTCTGGGTGATCACGTCCCGCTGGGCCCAGCCCGTGGGCCGGACCGCCGTCGCCCTGACGCTGCCGATCGTCGCGGTGCCGGCGCTGCTGATCGTCAAGCAGCCCGACCTCGGCACCGCGGTCATGCTCTTCCCCGTGCTGGTGATCCTGCTGGTCGGTGCCGGGATGCGCCTGCGCCTGCTCGGCGGGCTCGCGCTGGCCGGCGTGGCCGCCGCGCCGCTGGCGTGGCTCGTCCTGCGGGACTACCAGCGGGAGCGGATTCTGGTGTTCCTGGACCCGTTGCGCGACCCGCTCGGGAGCGCGTACAACGTGATCCAGGCCAAGATCGCGATCGGATCGGGTCAGCTCCTGGGCAAGGGCGTGGCCGGCGCGACACAGAGCCGGCTCGCGTTCCTTCCGGAGCGTCACACGGATTTCATCTTCGCCGTATTCGCCGAGACGTGGGGATTCGTCGGCTGCCTCGTGCTGCTCGTCTGCTATGTCCTGCTCCTGCTCCGGGGCTTCGACATCGCGGCGTCGGCGCGGGAGCCCGTCGGCCGCCTCGTGGCGCTGGGCGCCACGTCGCTGCTGGCGACGCAGGTGCTGATCAACGTGGGGATGGTGACCGGGCTCCTGCCGGTCGTGGGGATTCCGCTGCCGCTGATGAGCTACGGCGGCTCCTCGATGCTCGCCTCCCTGATGGCGCTGGGCCTGCTCCTCTCGGTGCGAATGCGGCAGTTCCAATGAGACACGGGATGCGCGCGCCCGCGCCGCGACCGCCCGTGTCAGCGAGGTGCTGCCGTGGCCAAACGGATCGTCGTCAACGACGGGCTCGCCGAAACACGCGTCGCGGTTCAGGAGGGTAGCCTCCTCACCGAGCTGTACCTCGAGCGTCACCGCCAGCGCTCGATCGTCGGGAGCGTCTACAAGGGGGTCGTGACGAACGTGCTGCCCGGGATGCAGGCGGCGTTCGTCGACATCGGCCTCCACAAGGACGCGTTCCTCTACGTCGGCGACTACACGACCAACCTCGGCGACTACGCCCGGACCATGCTGGCGGGCGGGGACGACGAGGCGGACGCCGACCCCGACGTCGATCCCGACG
Source organism: Candidatus Rokubacteria bacterium RIFCSPLOWO2_02_FULL_73_56 (assembly GCA_001788495.1). GTDB lineage: Bacteria > Methylomirabilota > Methylomirabilia > Rokubacteriales > CSP1-6 > GWA2-73-35. The sequence continues at coordinate 24,775 of MGCF01000170.1, forward strand.
AGATGCAGCCGCGGCCCGAGGCGCCCGCGCCGATCGAGCAGCTCCTGACCCGCGGGCAGCACGTGCTCGTGCAGGTCTCGAAGGAGTCGCTCGGCACCAAGGGGGCGCGGGTCACGTCGTTCCTGTCGTTCCCGGGCCGCTACCTCGTGTTCATGCCCCAGGCGCGCCACATCGGCGTCTCGCGGCGCATCCACGACGAGGCGGAGCGCGACCGCCTGCGCGCGGTGCTCCGCGCGCTCGAGCTGCCGCCGGGCGGCTTCATCGTCCGCACCAACGCCGAGGGCAAGGGCGAGGCGGAGTTCGCGGCCGACGTCCAGTTCCTGACGCGTCTCTGGGCGCAGATCCAGGTGCGTTTCGAGCAGGCGGCCGCGCCGGCGGTGCTGCACGAGGAGGGCGACCTCGTCTTCCGGGTCGTGCGCGACCTCTTCTCACCGGACATCGACGAGCTCGTCATCGACGCCGAGGAGGGGTATCGGAAATGCGCCGCGCACGTCGCGGCGCTGGCGCCCGCGCTCGTCGACCGCGTCCGGCTCCACGCGGACCGGCAGCCGGTCTTCGAGGCCTTCGGGATCGAGAAGGACATCGAGAAGGCGCTGCGGCGGCGCGTGTGGCTCAGGTCGGGCGGCTACATCGTCATCGACCATACCGAGGCGCTCGTGTCGATCGACGTGAACACGGGCAAGTACGTCGGCAAGCGGGACTTCGAGCAGACCGTGCTCAAGATCAACCTCGAGGCGGCCGGCGAGGTGGTCCGCCAGATCCGCCTGCGGGACCTCGGCGGCATCATCATCATCGACTTCATCGACATGGAGCGCGAGGAGCACCGCGCGCAGGTCTACCAGGCGCTCACGAAGGCGCTCGCCGACGACAAGGCGCGGACGAACGTGCTGCAGATCTCCGAGCTCGGCCTGGTCGAGATGACGCGCAAGCGCGTCCGCCAGGACCTCCGCGCGCTCCTGTCCGTGCAGTGCCCGACGTGCCGGGGCAGCGGCGTGACCAAGGCGGACGCGACGCTCGCCGCCGAGGTCTACCGCGCGGTGCAGGCGAAGGCCGCGGCCCCGCCCGATGCCCAGAACGGCCGCGAGATCGTCATCCGCGTGCACCCCGACGTGGCGCGCTACCTCGAGGGGGACGGCGCGGAGGACCTCGCGCGCCTCGCCCGGCTGCTCGACCGGAAGCTCACGCTCCAGCCGAACCACGCCGACCGCGAGGGCCACGAGGTCCGTTTCCGCGGGAGCGGCCAGTGAGCCGCCGGGGCGGACCCCGGGACTGATGGCGCGCACGCCGCCGTCCCGCATCAGCCAGGCGCGGATCCTCGCCGACCTCCGGCTCGCCGCGCGGCGCGGCGACCGCGCCGCGCTCGCGCTGGCGCTCGACCGCATGCGCACCCTCGCCCACTCGCCGCGCTACTGGGAGAAGTACCTCATGCTCCTCGCGAACCCGCTCGCCAGGCTCGTCGACCTGCTCGTGATCAAGCAGGGCGAGCGCGTCGCCCACCAGAAGGGCTGGAAGCTGCCGCGGCCCGCGCCAGCCAGGACGGCGAAGCCGCGCAAGGGGAAGGCGGTCCCGGCGAAGGCGCGCCGGCGCCGGAGCGAGCCCGCCGGCATGCAGCCCTCGCTCTTCGAGTGAGCCGCGCCTTCGTCGTCGTCAACCCGGCCGCCGGCGGCGGGCGCACGGCGCGCGCCTGGCGCACGCTCCAGGACGAGCTGGCGCGCCTCGGCCTCGACTTCGAGTGGGCTGCCACCGCGGGCCCCGGCGGCGCCACCGAGCTCGCGCGGCGC
>MGCF01000170.1:26567-31140 GCA_001788495.1 Candidatus Rokubacteria bacterium RIFCSPLOWO2_02_FULL_73_56
GTCGACGCCGGGGGCCGTCCGCGCGCCGCGCTCGGCGTGATCGGCACCGGTCGCGGGCGCGACGCGTGCGCGAACCTCGGCCTGCCCGCCGACCCGATGCTCGCCGCCCGGCGGCTCCTGACGGGCGCGGATGTCGCGCTCGACCTCGGCGTGGCCGAGTGGCCGGACGGCACGCGCCGCTGCTTCGTGAACGCGTGCGGCGCGGGGTTCGACGCCGTCGTCGCCCGGCGCGTGGCCGCGCGCGGCGGGAGCGGCACGGTGCCCTACGTGCGCGGCGTCCTCGAGGCGCTCCGGGCCCAGCGGCCGCTCGCGGTCGACCTCGTGCTGGACGGCGCGCAGACGTGGCGGGGGCCCGTCACCGCCGTGGTCGTCGCCAACGGCGCGCGCTACGGAGGCGGCATGCGGATCGCCCCGGCCGCCGATCCCACGGACGCGTGCCTCGACCTCGTGGTGCTGGGCGCCCTCGGGCGCCTGGAGCTCGTGTGGTGGCTGCCGACGGTGTACCGCGGCGAGCACCTCGGCCACCGCAAGATCTTCACGCGGCGCGCGCGCGAGGTCGTGATCCGCGCGGCCACGCCGCTGCCGACCCACGTGGACGGCGAGGCGGCGCCGCCCACGCCCGTCACGCTGCGCGTCCTCCCCGGCGCCCTGCGCCTGCGCCGCTGAGCCCGATCCCCGGCCCCCGCGGGATACTCCGGTTGACACATCCCCGGGGCCGGGCGGATACTACCGGGGGGTATATGGCGTGATCAACGAGGAGACGAAGGCGAAGGCGCTCGGCCGGCTCCGGCGCATCGAGGGGCAGGTGCAGGGCCTGCAGCGGATGATCGAGCACGAGGCCTACTGCGTGGACATCCTGCTGCAGATCTCCGCGGCGCGGGGCGCGCTCGAGCAGGTGGAGAAGCTCCTGCTCGGCCGCCACATCGAGTCGTGCGTCGCCGACGCGCTGCGCACCGGCTCGAAGAGCGAGCGGCAGCAGAAGATCGACGAGCTGCTCGACGTCTTCGCCCGCTTCCGGGGCAAGTGATGGCGACCGAGGTCACCGCCCCCGTCCGCGGCATGCACTGCGCCGCCTGCGTCGGCAAGGTGGAGCACGCGCTCACGTCCGTGGCGGGCGTCGAGTCCGCGAGCGTGAACCTCGCGACCGAGCGGGCGACGATCGCGTTCGACCCCGCGCAGACCGACTTCGCCCGCCTGCGCGCGGCGGTGGAGGCGGCGGGCTACGAGCTCAGCGAGCCGCCGCCGCCGGCGGAGGCGGCCGACGCGGTCGACCGCGAGCGCGCCGCGCGCGAGGCCGAGCAGCGCGCGCAGCGGCGCAAGTTCAGCGTCGGCGCGATCCTCTCGGTTCCCGTCCTCCTCGGCGGGATGTCCCACGTCTTCCCGTGGGTGCCGGCCGCGCTCCGCGAGCCGTGGCTCCTGTTCGCGCTGACCACGCCCGTGCAGTTCTGGGTCGGCTGGCAGTTCCACCGGGGCTTCCTCCACGACCTCCGCTACCGTACCGCGAGCATGTCCACGCTGGTCTCGATCGGGACCGGCGCGGCGTACCTCTTCAGCGTCGCGGTCACGCTCTGGCCGCACGCCTTCGCCGGCCACGGCGCCGTGACCTATTACGACGTGAGCGCGGTGGTCATCACGCTCGTCGTCCTCGGCCGCTGGCTCGAGGCCCGCGCGCGCGGGCGGACGTCCGAGGCGATCCGGCGGCTCGTGAGCCTGGCGCCGCGCACCGCGCGCGTCCTGCGCGACGGGCGCGAGGCGGACGTGCCGACCGCGGCGGTGCTGGTCGGCGACCTGATCCGCATCCGGCCGGGCGAGCGCATCCCCGTGGACGGCGCGGTGACGGAGGGCGCGTCCACGGTGGACGAGTCCATGCTGACGGGCGAGAGCCTGCCCGTCGAGAAGGCGCCCGAGGCCAGGGTCTTCGCCGGCACCGTGAACCGCACCGGCAGCTTCGTGTTCCGCGCCGCGCGCGTCGGCAGCGAGACCACGCTCGCGCGCATCATCAAGCTCGTCGAGCAGGCGCAGGGGTCGCGCGCGCCGATCCAGCGCCTGGCCGACCGCGTCGCCGCCGTCTTCGTGCCGATCGTGCTCGGGCTCGCCGCGCTCACGTTCGCCGCCTGGTGGCTCCTCGGCCCCACGCCCGCGGGCCTGATGGCGCTCACCAACGCCGTCGCCGTGCTGGTCATCGCCTGCCCGTGCGCGATGGGACTCGCGACGCCGACCGCGATCATGGTCGGCACCGGGCGCGGCGCGGAGTTCGGCGTGCTCATCAAGAGCGCCGCCGCGCTCGAGCTGCTCCACAAGTGCGACACGATCGTCTTCGACAAGACGGGCACGCTCACCGTGGGCCGTCCGTCGGTGACCGATGTCGTGGTCGTGCGAGCCGCAGGCGGTGCGACCGCCGAGGCGAGCGGTGAGATGGTTTCGGAAGACGAGGTCCTCGCCCTCGCGGCGGCGGCCGAGCAGGGCTCGGAGCACCCGCTCGGCGAGGCGATCGTCGCGCGGGCCAAGGAGCGGGGGCTCGCGCTGCCGCCGGTCGGCGAGTTCACGACGGTGCCGGGGCAGGGGATCGACGCGATGGCGCCCGACGGGCGCGTGCTGCTCGGCAACCGCGCGCTGATGGACGCGCGCGGCATCGAGGTCGGGGCGCTCGCCGGGCGCGCGCGGGCGCTCGCCGCGGAGGGCAAGACGGCCATGTACCTGGCGCTCGCCGGCCGGCCGCTCGGGCTCGTCGCCGCGGCCGACGTGCTCAAGCCCGAGGCCGCGGCGGCGGTGGCCGCCCTCAAGCGCCTCGGCCTCGGCGTCGTCATGCTCACCGGCGACAGCCGGGTGACGGCCGAGGCGATCGCGCGCCAGGCGGGCGTCGAGCGCGTGCTCGCCGAGGTCCTGCCCGAGGACAAGACGCGCGAGATCCAGCGGCTCCAGGCCGAGGGGCGGCGCGTCGCCATGGTCGGCGACGGGATCAACGACGCGCCGGCGCTCGCCCAGGCCGACGTCGGCATCGCGATGGGGTCGGGCACCGACGTCGCGATCGAGGCGGCCGACGTGACGCTGATGCGCGGCGACCTGCGCGGCGCGGTCGCGGCGGTGGAGCTCTCCCGCCGCACGATCCGGGTGATCCAGGAGAACCTCGTCTGGGCGTTCGGCTACAACACGGTGCTGATCCCGGTGGCGGCGGGCGTCCTCTACCCGTTCTGGGGCGTGCTGCTCTCGCCGATCCTCGCCGGCGCGGCGATGGCGTTCTCGTCGGTGTCGGTGGTCACGAACAGTCTCAGGCTCAAACGATGGAGGCCACAGCATGGCGCTTGATCCGGTCTGCAAGATGAATGTCGAGCCCGCGAAGGCGGCGGCGCAGTCGAGCCACAAGGGGCAGACGTACTACTTCTGCGCGGTCGGCTGCAAGCAGAAGTTCGACCGGGAGCCGGAGAAGTACCTGGCCGGTGGCACCAGCGCGATGGGGCGCTAGTCTGGGCGTGCTCGAGCCGCTCCTGCTGCGCGGGCGCGAGCGCTACGAGCGCACGATGGAGGGGTGGGTGGACAACACCCACCCCGACGCGTTCACCCACACGGTGCGGCTCGACGACCCCGACCACGCCGTCGAGCTGGCGGTCGTCGCGTTGCCCTCGCCGAGCTACGGGATCCGCGCGGCGCGCTGCCGGGCCCTGCGCGGCGCGCTCGGGCCGGCGATCGCCCAGGGCGTCGCCGCGCTCGCCGGTGCGGGGCTGGTGGGCGGCCTCACGCGGCGCGCCGCCGAGGCGACGGGCGGCGGCGAGGGCGCCGGGCTCGTCGTGGACGCGCTCGTCGAGGTCGCGCGCCTGGCGCGCCAGGTGGCGAAGCTCCCGCGCGAGCGCGCGGAGCGCGCGGCGGGCGGCGACCCGTGGGAGTGCTGGCAGCTCGACACGACGGGCTGGATCGACCTGCCGAACTCCTGCTTCGCCTACAGCGACGCGGGCCGCGCGCTGTTCGGCACGCGGACGATCGCGACGCCCATGCAGCCCGACCTCTACAGCCCGCGGCCGGGCCAGCGGCGGGTCTTCGAGCGCCGGAAGGTCGCCCGGCTCGAGCGCCGCGACGGGCGGCTCGCCCTCTTCCACTCGATGCACGACAACGCTCACGGCTTCGAGCTGACCTACGAGATCGCCCTCGCGAGCGGCACGATCGTGCGCGCCGAGCACGTGACGCCCCGGCTCCCCTACCTGGGCCTCTGCTCGGAGCCGCAGCGGCGGATCGCGGCGATGCTCGGCGAGACCGTGGACGCCGGCCTGCGCAAGCGCATCCAGGCCCACCTCGGCGGCGCGGCCGGGTGCGCGCAGCTCTACGACCTCACCGCGGACCTCCTGAAGCTCCTCGCGTAGCTCGGACGCCGCTCCGAGCGCGCGCGGCGGGCTCGGGCTGCGCCGCGCGCAGCTCGGCCACGACCTCGTCGTGGACCGTGATCTGCACGCGTGCGCCGCCGTCTTAGCGCGGATTATTCATGAACGACCGTCGCGCGAGGCGGACGGGTCCTGTCGCCGGGTGCGGCCCCCTGCGGTCCTCGCTCCACCCATCCCCCAGTGGGGCCCTTCCGCTGCGGTCC
>MGCF01000171.1 GCA_001788495.1 Candidatus Rokubacteria bacterium RIFCSPLOWO2_02_FULL_73_56
CTGTCGACGAGCGAGGTCTTCGGGCTCAGCTCGTACCGCGCGCACGAGGACTCTCACCCGACCTTCGGGCCGGTGACCGAGGCCCGCTGGACGTACTCCATCGCGAAGCTGACCGGTGAGCATCTAGCGCATTCGTATCATGTCGAGGCCGGGCTGCCCACGGTGATCATCCGGCCGTTCAATATCTTCGGACCGAAGCGCCTGGGCGACCACGCCATGCTTCGCTTCATCGTGAACGCCCTGCAGAACAAGGAGCTGGAGATTCACGGAGACGGGTCGCAGATTCGCTCGTGGTGCTATATCGACGACTTCTGCGACGGCGTGATGGCGACACTGGCCCGTGACGAGGCGGCTGGAGAGGACTTCAATCTCGGGTGCGTGGAGAACACGGTTACCATTTACGACCTCGCGCAGCGTGTCATCCGGCTCTGCGAATCATCTTCAGAGATCCGGTTCACCCAGATCGCCTTCACGGACATCGACGTCCGTGTCCCTCGACTCGACAAGGCGAAACGCCTCCTCGGATACGATCCGCACCGAAGCCTGGAAGAAGGGATCATGTCCACCATCGAGTGGTACCGGGAACACCTCGATGCCGCTGTCCATGGTCTGGCCCGCTGACCTCACGCTGTTGATCGGGTTTCTCGCGAGCGCTGGTGTGGCGGCGGCGTTTACCTGGGTACACGTACGGCTGAGCGGCCGGCTGGCGCACTTCGCGCCGGCCGATGACTTCCACGAGGCTCGAGTGGCCCTCTCGGGCGGCGTGGGAATCTGGCTGGCCTTCCTCCTGGTCATGGTGTTCGCTCGGGTCGGCACGGCAACCACGTGGTTGATCGTCGGCTCCAGCGTTGCGATGGTCGGTGTCGGCTTGTGGGACGACCTGCGGCCACTGAGGCCACAACACAAGCTGCTGCTGCAGCTCATCGTCAGCACCGGGGCCGTGGCCGCGGGCCTCCGGTTCGACATGCCCGGCCTGGAAGTGCTCGGCGTGCCGTTGTCGATCCTCTGGCTGATCGGGATGGCCAACGCGTTCAACCTCATTGACAACATGGACGGGCTGGCCGCGGGCATCGCCGCGCTGTCGGCCATATTTCTCGGCGTTCAGGCGTGGACGCTGGGGTCGCTGAGTCTCGCCGCCTGCGTGGTGGCGTTCGCGGGCGCCTACGCGGGATTCCTCCCCTTTAATTTCAAGCCGGCGCGCATTTTCATGGGAGATTGCGGCGCGATGGGGGCTGGATATTTCCTCGGCGCCGTGAGCATTGCGGGGAGTTGGCGGGACATGTCGAACCTGCTGCTTGTCGTTGTCATCCCGGTCCTGATCCTGGTCGTGCCGATCTTCAACATGCTGTTCGTGATCGTGACTCGCAGGCTGAGCGGTGTGCGTGTTTCCGGCGGCAGGGCGGATCACATCAATTATCGTCTGGTGGCCCACGGCCTCTCGGAGCGACGGTCGGTCGTATTGATCTACGCTCTTTCGGCGGGGTGCGGGGTACTGGCCCTGGCATATAACCGTCTGGGGAGCATGATGCTGGTTGCCTTAGCCAGCATCGTGACGATCGCCTTCCTGTACTTCGGCGTCTTCCTCTATCAAGCCAGCGTTCGCAAGTTTTACGCCGACTTCAGCGTCGAGCAGGACGCGCCGGTCGACCTAACGAAGCTGCCGTTCGCCCAGTATTGGTGGCGGCTGTTTCAGGTACTGACTGACGTGATTCTCGTTTCGTCGGGATATTTTGTCGCCTACTGGATCCGGTTCGAAGGCGTGCTGCCTGCAGCGCAGGAACGAAACTTCATCCTGACGCTCCCGTACCTCATCGTCATCAAGACAGCGGTCTTCAGCGGGTTTGGACTCTACGGCAGCTACTGGCGGTATGTGGGGGTTAGAGACCTACTGAAGATCGTCCAGGCGGTAGGGCTGAGCGCGGCCGCCTTTGCAGCGGGGGTCGTGCTGATCCGTCCAGAATTCTTTTCTCGCTCGGTGTTCGTCGTTGACGCGATCGTCACGCTGATGCTCATCGGCGGCTCCCGTGTCCTGCTCCGCATGTTGCGGGAGTTTATCCTCGTGAGCCGCTCGGGAGACAGCCTGATACGGACGATCATCGTCGGGGCGGGAGATAGTGGTGAGCTGATGCTGCGGATCGCGAGACAGTACGACCAGCTCCGCCTCAACGTTGTCGGCTTCGTCGACGACGACCCGAACAAGGGAAAGGTGACGATCTACGGCGTGCGGGTGCTGGGACCGACGGACGCGCTTTCTCGGATCTGCCGCGAGCAGCGTCCGGAGCTCGCCATCATCGCGATCCCATCTGCGCCCGGCGCCCGCATCGGCGAGATTGCTGCCATCTGTCGCGACGCTGATGTCGCGTGCAAGATCATGTCGTTTCAACTGTCGGATGTCGATGCCGGTGCTCCGCCGCGTGATGTGGAATATCGAGCCGGTGTTCTTCTGGCGCCGCGCGGGCCGTCAGACTAGCGGGCTGCAAAGAAACGGCGCGCGCGCGGATGGGGGCCCGCCCACGCTCGTGATCGGGATCCCATCGACCTGCTTCAGGTGAGGCCCGTTCGGCAACTGCGCTCGGTTCAGATTCCTGAGTCCTATCAGATCTATCGCCACGGCGGGACCCACAACTGCAAGTGGGTCCTGAGGGGATCCGGATTCTGGCGTGTGGTGTGGCCTGTGCTGTCCGCTATCGCTTCGAGCGCGGGCTCGGGCTGGGCCTGCCGGGGCAGGTGATCCACACCGCCCAGGTCGAGGTGGACGCCGCCCCCTCCGACACCGTCGAGCTCCACTTCGGGCGCCGTGTGGCGCCCGACGGGTTCGTGTGGAGCGTGCCGCTCAGGCGTGGGGAACAGAGCCGCCTGAAGGTCGGGGTGATGGCCCGCGGCGACGCCGGCGCCCATCTGGAGCGGTTCCTGACGCGGCCAGATGTAAGTGCGCGACTTCTTGGCGACCCAGGGCCGCCGACACGCCGCCTGCTCCCGCTCCGGCCGCTCGCGAAGACCTACGCCGACCGGCTGCTGGTCGTGGGTGACGCGGGCGGCTTCACCAAGCCGACGACGGGCGGCGGGATCTTCTACAGCCTGCTGACCGCCTCGCTCGCCGCCGACACGCTGCTCGAGGGCTTCGGCGCCGGCCGGCTCGACGAGGAGTTCCTGGAGGCTACGAGCGGCGCTGGCAGGAGTGGCTCGGCCAGGAGCTGCGGGTGGGGGACTGGCTGCGCCAGCTCGTGACCCGCTGCACCGACGCCGAGATCGACACGCTGGTGCGCGCCTTCGCGAGCGCCGACGTCCAGGCGGCCGTCCAGCGCACGGCGCGCTTCAACTGGCACCGCGCCTTCATCCTGGCCCTGGTGCGCCAGCGCGGGGTCGCGGCGCTGCTCTTCCGCTCGCTCTTCCGGTAGCCGGCCGCTGGGGGGCTAATCGTAAATCCTATTTACAATTAGCCTGGCCCAGGGGAGAATCGGCTTCGATGATCGCCCGGACTCTCGGGCCCAGGCTCCTCGCGCTCGCACGGCGCTTTCCGGCCGTGACCGTGACCGGCCCCCGGCAGTCCGGCAAGACGACGCTCTGCCGGGCCGCCTTCCCGGACAAGCCGTACGTGTCGCTCGAGGCTCCCGACGTCCGCCGGTACGCGATCGAGGACCCGCGGGGGTTCCTGGGTGACCACCGAGACGGTGCGATCCTGGACGAGGTCCAGCGCGCGCCCGAGATCCTCGCCTATCTCCAGCCCATGCTCGACGAGCGTCGCGGGTTCGGGCGGTTCATCCTCACCGGCTCGGCCAACCTCTCGCTGCTCCAGTCGGTCAGCCAGTCCCTCGCGGGCCGGACCGCCCTGCTCACGCTGCTCCCGCTCGGTCTGGAGGAGATCCGCCGATCGTCTCACCCGCTGGATGATTTCTTCGCCGTGCTCTGGCGAGGCGGGTATCCGGCCATCTTCGACCGCGGGCTCGATCCTGGCGACTGGTTTCCGAGCTACGTCGGCACGTATGTGGAGCGCGATGTCCGCCAGATCCTGAACGTCGGGGACCTCCTGGCGTTCCAGGGCTTCCTGCGCCTGTGCGCGGGGCGCTCGGCGCAGCTTCTCAACCTCTCCGCCCTGGGCGCCGACGCCGGCGTGACGCATCCCACCGCCCGCGCCTGGCTCTCGGTGCTGGAGACGAGCTTCGTGGCGTTCCGGCTCCCGCCGTTCCATGCGAACGTGACCACCCGCCTCGTCAAGACGCCCAAGCTGCACTTCTACGATTCGGGCCTGTTGTGCGCTCTGCTCGGCATCCGGAGCCCCGATCACCTTCGCGAGCATCCGCTGCGCGGCGCGGTCTTCGAGACCTGGGTGGTCTCGGAGGTCCTGAAGGCGCGGGTGCATCGGGGGCTGCCGCCGGCCCTGTCCTTCTTCCGCGACCGCAAGGGGGCCGAGGTCGACTTGATCCTCGAGGCCGACCGTGACCTGGTGGCCGTCGAGACGAAGTCCGCTCGCACGGTGGTGTCCGACTTCTTCGCGGGTTTTGACGCCTTGGCCGGCGCGGCCCGGTCAGGACGGCGCACGCCCGCGCTCCGTCGCGTCCTGGTCTACGGTGGCGACAGGCGGGAGGAGAGAACCGGGGCGACCGTCCTGCCGTGGTCGATGATCGATCGCTTCGACTGGGCAGCGGGGAGGCCCGGACGCGGGCGTTGACCCACTCCATGCGGGGTGATGCATGCTGCGTGACGCGTCGGCGGTCCTCATCCTGAGCGACCGCTGCTGATCGAGATCCTGTCGCCCGCGGCTACGTCCTCGCGCTGCGCGCGACGGGCGCCGCGCCCGTGAGCCCGCCGCCGTTCGTTGGTCTCGCGCTCGTCCCTGCCGCCCTCTGGGCGTAGCGCGCGCGCTTCCCCCTGGGGCGTATCCAATTCCCGGCATTGACAGGCGAGCCGGCACGCCTCTACTGTGTCGCTGGAGGTCCTGATGGCGCGTAATCTCTCCGGCCGACTCACCTACGAGGATTACGTGGCGCTCCCCGATGATGGGCCGCGGTACGAGATCCACGATGGCGAGCTGTCGGTGACGCCGGCACCGGGAACGCGGCACCAGGACACCAGCATTCGGCTCGCGAGCCTGCTGCTTGGTCACGTGACCGCGCGTGGGCTGGGGAAGGTGTACGCCGCGCCCATCGATGTGGTCCTCGATCCGCACACGGTCGTTCAGCCGGACATCGTGTTCGTGGACACTGGCCGGCGCGCGATCATCACGGCGCGCGCGATCGAAGGTGCGCCGACCCTGGTGGTCGAGATCCTCTCTGCCTCCACCGTGGAAATCGATCGTGTCCGCAAGCGCCAGCTCTACGCGCGCCACGGCGTGCCCTACTACTGGATCGTCGATCCCGAGGCACGGGCCGTGGAGGCCTACGAGCTTCAGGCGCGGGGGTACATCCTCGCGCTGCAGGCGACGGGCGCCGCGCCCGTGAGCCCGCCGCCCTTCGAGGGCCTGGCCCTCGTGCCCGACGCCCTCTGGGCGTAGGGGCGCGGCGGCGGACGTCCCATCTACTACGAGCTGCGCGGCCTCGGCGACGTGGGGGCGCCGGCGGTCCTGCTCCTGCACGGCCTGGGCTCCTCGGCCGACGACTGGGTGCTCCAGCTCCCGCTCCTGACGCCCTTCTACCGCGTGCTCCTCGTGGACCTGCCGGGCCACGGGCGCTCGGCGCTCCCGCCCGGGCGGCTCACGGTGGAGGGGATGGCGGGCGCCGTGGACGCGCTCCTCGCAGGGTGGCGCGCGCGGCCAAGGAGGCGCTGGCGCCGAGGACCTCCCGACCGTCAGGGAGCGAGGACGCGCAGGCCCTCGCGCTCGGCAGCTTGCGCCTGAGCCTCGTCGAGCGTCACGAACGTGAGGGCCCCGGGGTCGTCCCCCGCGGCCACGAGGGCGGCACCGATCTGGAGGGCGTCCGCCGCGCGCAGGGGATGGCTCTCCACCACGCGCTCGGCCTGCCGGCGGACCAGATCGACGGCGGAGACCTCCGACCATCGTTCCCAGGCCGCCAGGATCTCGCGCCGCGCCGCGAGCAGGCGCTGGGCGGCGGCCGGGGTCTCGCGGCGGCGGCGCGTGAGGGCCGAGAGCAGCTCCACTCGCGTCAGCGTCCACACCACCACGTCGCCGTCCTCCAGCATCCAGCGCCGCACACGCGGCGTTTCCCGCTCGACGATGACGACCGGCACCAGGGCGGAGGTGTCCCAGAACCTCACCAGCCGGCCCTTCGCTCGGCCCGGAGGGCCTTGAGGACGCCACCGCCCGCCCGGATCGGACGGTGCGTCCGGAGCCATGCCCGGACGCCGCCCGTGCCGCGGCGGATGATGCCCCGCCGCTCGAGTTCGGCGAGCCGCCCGTTGCCGGCTTCAAACGGTGTCCGAGCGATCGGCACGAGCCGCGCAACCGGACGGTCGCGCTCGAACACCACTACGGTCCCGCCGTGCTTGACGTGGGCAAGATATCGCGAGAGGCTGTTCTTGAGCTCGGCTACCTTAGCCTTTTTCATGTGGCTATGTTAGCCATGTCGAATGACGCCGTCAAGAAGGCCGACGCGGGGGCGCCCCAGCTCCCGCTTCTCGCGCCCCGCTTCCGCGTGCTCCTCGTGGACCTGCCGGGCCACCGGCGCTCCTGCCGGGCGCCTCACGGTCGAGGGGATGGCGGCGCGCGTGGAGGCGCTGCTCGACGAGCTGGGCGAAGGGCGCGTGCACGTGGTCGGGATCTCGCTCGGCGCCTGTGTCGGGCTGGCCCTCGCCCTCCGCGCTCCCGCGCGCGTCCGCTCGCTCACGCTGGTGAACGGCTTCGCGCAGCTCCGGCCGCCGGACGCCGCGGGCGCGCTCCGCATGGCGGTGCGCCTCGTGCTGCTCGCCACGGCGCCGATGACGGCCGTGGCGCGGCTCGTCGCCGCCTCGATGTT
>MGCF01000172.1:0-12457 GCA_001788495.1 Candidatus Rokubacteria bacterium RIFCSPLOWO2_02_FULL_73_56
CGAGGGGGGCCCACTGCGCGGCCCCGCGGAGGCTGCACCCCGCGCCACCCGCCCGGTCACGCCACCGGCGTTCGTGAGTGACGCGGGCTAGCGGCGGCGGCGCGGCCGCAGCACGACGAAGTACTGGTACGGCAGGAAGCCGAGCTCGGCGACGGGTGCGAGCCCCGCGCGCCGCGCGTCCGCCAGGAGGGTCTCACGCGCGACGCGGTGCGCGACGGGCGGGCCGACGGGCGTCGCGCGCCGGTGGAAGTCGATGATCGCGAGCCGCCCGCCCGGCCGGAGGGCGCGCGCGAGCTTGCGGAGGTACACGGGCCCGTCGGGGACGTGGTGGTAGGTGTTCACGACGAGCGCCACGTCGCCGCACGCCGCCGGCAGCAGGGGGTCGTCGTCGCGCGCGAGCACGGGCGTCACGTTGCGCGCGCGCCCCCGCCGCAGGCGCCTCCCGAGCGCCTCGAGAATCCGCGGCTCCGCTTCGACGGCGAAGACGTGCCCGCGCGGGCCCACCGCGCGCGCGAGCCGGAGCGTGAAGTAGCCCGAGCCCGCGCCGATCTCGCACACGGTCTGGCCCCGCCGGAGCCCGAGCGCCTGGACGACGCGGCGGGGCCGCTGCCACCGCGCCCGGCCCGGCGCCTGCATGTGCGCGAGGAAGGCGCGGAGGTCGGGCGGGTTGCCGTGACGGCCGTGCCGCGGGTGCCGCCGGCGGTGCCGGGCCATCACGCGAGCCCGTGGCGCCGGGCGAGAGCCTGGATCCGCCCGAAGCCGATGAACTCGTCGAACTCCGGCTCGCCGACGAGCCGCGCGGCCTGGAGCGCACCCGCGTCGCCGCCCGCCCGGAACTCGGCGAGCGTGTCGCGCACCGCCCGGTAGGCCGCGTAGAGCGTGAGCGCATAGTAGAGGACGAGCTTGACGCCGCACGCCTCGTCGCGCGCGACCGTCGAGCCCGGCGAGTCCACGGCGCACACGGGCGCGGGCAGCCGGTCGCGCACGGTCGCGATCGCCGACGAGGGCACGCCGGCGGGGAAGACCAGATCGGCGCCCGCCGCCGCGTAGGCGGCGAGCCGGTCCACCGCGTCCTCGAGCCCACCGCCGCCCTCGAGCCAGCCCGCGTCGGTGCGGGCGATGACGACGAAGTCGGGGTCACGCCGCGCCTCCACCGCGGCGCGGACCTTCTCGGCCATCGCCGCCTTCGACAGCACGCGCCCGCGGACGGGCAGGTGCTTGCCGAACTCGTGGTCCTCGAGGTGGACGCCGGCGACGCCCGCGCGCTCGAACTCCTGCACGGTCCGCCACACCGTCGTCGCGCCACCGAAGCCGTGCTCGGCGTCGGCGACGACCGGGATGCCCTCCACGGCGCCCACGACCGTCGCCGCGTGGTCGACCATCTCGCGCAGGCTCACGAGCCCCGCGTCGGGCAGGCCCAGCCGCGCCGCCGCCGTCGCGTACGAGCCGATGTAGACGGCCTCGAACCCCGCGCGCTCGACCAGGCGCGCGCTCACCGCGTCGTAGGCGCCCGGGGCGACGACGATGCCGGGTCGCGCCAGGAGCTGCCGCAAGCCGCGTGCTCCCCGCATGAGGGTCCCTCCAGGGGCTAAGATGTCTCCGTGCAGGATACGACAGCGCTGGAGCTGGCCACCATGACCGTGGGGCTGGGGCGGCACGCGCGGCCGCCGTGGCACGGGGCGCTGGTGGTCTACGACCGGGCCTACCGGCTCCTGCACGGCCTGGACCGGCCGCGGGCCCAGGTGGGCCCGGCGCTGTGCGTCGGGGTGCACCCGAGCCGGCGCGCGCGCACGCTGCCCGACGGCACGCGCCTCGAGCGCGGCGCGCCCGTCGGCGAGCTGCACCTGGCCAACGCGCGCCTCGCCGCCCTCCACGTGGCGGGCCGCTCGCCGCTCGGCGTCGGGCTCGAGTTCCGGCGCCGGCTGCTCTCCTCGCTCGCGGAGCTGGCGCGGCGCTGCGCGCTCGCAGGGCCGCTCGAGGACGTGCGCGCGTTCTGCGCGGTCACCGTGTTCCACCGCGGGCTCGCGCGGCTCGGCTTCGCGCCCGAGCGCGACGGCCTCGCGTGGCCCGGCCTCGTCGCCGCCTACCAGCGGGCCCTGCTCGCCTCGCTGCACCCGGCCGGCGGGCGCAGGCCCGGGCGCTCGACCTACGGGCGCGCGCGGCGGCTCTGGATCACGCGCGAGGCGCTGCTCGCGCGCTACGGCCAGGGCGCCCACCGGCGCCGCGGGGCGCTCGGCCGGTGAGGCGGATCGTCGTCGTCGGCGGGGGGATCGCGGGGCTCGCCGCCGCGTGGCACCTGGCCCGGGCGCGCGCGGGCGCGGTCGTCGTGCTCGAGCGCGAGCCGCTGCTCGCCAGCCACAGCTCCGCGCGCAACGCGGCGATCTTCCAGCTCCTCGAGGAGCTGCCGGGCATGCTCGCGCTCGCCCGGCGCACGCGCGCCCACCTCGACGCCCTCGTGGGCCCGGGCGACGGCGGCTGGCTCAGGCGCACGGGCGAGCTGTTCGTGGCGCCCGCCGAGGCGCCGCTGGCGGAGCTCGCCGCGCTCGCGCGCGAGGCCGGCATCGCGCACGCGCGGCTCGAGCGCGGCGACATCGCCAAGCGCGTCCCCGAGCTGGCCGGCGGCACCGCGCGCTACGGGCTCCTCGTCCACGAGGCGGGCGTCATCGACGTGCACGCCGTCGCCGCGCGGCTCGCCGACGCCGCGCGCGCGGCCGGGGCGCGGCTCGAGGTCGGGCGCGACGTCGTCCGCGTGCGCGTGCGCGCCGGGCGCGTCGAGGGCGTCGAGCTGGCGGGCGGCGAGGTGGTCCCCGCCGACGCGATCGTGCTCGCCCCCGGCGCGTGGGCGGCCGCGCTCGGCGCCGCCTGCGGCGCGCCGCTGCCGCTCGTGCCGCTCCGGCGCCACCTGGCCCAGCTCGACGCCGCGGCCCCGGTGGATGCCGGGGAGCCGATCGTCTGGGCGCTCGGCGACGACTGCTACTTCCGGCCGGAGTCGGGCGGTGTGCTCGCCTCGCCGTGCGACGAGGCGCCGTGGCCCCCGTGCCTGCCGCCCCACGACCCTCGCGCGCTCGAGCTGCTCGCGCGGAAGCTCGAGGCCCTCGCGCCGCCGCTCGGGGAGGCCCCCGTGCGCCGCGCCTGGGCGTGCCTGCGCACGTTCGCGCCCGACCGCGTCGTCGTCGCCGGCGCGGACGCGCGCGTCGAGGGGCTCTTCTGGCTCGCGGGGCTCGGCGGCTCGGGCATGACGGTCGGCGTCGGCGCGGGCGAGGTGGTCGCGGCGCTGGTGGCCGGCGAGGAGCATCCGCTCGCGACGGTGCTCTCGCCGGCGCGCGCGTTCCCGCCGGTGGCGGCGCTCGGCGCGGCCGGCTGAGCCCGAGGAGGTGCCGTGATGCGTCTCGCGCTCGCCGTCGGGCTGCTGCTCGTCGCCCTGCGGGGCGTCCCGGCGTCGGCCTCCGACGCGCTGCTCGCGCGGGGCCGCGCCGTGTACGAGGCCAACTGCGCCGTGTGCCACGGCGAGCGCGGCGACGGCGCCGGCCACGCCGCGCACATGCTCCGCGTCCAGCCGCGCGACTTCACGCGCGGGCTCTTCAAGTTCCGCTCGACGCCGTCGGGCGTGCTGCCGACCGACGAGGACCTGCTGGCCACGGTCACCCGGGGCCTGCGCTGGACGGCGATGGTCGGGCGCCCGGACCTGCCCGAGCCGGACCGCCGGGCCGTCGTGCAGTACGTGAAGACGTTCGTCGCGCGCCGGGCCGCGGAGCCCCCCGCACCGCCCGTCGTCGTGCCGCCCGCGCCGCCAGCGAGCGCCCGGCAGCTCGAGGAGGGCCGCCGGCTGTGGGCGGAAGCGGAGTGCGCCACGTGCCACGGCGTGGGAGGCCGCGGCGACGGCCCGGCGGCGCAGGGGATGAAGGACGACTGGGGCTCGCCGACGCGCCCGGGCGATCTCACGTGGCGGCCGCTCAAGCGCGGCTCGGCGCCCGAGGGGCTCTACCTCACGATCGCCACCGGCCTCACGGGGACGCCGATGCCGTCCTACGGCGACGCGCTCGAGCCGCGTCAGATCTGGGCTCTCGTCGGCTTTCTCGAGTCGCTGGTCCCGCCCGCACGGCGGCTCGCGCCCGAGCAGGCCCTCGGCGAGGAGCGGGCGGGCTGGATGGCCGTGCGGATGGGCGGGATGCCGGGGCACGGCATGATGGGCCGCGGCATGCGGATGCCCGGCCGGCCGGGCCCGCCGCCGATGCGCTAGCCCCGCCGCGTGGTAGTGTGGGGGGCCATGCTCGACCCGATCACGGTCTCCGTCCTCAACCATCGCTTCGAGGCCATCGTGGCGGAGATGGGCGAGGCGATGCTCCGGACCGCCTACTCGCAGATCCTCAACTCGAGCCGCGACTTCTCCACGGCCGTCTGCGACGGCCGCGCCCGGCTCGTCGCCCAGGCCGAGCACGTGCCGATCCACGTCGGCGCGATCCCGTGGGCGGTCGAGGCGGTGCGCGACGCCTTCCGCGGCCGCGTGCGGCCCGGTGACGTGTTCCTGCTGAACGACCCGTATCACGGCAACAACCACCTGCCGGACCTCACCGCGTTCGTGCCGGTCTTCGTCGGGGACGAGGTGGCCTTCTGGTCGATCAACCGCGCCCACCAGAGCGACATCGGCGGCTCGACCCACGGCGCCTACAACCCCGGGGCGACCGAGATCTGGCAGGAGGGGATCCGGATCACGCCGCTCAAGCTCTACGACGCGGGCGCGCTGCGCGACGACGTGCTCGAGATGCTCGCGACCAACGTGCGGCACCCCCACGACTTCCTCGGCGACCTGCGCGCGATGATCGGCTCGGCGCGCGTCGGCGAGCGGCGCGTCGCGGCGCTCGTCGAGGAGCACGGCGCCCCGACGGTCCTCGGCGCCGTGGACGAGATCCTCGACGGCGCCGAGCGGCAGGCCCGGGACTGCGTGCGGAGCTGGAAGGACGGCGTGTACCGGGGCGAGACGATCCTCGACGACGACGGCCACGGGACCACCGACATCCACATCCGGGCGACCGTCACGAAGCGGGGCGACGACCTCACTGTGGACCTCACGGACTCGCACCGCCAGGTCACCGGCTTCGTCAACTCGGCGTTCCCGAACACGATGTCGGCCGTGCACATGGCGTTCGCGTACCTCATCGACCCGCGCACGCCGAAGAACTCGGGGACGTTCCGCCCGGTGCGCGTGCTCACGCGGCCCGGCACGATCGTCCATCCGCACCCGCCCGCGCCCGTGACGCTCTCCACCAACCACTGCGCGCAGGACATCGCCGAGGCGATCATCCGGGCGCTCGCGCCGGCGTGCCCCGCGCGCGCGCTCGCGGGCTGGGGGCGGCGCTTCCGCATCGCGCTCAAGGGCGTGAACCCGCGCACGCGGCGGCCGTTCATCTGGCACATGTTCCACGCCCGTCCCGGCGGCGGCGCCACGGCCGTCGGCGACGGCTGGGAGACGGCCGGCGAGGGGCAGGCCGCGGGTGGGATCAAGTTCGGGAGCGTCGAGGTCGCCGAGGCGCGCTTCCCGCTCACGTTCGAGCACCACGAGTTCCGGCCCGACTCGGGCGGCGCCGGGCGGCACCGCGGCGGGGTCGGCGCCGTGCTGCGCCTGCGCGTGGACGTCGAGGAACCCGCGGTCGCGAACACGGCCGGCGACGGCGTGCGCCACGCCCCGTACGGGCTCTTCGGCGGCGCGGACGGGCTCCCGCACCGCTATCGCCTCCTGTCGCGCGGCCGGCCCCCGCGCGTGCTCAGGACGAAGGAGGTCGGGATCCCGGTCCGGCCGGGGGACGTGTTCCTCGTGGAGTCCTCGGGCGGCGGCGGCTGGGGGGCGGCCTCGACGCGCGCGCGGGAGGCGCGGGCGCAGGACCGCGCCAACGGACTCGTCACCGCGCGCGGCCGCCGCCGGAGGGCGCGCTGAGCGCGCGGATCACGGCGGCGCGCCAGGAGGAGGACGCATGTTCCAGCACGTCGTGACGACGGAGCGCGAGCTGCGGGCCCTGCTCGGGCATCCGCACGAGCGGGCGGTGCAGAAGGACCTCGGGCGGCTCGACGCGAACGCGCGGGCGTTCATCGCGCACGCGCCTTTTCTCCTGCTGGCGACGGCCGGCGCGGACGGCCGCTGCGACGTCTCGCCCAAGGGCGACGCGCCCGGCTTCGTGCGCGTGCTCGACGACACGCACCTGGTGATCCCCGACCGGCCGGGCAACAAGCGGCTCGACGGGATGACGAACCTCCTCGCGAACCCGCACGTCGGGCTGATCTTCCTCGTGCCGGGCAAGGAGGACACGCTGCGCGTGAACGGCCGCGCCTGCGTCGTGCGCGACGAGGCGCTGCTCACCTCGCTCGAGGCGATGGGCAAGCGGCCCGACCTCGCGATCGGTGTCGAGGTGGAGGAGTGCTACCTGCACTGCCCGAAGGCGTTCCGCCGCTCGAAGCTGTGGGAGCCCGAGTCCTGGACGGGCGCCCGCGCGCTCCCGTCCATGGCGCGCGCGCGCTGGGAGCAGCAGCCGGTGCCCGGGCGCACGCTGGAGGAGTACGAGCGCGAGAGCGAGGAGGGCCTCCGGAGGACCATGTACTGATGGCGCGCATCCCGACCGTCACGCGGAGGTCCGACCTGGCGCCCGAGCACCACGCGGCGTGGGACGCGATCGCGCAGAGCCGCGGCCACGTCGTGGGCCCGTTCACCGTGCTGCTGCACAGCCCCGAGCTCGCGGCGCGCGCGGCGCACCTCGGCGCCCACATCCGGTTCGAGTGCACGCTGCCCCCGGCCGACCGCGAGCTGGCGATCCTCGCGGTGGCCCGCGCGCTCGACTGCCGCTTCGAGTGGGCGGCGCACGTGCCGATCGCCCGCCGCGAGGGCGTGCGCGAGACGGCGATCACGGCGCTCCGGGAACGGCGCGCGCCCGCCGGGCTCACGCCGGCGGAGGCCGCGATCGTCGGCTACGTGAGCCAGCTCCTCGCGCGGCACCGCGTGGACGAGCCGACCTTCGCGGCGGTCCGTGGGCGCCTCGGCGTGCAGGGGGTCGTCGAGCTGACGGCGGCCGCCGGGTACTACGGGCTGATCGCCGGCATCCTGAACGCGTTCGAGATTCTCCCGGAACCCGGCACCGACCCGCTGCCCGTCTAGCCCTGCATGCTCAGGATCGGCATCGACATCGGCGGGACCTTCACCGACCTCGCCGCCGTGGACGAGCGCGGCCGCGCGGTCATCGCCAAGTGCGCCTCGACGCCCCGGGACCCCGCCGAGGGCCTGCTCGAAGGCCTCCGGCTGCTCGCGGCCGAGCTCGGCACCGATCTCCGGGGACTGCTCGCGCGCACGGCCTCGATCGTCCACGGCACGACGGTGGCGACCAACGCGCTGCTCGAGCGGAAGGGCGCGCGGGTCGGCCTGCTCACGACCGAGGGGCACCGCGACGTGCTCGAGATGCGCGAGGGCCTGAAGGACGACCGCTACAACCTCCGGATGCCGCCGCCCGTGCCGCTCGTGCCGCGGGCGCGGCGCCTCGGCGTGCGCGAGCGGATGCGCTTCGACGGCACGGTCCTCGTGCCGCTCGGCCGCGCGTCGCTCGCCGCCGCGCTCCGGCGGCTCGTGCGTGACGGGGTCGAGGCCGTGGCGGTCTGCTACCTGCACGCCTACCGCAACCCGGCGCACGAGCGGGCGACGGGCCGCGCGCTCGCCCGCCGGCTGCCGCGCGCCCACGTCTCGCTGTCCTCCGAGGTGCTGCCGCAGATCAAGGAGTACGAGCGGGTCTGGACGACGGTCGTCAACGCCTACGTCGGCCCGGCGCTCGCCCGCTACCTGGCGAGCCTGGCCGCCCGTCTGCGCGCGCACGGCTACCGCGGCGACGTGCTGATCATGCAGTCGCACGGCGGCGTCGCGCCGGTCCGCGAGTCGCGGCGCCTCGCCGCCGGGGCGGTGCTCTCGGGCCCGGCGGGGGGCGTCGCCGCGGGCCGCTACTGCGCGCGGCTGCTCGGCGAGGGCGACCTGATCACGTTCGACATGGGCGGGACGTCCACCGACATCGCGCTCCTCGCGCACGGCGAGCCCCAGCTCACCGGCGAGAAGACCGTCGGCGGCGCGCGGGTGGCGCTGCCCGCGATCGACATCCACACGCTCGGCGCGGGCGGCGGCTCGGTCGCGTGGGTGGACGCGGGGCGGATCCTCCACGTCGGCCCGGAGAGCGCCGGCGCCGACCCGGGCCCGGCGTGCTACGCGCGGGGCGGCACGCGCGCGACCGTGACCGACGCCAACGTCGTGCTCGGCTACCTCGACCCCGCGAGCTTCCTCGGGGGGCGCATCGCCCTCGACGCGGGCGCGGCGCGCACGGCGGTCGAGGCGGTCGCGGCGCGGCTCGGCGCCTCGACGCTCGCCGCCGCCGAGGGGATCGCGCGCGTCGTGGACACGAGCATGGCCGAGGGGATCACGCTCGTCTCGGTCCGCCGCGGCGTGGACCCGCGGCGGTTCGCGCTCGTGTCGTTCGGCGGCGCCGCGGGCCTGCACGTCACGCGCGTCGCGCGGCTCCTCGAGATCCGCCGCGTCGTGGTGCCCTCGGTCGCCGCCGTGCTCTCGGCGTGGGGGATGCTCGCGACCGACCTCCGCTACGAGCTGGTGCGGTCGCACGTGAGCGAGATCGGGCGCATGACGGCGGCGGGGCTCCGGCGCCACTTCGCCGCGCTCGAGCGCGCCGGCCGCCGCCGGCTCGGCGCCTTCGACGGCCCGGTCCGCGCGCACCGCGCCCTCGACATGCGCTACGGCGAGCAGATCTTCGAGATCCCGGTGGACATGGACGGGGTGGACCTCGACGCGCCCGACCTCCTCGCCGAGGCGGCCGCGCGCTTCCACCGCCGCCACGAGGCGCTCTACGCCTACAGCGCGCCGGGCCAGGAGGTCGTCATCGTCAACGCGCGCGTCGCGGTCGTCGGCGAGCTGCCGGTGCTCCCGGCCGCGCCCGACGCGGCGGCGCGGGGCGCGGCGCCCGCGCCCGGCCGCCGGCGAGTCTGGCTCGGCGGCTGGGTCGAGGTGCCCGTGCACCGGCTGGACGCGCTCCCGGCCGGCCACGAGGTCAAGGGCCCGGCCCTGTTCGAGTCCGCGACGACCACCGTGCTGGTGCGCGACGGCGAGCGGGTCAGCGTGACGCCGCACGGCTGGCTCGACATCCGTCTGGGCTGAGCCGCGCCGGCTCCGCGAGGCGCGCGCGCGCCGGCTGTGGCATCCTGCCGGGCGTGACCGCGCGCGAGCTCGTGGTGCCGGCCCCGCCCGAGGACGTGCTGCCGCGCGCGGCGCTGGCGCTCCGCCGCCTGGGCGCGCGCCTGACCCGGTACGACGCCGGGGAGGGCGCGCTCGAGGCGCGGGCCGGCCGCCGCGTGCTCCCGGTGGTCGTGCGCCTCCGGGCGGTGGCGGAGGGATCCGCGACGCGCGTCACGATCGCGAGCGACACCCGTGACTGGCGGGCGATCGTGCGACAGCTCGCCGCCGAGCTCGTCGGCGCCGAGTGGACGTGACGCGCGACCTCCGCTGGAACCTCGGGGCGCTCGGCGCCGACTACGGGCTGTTCGTGGTCGGCCTCTCGTTCGCCTCGCAGACCACGATCCTGCCGGCGTTCGCGGCCCACCTGGGCGCGCCCAACGTCGTCGTCGGCGCGATCCCGGCGGTGATGACGGTCGGCTGGCTCCTGCCCTCGCTCCCCGCCGCCGGCCACACCGAGACGCTCGTGCGGAAGCTCCCGTTCGTGCTCCGCTACACGGTCTGGGAGCGGGTGCCGTTCGTCGGGCTGGCGCTCGCCGCCTTCTTCCTGGCCGGCCGGGCGCCGGCGCTGACGCTCGGCGTCCTGCTGCTGACGCTGCTGGTCGTCACCGGCGTCGGTGGCGTCCTGATGCCCGCCTGGATGGACATCATCGGGCGCGCGATCCCGGTGACGCTCCGCGGGCGCTTCTTCGCGCTGGCGAACCTCGGCGCGAGCCTCGGGGGCTTCGCGGGCGGCCTCGTGACCGAGCGCGTCCTGGCCGCGGTGCCGCCGCCCGAGGGGTACGGGGTGTGCTTCCTCCTCGCGGCGGCGTGCATGGGGGGCTCGCTCGTGGCGCTCGCGCTCGTGCGCGAGCCGCCCGCCGCGGCGGCGGCCGAGCCCGTGGCGCTCCGCGCCTACCTCGCGCGCGTGCCGGCGCTGCTGCGCCGCGACCCGAACCTCCGCGCGTTCCTCGGCGCGCGGGCCTGCGCGGTCGTGGGCCAGGCGGCGGGGGCCTTCTACACGGTGCACGCGCTCCGCGCGTGGGAGCCGCCCGCGTCCGAGGTCGGCGTGTTCACCGCGCTCCTGCTCGGCGGGCAGGTGGTGGGCAACGCCACGCTGGGCTGGGTCGCCGACCGCGCGGGGCACCGGCGCGTCCTCGTCACGGGCGTGCTCGCCAGCGTCCTCGCGAACGCGGTGGCGCTCGGCGCGCCCTCGCTCGCCGCCTTCGGCGCGGTCTTCGTGCTGGCGGGCCTGCAGCTCGCGGCGCACAGCGTGTCGAGCCTCGCGATCCTGCTCGAGTTCGCGCCGACGCCCGAGGCGCGGCCGACGTACGTCGGGCTCGGCACGACGGTGATCGCGCCGGTCGCGTTCCTGGCCCCGCTCGCCGCGGGCCTGCTCGCCGACGCCGCGGGCTTCGCCGCGGTGTTCGCCGCCGCGGGGCTCGCGGGCGTGACCGCGCTCGTGCTCCTGGTCCGGCGCGTGCGCGACCCGCGCTCGGTGGCGTGAGGGTCGTCAGCCCCTTCGCACGAGTTTCCCGGAGACGTGCAGCCTCCTGACCCGCGTTATTCGCGGACGGCGATGGCACGACCGGGCGGGTGGCGCCGGGTGCGGCCCTCGCGGGGCCGCACCCGGCGACAGGCCCTGCCCGGCTCGCGCGCTGACCGTTCGTGAATAATGCGGGCTAGGTGGCGGCGCGGTCGAGCCACGCCCCGCGGGCGAACGCCAGGTGGCCGACGATCATGACGAACGAGAACAGGTAGAGCCCGAGCAGCGCGCCCATGCCCGCGGTGAGCGCGAGGGCGGCGCCGAGGACCCACGGGCGCGTGTCGCGTCCCCAGACGAGAAACGGATACGCGAGCTCCACGAGGAGCGTCGCGTAGGTCATCAGGTTGACGACCCAGAGGTGCTGCGCGAACCAGGCGAGGGGCACGTTCGCGAACTCGGGGTTCGCGAGCGCGACCCAGACGGCCCAGCCGCCCCACCAGCTGTCGCCCCGGAGCTTCTCGACGCCGGCGAAGAAGAAGATGACGGCGACCTGCAGCCGGACGAGCGTGAGGCACGCCGCCTGCCCGAGGGACGCGCCGGCCGGCGCGGCGCCGCGGCGCCGCCGGTCGAGGCTCCACGCGCGGCCGACCGGCGCCGCGCACAGCAGGAGCAGGAGCGCGGCGAGGACGTGGTCCAGGCCGTAGGTGATCACGGGGTTGCGGTGCATGTAGGAGAGGTGCCCGGCCCACGCGAGCCACTTCACCCACGACGTCCGCCACCCGGCGGCCAGGGCGCCGCACGCGAGGAGGAACAGGGCGTGCCAGGCGAGGAGCTGCCGGGGTGCGCCGAGCACGTCGAGCGGCGACCAGGTCCACGCGCCGCCGTAGGTCGCCGCGACCGCCTCCGGCGAGATCCAGCCCGCGCTCCCGTACAGCTCGGGGAGGCGGCCGGTCACCGGCGCGTAGGCGGCGAGCAGCGCGAGGCCGACGCCGATGCGGACGATCTCGAGCTGGATCATCCCGCGCTCGCCGCGGGCCCGCACGCCACCTCAGGGAGGAGCCGCTCCTCGACGTGACCGTCGTCGAGCGGGCGCGCGCCCGCCAGGTACTCCTCGGGCGTCACGACTCGACCGTCGCGCAGCACGAAGGTCACGCTCCGTGGCGCGAGCGCGGCGTGGCGTCGGCAGAGGTAGCGGCCGGCGCTCGCCACGAGCGCCGGCGCGTCGGGCCGGAGCGCCGCGTAGAGCGTCGTGAGGCGGAAGTAGCCGGGCTCCCAGCGCGCGAGCGACTCGGTCGGCCGGAACTCGTGGCGCGCGCCCTGCGCGTCCTCGACGGTGTACCGGAGCGTCCGGCCGCGCGTCGGGTTGGGAGCGAAGAAGGCCCAGCGGGTGTCGAGCGCGAGCGCGCGCAGGTACGGGCGGAAGTACGGGTAGACCGTGCCCATCAGCTCGGAGCCCGGAGCGGGCCCGATGAGAATCGCGGCCACGTGCCAGGCCGCGAGGGCGCCGAGGACGAGCCGGAGCGCGACGCGAGGACCGCCGCCGCGCCCGGGCGCGTGGCGGCGGTCCTCGAGAGCCGACGCCTCGGGAGCTATTGCCGACCGGGGGGGAGCTGTCCGGCCCCCGGCGCCATCAGGGCTTTCTTGTCGCCGCCGAGCTTGTCGCCCATCATGAGGGCCTTCTTGTCGCCGCCGAGCTTGTCGCCCATCATGAGGGCCTTCTTGTCGCCGCCGAG
>MGCF01000172.1:12466-13201 GCA_001788495.1 Candidatus Rokubacteria bacterium RIFCSPLOWO2_02_FULL_73_56
TGAGGGCTTTCTTGTCGCTGCCGAGCTTGTCGCCCATCATGAGGGCCTTCTTGTCGCTGCCGAGCTTGTCGCCCATCATGAGGGCCTTCTTGTCGCTGCCGAGCTTGTCGCCGCCGTCCTTGCCAAGCTGCGCGTCCGCGGGCCCGAGCGTCACGGCGAGCAGCCCGGCGGACACGGCCAGAATAGTTCCCAGCTGAATCAGTCTCATGCGATCCCTCCCGTTCGGGTGAGGCTAGGGTTGAGCCCTCTGGAAGTCAAGACGACCGGCCGGCGGCCCGCATTCGAACTCTCTGGAGGCGCCGGCCCCGGGGAGCCCGCGCCCGCTCACACGGCGGGCCGCACGAGGTCGGGGCGTCCCGACCACTCCCAGGCCAGGGTCGGCCGCGACACGCCGAGCAGGAGGCCGTGGAGCGCGCTCGGGTGGATCCAGAGCCCGTCGCGCTCGCCGGCCGGGTCGGCGCCGCGCGGCGTGAAGCGCGCGCCCCGCGCGCCGAGGCGCGCGGCGATCCCCGGGACGTCGTCGCTCTCGAGGTAGCACATGTAGAGCGAGTCGCCCCGCCGGGCGACCCAGCGCCCCATCGCGCTCGCCGGGTCCACCACCTGCGAGAGCTCGATGCGGTCGAGGCGCCGCGGGGGATCGAGGAGCGTGAGGGTGCCGACGTAGCCGAACCGCTCGCTCCGGATCGGTGAGAAGCGCGAGGGGTCCAGGCCGAACAGGCGCGTGTAGAGGTCGGC
>MGCF01000172.1:13231-15633 GCA_001788495.1 Candidatus Rokubacteria bacterium RIFCSPLOWO2_02_FULL_73_56
CCGGCGCGCGGGCCGCCGTGAGGACGCAGCGCATGCCGGCGGTCGCGGAGGGGTCGAGGTAGGTCTGCCCGTCGTCCTCGTCGAACCCGACGCCCTCCTCGGCCAGGCGCGCGTGGAGGTCGGTCGGATCGTGGACCGCGAAGCCGGCGGCGAGGAGGCCCTCGCCCCAGCGCTCCAGGTGCTCGCGCGCGGGCCCGGGTCCCGCGGGCTCGCAGAGCTCGACCTCGCTCTCGCCGAGCGCCAGCACGGTGCGCCGGGCGCCGAGGTACGTGGCGTCGCGCTCGCGCACGGGCCGGGCGCCGAGGAGCGCGGCGAAGGTCTCGGCCGCGGCGCGCCGGTCGCGCACGACGAGCTGGACGCGGTCCACGCGTTCGAGCATCGCGTCTCTCCCGCGCGATGGTACCATCGCCGACACACCGACCGCCGGAGGTTCGCCATGGCCCAGGACCTGCTCGAATCCGTCACGGACGGCGTCGCCGTCCTCACCCTCAACCGCCCGGACCGGCTCAACGCGATGTCGGGGCCGATGCTCGACGCGCTGCTCGAGGCGCTCCCGCGGCTCGCCGAGGACCCGGAGGTCGGCGCGGTCGTGCTCACCGGCGCCGGGCGCGGCTTCTGCGCGGGCGGCGACGTGAAGGCGATGGCCGAGGGGCGCGAGTTCGGCGGCACCACGCTCGAGGACAAGGCCCAGGCGCTGCGCGCGCGCATGGAGACGTCGCGCTGGTTGCACGAGATGCCCAAGCCGACGCTCGCGATGGTGCGCGGCGCCGCGGCGGGGGCGGGGCTCTCGCTCGCGCTGGCCTGCGACCTGCGCGTGGCCGCCGACACGGCGCGCTTCGCCACGGCGTTTGCGCGCGTCGGCTACTCCGGCGACTTCGGCGGGAGCTGGTTCCTCACCCAGCTCGTCGGCTCGGCGAAGGCGCGCGAGCTCTACTACACCGCGGACATCGTGGACGCGGCCCAGGCGCTGGCCCTCGGCCTCGTCAACCGCGTCGTGCCGGATGCGCGGCTCGAGGAAGAGGCGCTGGCGCTCGCCCGGACGCTCGCGCGCGGCCCGCGGGTCGCCCACCGCTACATGAAGCGCAACTTCAACGCGGCCGAGAGCGGGACGCTCAAGGACTCGCTCGACCTCGAGGCCTGGCACCACACGCGCTGCGGGATGACGGAGGACCACCGCGAGGCGGCGCGCGCGTTCGTCGAGAAGCGCGAGCCGGTGTTCCGGGGGCGGTAGGCGCCGTGGCGTTCACGGAAGACCTCTGGACGGCGATCGCGCCGATCTACGGGGCGATCCTCCGCCACCCCTTCCTCTCCGGCCTCACCGACGGCTCGCTCCCGCACGAGAGCTTCCGTTTCTACGCCGTCCAGGACGCGCTCTACCTGCGCGAGTTCGCCCGCGCGCTCTCGCTCACCGCGGCGCGCGCGCCCGAGGACGACTGGATCATCATGTTCAACGAGCACGCGGCCAGCGCGCTCCGGGTCGAGCGCGCGCTCCACGAGGGGTTCTTCCGCGAGTTCGGCCTCGCCCCCGCCGACGTCGCGGCGACGCCGCCGGCGCCGACGAACACCGCCTACACGAGCTACCTGCTGGCCGTCGCCTACGGCGCCCCCTACCACGAGGCGATCGCCGCGCTGCTGCCCTGCTACTGGATCTACTGGGAGGTCGGCCGCGCGCTCGAGCGCGCGGGCTCGCCCGACCCGCTCTACGCCCGCTGGATCGCCACGTACGCCTCGGCGGAGTTCGGCGACATCGTGCGCGGCGTCCTCGACGCGACCGACCGCGTCGCCGCGGCGCGCACGCCCGCGGAGCGCGAGGCGATGCGGCGCCACTTCGTCACGACGAGCCGCTACGAGTGGATGTTCTGGGAGATGGGCCACCGGCGGGAGGCCTGGCCCGTCTGAGCCGATGAGTGACGACCGGCTCGCGCGCGCGACCGAGCTCTGGCGGGAGGCGTACCGCCACCAGATGCAGGGCGACCTCGAGCACGCCATCGCGCTCTACCGCCGCTCGATCGAGGCGCACCCGACCGCCGAGGCGCACACCTTCCTCGGCTGGACCCTGTCCTTCCAGGGCCGGCTCGACGAGGCCACCCGGGAGTGCCTGCGCGCCATCGAGGTGGATCCGGACTTCGGCAACCCGTACAACGACATCGGCTGCTACCTCATGGAGCAGGACAAGCTCGACGAGGCGATCCCGTGGCTCGAGCGCGCCAAGCGGGCGCCCCGCTACGAGCCGCGCCACTTCCCGTACCTGAACCTCGGCCGGATCCACCTGCGGCGGAGCCGCTGGTGGGAGGCGCTCTCCGAGTTCGAGGGCGCGGTGCGCGAGGCGCCGCAGGACGAGGGCGCGCGCCGGGCCCTGCACTCGCTCCGCGCCCGCCTGAACTGACCGACGTCGGGGGGAG
>MGCF01000172.1:15710-15780 GCA_001788495.1 Candidatus Rokubacteria bacterium RIFCSPLOWO2_02_FULL_73_56
TCGACAACGCGATTGGTTCACACGCTCTGACTTCATGGGGGCCTCGAAGGGCCCCCCAATCCCCCCGACG
>MGCF01000172.1:15805-16168 GCA_001788495.1 Candidatus Rokubacteria bacterium RIFCSPLOWO2_02_FULL_73_56
GCGCTCCTCGATCACGCGATTCGTTCACGGATTCTGGAGCCGGGCTCCTCCGCGGCCCCCGGTTCGACCTCGAGGGAGCGCGTCAGCCCCGTGACTCGGGGTGTCGCGAAGGCGAACACCCCCGCGCGGACGCCGCAACCCAGGACGCCTGCGATTCCGGGGTGTTGCGGCCGCCGGGCTTGCTGGCGGGGCTGTTGCATCGGCGAGCCGGCGACGCGGACGGCACGCGTCTGCGGAGGAGGCGACGATGCGACGCTCAGCGAGACTGTGGATCGCGGTGCCTGTGGTGCTGCTCCTGGCGTCCGGGTGCGCGACGCGCGACTGGGTGCGCGAGACGCTCGGCAAGAAGGAAGCCGAGATCGA
>MGCF01000173.1 GCA_001788495.1 Candidatus Rokubacteria bacterium RIFCSPLOWO2_02_FULL_73_56
TGCGGCTGGTAGTTGCCCGCGTCGATGAAGGTCGTCACGCCGTTCTTCAGCAGCTCGAGCACGCAGAGCCGGATCGAGGCGAGCGCGTCGGCCTCGTCGAGCGCGGCCTCGTAGGGGTACATGCGCTCGAAGAGGAAGCGCTTGCTCCCGACCTCGTCGGCCAGCCCGCGGCTCATCTGGAACGTCGTGTGGATGTGGCTGTCCACGAGCCCGGGCGTCACCACCCGGCCGCGCGCCGAGATCACGCGCGGCGCCGGGTGCGCGGGCGCCACGTCGTCGGTCTTCCCCACGGCGATGACCCGGCCGTCGGCGACGGCCACGGCGCCGTCGCGGAGGATCCGCCGGTCGCGGTCCAGGGTGAGGAGCCAGTCGGCGTTGTCGATGCGGAGGTCGGCCATCGGGTCGCGTCGGCCCTCAGATCGTCGTGTAGCCGCCGCTCACGCTGACGGTCTGGCCGGTGATCCAGGAGGCCAGGTCGGAGGCGAGGAAGGCCACCAGCGGCGCGATGTCGTCGGGCCGTCCCAGCCGCTTGATCGGGTAGGCCTGCAAGATCCGCTCGCGGTTGGCGTCCCAGAAGCCCGGGTCGGCGTGGCCCGTCTCGACCCAGCCGAACGTGACCGCGTTGACCGTGATGCTGGCGCGCCCGAGCTCGCGCGCGAGCGTGCGCGTGAGGGAGAGCACGCCCCCGCGCGCCGACGCCGTGATGCTGAGCTGCGCCTGGCCGACGCGCGCCGAGTCGCCCGCGATGTTGACGATGCGGCCGCGCTGGCGCTCGACCATGCCCGGCGCGATCGCGTGGCAGCAGTTCAGCACGCCGTAGAGGCCGACGTCGATCTGCGCGGGCCATTCCTCCGGCCTGGTCTCGAGGAAGAACTTGCGGCGGACCATGCCCGCGTTGTTGACGAGCACGTCGATCGGGCCGAGCTCGCCCCCGACGCGCTCGGCCATGCGCCGGACGGCCGCGTAGTCGGTCACGTCGGCGGGGACGGCGAGCGCCCGGCCGCCGCCTTGCCGGATCTCCGCCGCGGTCGCCTCGGCCGCGTCCTGCGACTTCGCGTAGTTGACGGCGACCGCCGCCCCCTCGCGCCCGAGCACGAGCGCGATCTGGCGGCCGATGTCCCGGCCCGCCCCCGTCACCAGCGCCACCCTGCCGCCGAGCCCGAGGTCCATGCCCCCCCTCACGCCCGCCCGGCGCGCCGCGCGAGCCGGAAGAGCCGCTCGGGCGTGACGGGCAGCTCGTTGATCTCGATGCCCAGATCGGACAGCGCGTCGGCGACGGCGTTGGCGAGCACCGCCGGCGCGCCGATCGTCCCGCCCTCGCCCATGCCGCGGAAGCCGCCGAGCGCCGTCGGCGACGGCGTCTCGACGTGGTGCACCTCCATCGCGGGCACCTCGCTCGCGGTCGGCACCAGGTAGTCCATCAGCGTGCCGGTGAGGAGCTGGCCCGCGCCGTCGTAGACCAGCTCCTCGAGGAGGGCCGCGCCCACGCCCTGGGCGACGCCCCCGTGCACCTGGCCGTCCACGACGAGCGGGTTGATGATCCGGCCGCAGTCCTCCGTCACCAGGTAGCGGAGGATCCGCACGCCGAACGTCTCGCGGTCCACCTCGACCACGGCCATGTGGGTCGCGGTGGACGCGGTGCCGTAGTACGGGTCGTAGAAGCGCGTGGCCTCGAGCCCGGGCTCCAGGCCCCGCGGCAGGCGCCGCACGCCGCCGTAGGCCGTCCTGGCGACGTCGCGCACGCTGACGTACCGGTCGCTCGCGCCGCGCACCGCCACGCGGCCGTCCTGCACGACGAGGTCGGCCGGGTCGGCCTCGAGCAGGTGCGCCGCGACCTTCAGGATTTTGTCGCGCACGTCGCGGCTCGCGAGGATGCCGGCGCCGCCCGCGAGCACCGTACTGCGGCTCGCGTAGGTGCCGGTGCCGTAGGGCGAGAGCGCGGTGTCGCCGTGGACCACGCGGACGGTCTCGAGCGGCACGGAGAGCTCGTCGGCGACGACCTGCGCGAGCGTCGTCTCGAGCCCCTGGCCGTGCGAGGCGATGCCGAAGACCGCCGTCACCGTGCCCGACGGGTCCATGCGGATCGTCGCGGCCTCGGTGCCCGTTGCCACGGGCATCCCCGGCGAGACCGCGATCGCGGAGCCGATCCCCGTCAGCTCCACGTACGCGGCCACGCCCACGCCGACCCAGCGCCCGCGCGCGCGCGCCCGCGCGGCCTCGGCGCGCGCGGCGGCCCAGCCGAGCGCCTCGCGCGAGCGGAGCATGGTCTCGGTGAACGAGGACTTGTCCCAGACGATGCCGGACGGCGACTTGTACGGGAAGTCCTCCGGGCGGATGAAGTTCCGCAGGCGGATCTCGGTCGGGTCGAGCCCGAGCCGGCGCGCGGCGCGGTCCAGGAGCCCTTCCATCACGAACACGGCCGGCGGGCGCCCGACGCCGCGGTAGGGCCCCATCGGCGCCTTGCACGTCGTGACCCCGCGCGTCCGGCCGCGGTAGTGCTCGACGCGGTAGGGTCCCGGCAGGAACGAGATCGTCTGTACGGGCTCGATCGCGGCCGTCCACGGGTAGATCGAGTAGGCGCCGACGTCGGCCAGCACCTCCGCGCGCAGGCCCACGATCGTGCCGTCGGCGGCCACGCCCAGCTCGGCCTCGACGATCTCGTCCCAGGCGTGCGAGGTCGCGAGCAGGTCCTCGCGCCGGTCGCCGATCCACTTCACCGGGCGCCCGAGCCGGCGCGCCATCACGCAGACCGCGATCTCCTCGGGGTAGAGCGAGGCCTTCGCGCCGAAGCCGCCGCCCACGTCAGCGGCGACGACGCGGATCAGGTGCTCGGGCAGGTCGAGGAGGTCGGCGAGCACGTCGCGGACGAGCCCCGGGCACTGCGCCGAGGAGCGCAGCGTCAGGCTCCCCGTCCCGCTCGCGTACTCGGCGAGCGCGCCGCGGTTCTCCATGCAGACCGCCGTGTGGCGGTGGAAGCGGAAGCGGTCACGCACGACCAGGTGGGCGCCGGCGAGCGCCCGGTCCACGTCGCCGCGCGCGAACTCGCGCGCGAGCAGGAGGTTGTCGCCCGCCTCCGCGTGGAGCACGGGGGCGCCGGGCGCGAGCGCCGCCTCCATGTCGCCCACCGCGGGGAGCGGCTCGTACTCGACGACGATGCGCTCGAGCGCGTCCTCGGCCACGTAGCGGCTCTCGGCCGCGACCATCGCGACGGCCTCGCCCGTGAAGCGCACCGTGCCCAGCGCGAGCGCCGGGAACGAGGTGACCTTGTAGGCGGGCATCCGCGAGCCGGCGCGCACGGGCTGGCAGTCGCGCGCGAGGTCCGCGCCGGTCAGCACGGCCGCCACGCCCGGCAGCGCGCGCGCCGCCTCGACGTCGACGCGCACGATGCGCGCGTGGGCGTGCGGCGTCCTCAGGAACGCCGCGTAGAGCATCCGCGCGGGCCGGTGGTCGTCCACGTAACTCCCCTGCCCCGTCAGCAGGCGCGGGTCCTCGAGGCGCGGCACGCGCGCGCCGACCAGCCTCGGCGCGGCGGGCGCGCTCACCGTGCGCGCCCGCCGGGCCGGCGCTCAGTCATACGCGTCGGGCCCCTTCCGGAGCCCGGCCCACTGGCGCGCGTCGTGGCCGAACACCACCAGCGCGCCGCGCGCCTGCCAGCGGCGGACCTCGGCGACCGAGCGGCGCCAGACCTCGGCATCCCAGGTGTTGCGCGGCACCAGCTCCTCGTCGAGGTTCTCGCGCACGATCACGGCGTCGGAGGCGAGGAGCACCGTCCCGGTCCGGTCGAGCGCGACGGCGGCCATCAGCGTCCCGGGCGTGTGCCCCGGCGCGGGGACGAGCACGACGCGGCCGTCGCCGAAGAGGTCCTGCTCGCCCTCCACCTCGCGCCACGGCAGCGCGTGGTCCCAGTCGGCGCGGAAGTAGCCCCGCCCCTCGCTCTTCGGGTCGCGCGCCGTGGCGAGCTCGCGCGCGTGCACGACGCAGGTCGCCCGCGGGAAGAAGGCGTTGGCGCCGCAGTGGTCCATGTGCAGGTGCGAGCACAGGACGAGGTCCACGTCGTCGGGGGAGAGCCCGACCCGGCCGAGCTCGGGCACGACCGTCTCCTCGGGCGTGAACTCCGGCTGGAAGGCCTTCGCGAGCCCGCCCCAGCGCTTGAACGGCTCGGTCGCCACGTCGGGATGGCAGCCCGTGTCGAAGAGCGCGAGCGCCTGCGGGTGGCGGATCAGGAAGCAGGCGACGGGCGCCGCCTCCCGCACGCCCTCGTCACGGCCCGGGGTGAAGAGCCCCTTGTCGGAGCGCAGGCGCCCGCCGGAGAGCACGTGGAGCCGCACGCTCATCGCGCCGCCTCCCCCCGTGCGCGGAGCTCGCGCCGCAGGACCTGCCTGGCCATCGCCCCGGGGCGGGCGGGCAGGTGCGGGAGGGGGCGCGGGACCACGCGGCAGGCGTCCGCTACCCCGTTGCGGCGGGGCTCCATCCGGGCGCGCGAGGTCCGCGACCCACGCGGCGGGAACGGGTCCCTTCGACCCCTCCCGCACCTGCCCGCCCGCCCCGGGGCCCTGGCTATCATGATCTCGCAGACGGCACCCGGTCTCGCTAGCGGGAGCCGCCGGGCGTCCGGGCCGCGGCCCGCACGGCGTTGACGATGCCCTGGTAGCCGGTGCAGCGGCAGAGCACGGCGGAGATGCCCTCGCGGATCTCCTCGTCGGTCGGCGTCGGATTCGTGCGGAGCAGGTCGAGCGACGTCATGAGCATCCCCGGCGTGCAGAATCCGCACTGCAGGCCGTGGTGCTCGCGGAAGGCCTCCTGGAGCGGGTGGAGCTTGCCGTCCTGCGCGAGCCCCTCGACCGTCATGAGCTCCGCGCCGTCGGCCTGCACGGCGAGCATGATGCAGGAGCGCGCCGCCTGGCCGTCGAGGAGGATCGTGCACGCGCCGCAGATCCCGTGCTCGCAGCCGACGTGCGTGCCCGTGAGGCCGAGGTCCTCGCGGAGGAAATCCACCAGCAGCTTGCGCGGCTCGCAGCGTCCCTCGCGCTCGACGCCGTTGACCTTGAGGCGGACGGTGACGAGGTCAGCCACGGGCGACTCCGAGCGCCCGCGTGAGGGCGCGCCTGGTGAGGACACCGGTGAGGTGGCGGCGGTAGTCGGCCGAGGCGTGGATGTCCGCGTCGGGGCTCACCAGCTCGGACGCGCGGCGCGCCGCGGCCTCCAGCGCCGCCTCGCCGAGGCCGTCGCGCTCCAGGATCTCCTCGGCGGCGCGCAGGCGGACGGGCACGGGCCCCGTGCCCGCCGTGGCGAGCCGGGCGCGTGTGCAGCGCTGGCCGTCGCGGACGACCACGCACGCGATGGCGACGATCGCGAAGTCCCCGTGCCGCCGCGCGAACTCCTCGAGCGCGTACCCCGCGCCGGCCGGCGTCACGGGCAGGCGCACCTCGACCAGGATCTCCTCGGGCTCGAGGCTCGTCGTGAGGTACGTCTGGAAGAGGTCCTTGGCCTCGATCACGCGCTCGCCCTTCGGGCCGCGCGCGACGACCTCGCCCTCGAGCGCGGTCAGCACCGCCGGGTATTCGGCGGAGGGGTCGGCGTGGGCGATCGAGCCGCCGATCGTGCCGCGCGTGCGGATCGGCAGGTGGGCGACCCAGCGCGTGGCCTCGGCGAGGAGCGGCACGCGCGCCTTCACGACCGGCGAGAACTCGACGGCCCGCTGGCGCGTCATCGCGCCGAAGCTCACCCGTCCCTGCTCCTCCCGGATGTAGGCGAGCGACGGGATGCGGTTCAGGTCCACGAGCGCGGCCGGCCGGCTCAGCCGGAAGTTGAGCAGCGGCATGAGGCTCTGGCCGCCGGCGAGCACCTTGGCGTCGCCGCCGTAGCGAGCCAGCAGGGCGAGCGCCTCGTCCACGCTCGTCGGGGCGTGGTAGTCGAATTTCGGTGGCTTCATGTCTTCCGTGCCTTCTGGATCATCGCGTGGAGCTTCGACGGCGTCATCGGCAGCTCGTTGATCCGGATCCCGAGCGGGCCCAGCGCGTCGCTCACCGCGTTGGCGACGACCGCCGGGACGGTCATCGAGGAGGACTCGCCGAGCCCCTTGGAGCCGAGCGGCGTCAGCGGCGACGGCGACACGACGTGCGCGATCTCGATCGTCGGCGCCTCGCACGCCGTGGGCACCAGGTAGTCCATGAACGTCGCGGTGAGGCACTGCCCGTCCTCGTCGTACGCGAGCTCCTCGTACAGCGCGCCGCCGAGGCCGTGGAGCGCGCCGCCGTAGATCTGCCCCTCGGCGATCATCGGGTTGATGATCGTCCCCGCGTCGTGGACCGTGACGTAGCGGAGGATCTTGATCGCGGCGGTTTCCGGGTCCACCTCGACCGCCATGATCTCGGCGATGAACCCGTACGTGTTCGACGAGTTCACGCGGTCCTCCGCGTCGACCGACCTGGCGACCGTGAAGCCGAAGACCGCCGTGGCCTGGAGCCCGGGCTCCATCCCCTCCGGGAGCGACTCGGTGTTCCAGTGGGCGCGGCCCGCGAGGTCCTTGACCGAGTACGACGGCCCCTTGCCCTGCCGGGGTCGCACGCTCCCGTCGCGGAACTCGAGCGACTCCGGCGGCCGGTCCATCAGGTGCGCGGCGTACGCAACGAGCTTCGCCTTGAGCTTGCGCGCGGCCAGCGCGACGGCGCTCGTGCCGACGGAGCCGAAGCGGCTCGAGTACGTGCCCGAGGAGATGGACCACACGCGCGTGAACGTGTCCATCTCGTCGACGACCGTGACGTCCTCCGGGACGAGCCCGAGCTCGTCGGCCACGATCTGCGCCACGATCGTCTGGTGGCCCTGGCCCTGCGGCGTCGTGCCGAGGATCGCGATGACGCGGCCGAGCGGGTCCACCTTGACCGTGGCCGAGTCCACCGCGCCCGACTTCGGCAGGTACTCGGGCTTGGCGCGGAACTGCGGGTCGAGCGCGGTCGCGACGTAGCCCATGTTCGACACCGACGGGTCCACCGCGAGCGCGATGCCGATGCCGAAGTAGCGGCCGGCGGCCCGCGCCGTCGCCTGCTCGCGCCGGAGCTCGGCGTACTTCGCGAGCTGGACGGCGCGGTCGAGCGTCGCCGGGTAGTCGCCCGAGTCGTAGAGCCCGCCCGTGGGCGTGCGATACGGGAACGCGCCCGTCGGGATCAGATTGCGCCGGCGGACCTCCACCGGGTCGAGGCCGAGCTTCTCGGCGAGCCGGTCGAGCATGCCCTCGGTCTCGAAGTAGAGGTGGCCGCAGGCGTAGCCGCGGTTGGGCCCCGTCAGGCTCTTGTTGGTCATGACGGTGGAGGCGTCCACCTCCAGATGCTGGAACCGGTAGGGACCGACGAAATTCCCCGTGGGACGGAAGCTGCACCCGGGCTCGGGGCTCCGGATGTAGCCCCCCACATTATCGAACCACTTGAAGCGCATCCCGAGGATCGTGCCGTCCTTCTTCGCCGCGAGCTCGCGATAGGCGACGCGGTCGGTGCCCGTCGAGGAGGCGAGCAGGTGCTCGCGGCGGTCCTCGATCCACTTGACCGCGACGCCCGTGAGCTTCGAGGCGAGGGCGAGCAGCGCGATGTACGGGTAGATCAGCGACTTGATCCCGAACGAGCCGCCGATGTCCGGGGGCACGATGAAGCGGAGCCTGTTCTCGGGCAGGCCGAGCACGCGCGCCGTCAGCGGGTGCATGATGAACGGCCCCATGAAGTTCGACCACACCGTGCACACGCCCTCGAGCGTGTCCCAGCGCGCGATCACGCCGTACGTCTCGATCGGCGTCGAGCCGTACTTCGGGAAGCGGAAGCGCTCCTTCAGGACCACGTCGGCCTCGCGGAACGCGCGGTCGGGGTCGCCGTACACGAGCCGCCGGTTGTTCGCGAGGTTCGAGCCGACCGCCTCGTGGAGCACGGGCGCGTCGGGCTCGAGGGCGCGCTCGGGGTCCACGACCACGGGCAGCGGCTCGTACCGCACCTGGACCAGCTCGGCCGCGTCCTCGGCGAGGTAGCGGCTCCGCGCGACGACCACGGCGACCGGCTCGCCGACGAAGCGCGCCTTGTCCGTCGCCGCGCAGTAGTAGTGCACGGGCGCGGTGACGCCGACCGAGAAGGGCTTGCTGTGCCGGGCGACGTCCGCGCCGGTGATCACGCCGGCGACGCCGTCCAGGGCGAGCGCGGCCCCCAGGTCGTAGCCCAGGATGCGCGCGTGGGCGTGCGGCGAGCGGACGATCGCCGCGTGGAAGAGGTTGCCGACCGGCGGGTGATCGTCGATGTAGGTGCCGCGTCCCGTGAGGAGCCGGCGGTCCTCTACCCGCTTGACCGATCGCCCGATCCACTTCTGGCCGGTCCCGGTCGGCGTCGTCACAGACGTCGCTCCGTGATGACCCAGAGGACCTTCGCGCGCTTCGCGGCCGGGTTGGCCCAGCGGTGGTCCACGCCGCCGTCGAGGTAGGCGCTGTCGCCCGCCCGCAGGTGGTGCGTCTGCCCGGCGTACACGACGTCGATGGCCCCCTCGATGACGTAGCAGAGCTTCATCTCGCCCGGCTCGACCACGATCTTGTCACCGGCCCCCGAGGCCTGTCGAGGCCCGAGGCTCGCCACCACCGCCCGGATCTTCCCGCGCACGAGGCCCGAGGCCAGGATCGTCCAGCGCTCGGCGGCGCCGTCGAAGGTGAGCCGCGCGTGGTCACGGGCGCGGACGACGCGGAAGCGCTCCTCCTGCCGCTCGTCGAAGAAGTGGCCGAGCGGCACGCCGAGCACGCCCGCGAGCTTGCGCAGCGTGTTGAGCGAGGCGGACACGCGCCCGCGCTCGATCTGCGAGACCAGGCTCGGCGACACCCCGGCCTTCTCGCCGAGCTGCTTCTGGTTCAGACCGAGGGCGCGCCGCGCCTCGGCCAGGCGCTGTCCAAGGCTCACGGCGCAACAGTATTGGTGAATCCGTCGAGGTCGTCAAGCCCTCGCCGGCTTCACGGATACTGCTGCGGCGGCGCGGCGCCCGGGGACCGCGTGGGCTGCCGGCGAAAATGAGCCGTCGGGCCTATTGCCCGGGCCGCGCGCCGGGGCCGAGACTGGTCGCGGAACGACCACGCACGGAGGTGGAGCCATGCCCGCGCTGACGCCCTCGGTCGCGATCGCGAAGTTCCTCGAGGCCGCCGGGACCGAGTTCTTCTTCGGCGTCGTGGGCCACGGCAACTGGGCCCTGCTCGACGCGCTCGCCGGCACGCGGATCCGCGGGGTGCG
Source organism: Candidatus Rokubacteria bacterium RIFCSPLOWO2_02_FULL_73_56 (assembly GCA_001788495.1). Taxonomy (GTDB): domain Bacteria; phylum Methylomirabilota; class Methylomirabilia; order Rokubacteriales; family CSP1-6; genus GWA2-73-35. Next base: position 9,240 of record MGCF01000173.1, read on the forward strand.
CGCGCGGTGCGAGGACCACGCCGTCCACATGGCCGACGGCTACTGGCGGACGACGCGCCGTCCGCCCCCCGCCGTCGTCGTCGCGAGCGGCGGCCCCGGCGCGACGAACCTGATCCCGGCGCTCGCGGAGGCCTACTACTCCTCCGTCGCGCTCGTCGCGCTCGTCGGCGCCGGGCCGAGCCAGTGGTTCGATCGCGGCGGCATCCAGGAGGCGTACCGCTCGGGGCCCGAGGAGTGGGTCGCGCTCGCCCGGCCCGTGACGAAGCGCGCGGTGCTCGTGAACCGCCCCGACACCGCGCTCGAGATGTTCCTGCGCGCCTACAAGGAGGCGATCACGGGGCGGCCCGGACCCGTCCTCGTCCAGGTGCCGTTCGACATCCAGGCGACGCCGACGGAGATCCGCGCGATCCCCGAGCCGCGCGCCTGGACCCACGTCCACCCGCCGGCGCCCGCGCCCGAGGCCGTCGCGGAGGCGGCGGCGCTCCTCGCGGGCGCGCGCCGCCCGCTCGTCGTCGTCAGCACCGGGATCGCGAGCGCCCGCGCGTGGGCCGAGCTCCGCGCGCTCGCCGAGGAGTTCGGCCTGCCCGTCTGCACGACGTTCGCCGGCAAGGGCGCGTTCCCCGAGGACCATCCCTGCTACGTCGGCGTCGCCGGGCGCTTCGGCGACGAGCACAGCGTGGCGGCCGCCCGCGAGTGCGACGTCCTCCTGTCGCTCGGCAACCGCTTCACGGACATGACGACGGCCGGCTGGACCATCTACGACATCCCGAAGACGACGCGCCTGATCCAGGTCGATATCGACCCCGCCGAGATCGCCCGCGTCTACCCCGTCGAGGTCGGCATGCTGGCCGACGCGCGCCAGGCCCTCCTGGCGCTCGGGCCGGCGCTCCGCGCGCGGGGCTGCCGCGGCGAGGACCACGCCGCGTGGCTCGAGCGCATCGCGGGGTGGCGGCGCGCCTGGGAGGCGAAGGTGGCGCCCCTGCGCGAGAAGGCGGGGCCGCCGCTCGACTACGCGCCGCTCCTCGACGAGGCCGCGCGCGCGGTGCGGGACGTCGACCCCGAGACCTCCGTGCTCTTCGACACGGGCCAGATCCTCTGCTACGGCCCGAGCTTCTTCCGGGCCGCCTCACGCCACATCCAGACGAACAACGGCCACTTCATCCGGATGGGCTGGAGCGTGCCCGCGCTGATCGGCGCGCGGCTCGCGAACCCGGGCCACCCGGCGCTGGCCTTCACCGGCGACGGCTCGTTCATGATGACGGGCACCGCGGTCGCCACGGCGGTCGAGCAGGGCCTGCCGGTGGTCTGGATGGTGATGAACAACCGCTCGATGGTGTTCGAGCGCCGGATGGACAGGTTCTACGGCAAGCACGTGTTCTGCGACTACACGCTCGAGCGCACCGGGGAGCCCTGGAACCCCGACTTCGTGGCGATGGCCGAGTCCATGGGCGCCCGCGGCATGCGGCTCGCCAAGCGGAGCGAGGTCCACGCCGTCGTCTCGGAGGCGCTCCGCCACCCGGGCCCGGTCGTCGTGGACGTGGACATGGATCCCGCGTCGCCCGTCTACAATCCCGTCGCGTTCCGCTACGCGGACGACTTCGGCTCCCGGGGGCTCGCCGCGCCGGCCTTCTAACGTGGGGGGCCCCGACATGGCCCCCCCCAGGATCATTCACGTGGGGGGCCCCGACATGGCCCCCCACTCCCCCCACACGCTCGGACCGCCCCGGCGAAGCCGGGGCGCTCCTCGATCCTCCGACACGGCGACGGCCGCGCTGGCGGCCTCAGCGCGGCTTGATGAGGAAGACGTCGCGGCGGTTCTTCGCCCAGCACGCCTCGGTCTTCTCGGTGCAGACCGGGCGCTCCTCCCCGAAGCTCAGGATCGTGATGCGGTCGGCCGCGACGCCGTACGAGATCAGGAAGTTGCGCGCCGACCGCGCGCGACGCTCGCCGAGGGCGAGATTGTACTCGTCGGTGCCGCGCTCGTCGCAGTGGCCCTGGATCAGCACGAGCGCCTCCGGGTGCGCCTTGAGCCACTCGGCGTTCGCCGTGAGGACCTCCGCGTCGGCTGCCCGGATGTCGTACTTGTCGAAGTCGAAGTAGATCGGCTTCACCTCGGGGATCTCCGCGAAGTCCCTGGGCGCGGGCCGGGCCGGCGCGGCTGGCGGCGCCGGCGGCGCCGGCGGCGGGGCGACGGGCGCCGGCGCCTTCGCTGACTCCGGCGCGGCGGGCGCCGGTGCGGGGGCCGGCGGCGGCGCGCTCGCGGTGGGCGGCGGGGCCGGCGCGGGCGCCGGCGCGCGCCACAGGTCGACGGTCACGGCCGGCTCGGCGTCACGCACGCTGCCGACCATGTGGTCGCCCTCGACCCGCAAATCCAGGGTGAGCAGACGCCCGTCGAGCTCCTCGCGCATCACGACCTCGTTGCCCGACACCTCGAACTCCACGCGCGAGCCGATGGCCCCGGCGACCCGCACCGCCTCCGGGACCGACTCCGCGGCCAGCGTGCCGTGCATCACGATGCGCCCCGTGCCCCGCGAGCCCTGCTGGAGCAGCTCGGCCGTCACCTGGTCCTTGCGAGACCCGCCCATGATGCCGTAACCGCTCCAGGTGCCGCGCCACTTGCCGGAGATGTCCACGCTCGGCGGGCTCACCGGCTTCGTCGCGGCGGCGCAGCCGGTCGTCACGAGCACGACGGCGATCAGCAGGGATCCCAGCCCACGCATTCGGCGCCTCCTTGCCCACCTAGACTACCAATATGTACGCGGGAAACCTACAAGACGAAACCGGGCGGGGCGGCCGGGACAGGCGAGGCGTCCGGCCCGGTGCGCCGTGACAAGACCGGGGCGACGGTGGTACTGTCCTGCCACTTTCGTGCCCGGGAGGCCAGGAGCCGTGAAGCGTCCGCCGCTCGCCGTCGTCTTCGTCGCCGTGCTCCTGCTCGCGCTCGGCGAGACCGCGGGCGCGGCGATGTCGCAGCTCCGCGCCCCGCTCCAGCGCTGGGCGGGCGCGCGGGTGGACGCCAACCCCGCGGCCCACGGCCTGGCCGGCTCGGCGGAGTACGACGACGAGATCCGCGCGCGGACGATCTTCCTCACCGAGGCCGGGCTGTCCTTCTTCCACACGCACGCCGAGGGACTGGGCTTGATCGTCTTCTTCGCGAGCACGCTCGTCGCCAGCGCGGTCGGCGGGCGCCGGACGCGCGGCGCGCTGTACCTGCCGCTCGGCGTCGGCGGCCTGTTCCCGCTGGGCTACCTCGTCTACAGCGCCGCGGTGCTCGAGCTCGGCCGCGACGCGGGCGTGGAGCTCGCCGAGCGCTGGGTCCTGACGGCGCTCGGCAGCCTGGCCATCGTGGGCCTGCTCGGCCTGGCCACCGCGCTGGCCGCCGGGCGGTGGCGCGCGTGACGGCCGACGGCGCCTGGCGCCTGCCGCCGCGGGGGGTGCTGCTCGTCGCCGTGCTGCTGATCGCCTGCGCCGAGATCGGCGGCGCCTCCATGGTCCGCTTCAAGCCCGAGCTGGCCCGCTGGGCGCGCGACGCGATGCTGGCGCGGCCGGCCGTCCACGGCCTCGTCGGCGTCCGCGACGTGGACGAGCGGATCCTCGACGAGGCGCTCGTGAAGTTCGACGCCGGGCTCCGGCTCTTCCACCTCCACGCCGAGGGGATGGGACTGGTGATCCTGGCCACGACGTCCGTGGCCACGACCCTCGCCGGGCGGGGCGCCGGGCGCCTGCTGATCGCCCTTCTCACGGCGGGCGGCGCGGGGTATCCTCTCGGCTACCTGTTGTGGAGCGCGCTGATCCCCTACCGGGGGATCGAGGAGGGCAAGACGATCGCGGAGTGGGTCGTGTGGATCCCGTTCGGCGGCGCGACGATCCTCGCCCTGTGGTGGCTCGCCGGCCTCGTGGCCGTACGGCTGGCCCGGCGGTGAGTGCCGCGCGCGCGGCCGTCCCGGCGCTCCTCGCCCTCCTCTGGGCCGCGCCCGGTGCCGCGCACCACGTCGGCACCTACGTCCCGAAGGACAACGCGGTCAGCGCCAACTTCAAGGAGATCAAGTTCGCCCTCCAGGCCCCGAAGCTCGACGTCGCGCGCCGCCTCTTCGAGCGGGGCGCGCTGCGCCGGGAGATGGGGGCGCAGGCGGCGACGCTCCCGCCGGGCCTCGAGGCCCGGACCCTCGCCGCGTTCCGGGCCGGGGACGCCCGCGAGGCCGAGGGCCACCTCGTGGTCTTCTTCGCCGCCCTCGCCCGGGACCTCGCCCGCGAGGCGGTGCGCCAGCTCGGCGCGCCCGGGATCACGCCCGTGGCCCGGGCGGCGACCGGCCCGAAGTTCCTCGAGGCGATCTGGCGCTACTACAACCTGATCGACTTCGCCGTCTCGATGCGCGACAGCAAGAGCTCGGTCGCGATGCGCCTGGCGTTCGACGAGGCGGAGACCTACGCCAAGACCTCGGCGGCACCGGCCGCCGTCAACCCGTGCGCCGGGCCCCGGCGCGCGGCCGACCGCGCCCGCACGGCGCCGGACCCGGACCGGCTGTGCGGGTCGCTCGAGCGGATCACGCAGATACTCACCGCCCTCATCGAGGCCTCAACCCCGGCAAGGAGGAACCCATGAAGCGCCTCACCTGGCTCGCTCCGCTCCTGGCGGTCGCGCTCGCCGTCGCCCTGGCGCAGCCCGCCGCATCCCAGCAGAAGGTCGTGAAGATCGGCGACCTGGGCTCGAAGGTCGGCGTCTTCGAGGGCTACGGCAAGTACCAGTCGATGGGCATCCAGCTCGCCGTCGAGGAGATCAACGGCAAGGGCGGCGTCCTCGGCCACAGGATCGAGGTGATCGCGGAGGACGACGACACCAAGCCCGCGCCGGCGATCCGCAAGGCCGAGAAGCTGATCCTGCAGGACGGCGTCAAGCTGCTGATCGGCGCCGTCTCGAGCGGCTCGACGATGGCCATCATGGACGTGACCAAGAAGCACAAGACGATCCACTGGAACTCCGTCTCGTGCGCCGAGTTCATGCGGACCACGAAGTTCCACAAGTACTACTTCTCGAACCAGCCCGACTCGCGGCAGCAGGCCACCGGCCTGGCCAAGTACATCCTCGACAAGATGGGCAAGAAGGTCTACATCTTCTACACCGACTACGCCATGGGGCAGTCGGACGGCCGGCAGTTCAAGACCGCGCTCGAGAAGCTCGGCGGCGAGGTCGTCGGGGTCGCCGGCGCGCCGCTCGACACGAAGGACTTCAGCCCGTGGTTCGGCGCGATCAACCAGTCGAGCCCCGACGTGCTGTTCCTCGCGTTCGCCGGGACCGACTCGCTCCGGCTGATGACCCAGCTCCACTCCTTCGGCATGACGAAGAAGTACAAGCTCGCGGGGATCGACTGCTTCCTGCTGCAGCAAGACCTGCCGGCGATCGCCGAGCCGATGGAGGGCTTCGTCCAGCTCAACCACTTCTCGGCCTACAACCCGGACCCGAACATGCAGGCGTTCAACCAGAAGTTCAAGAAGAAGTTCGGCGTGGACGCCAACATCGCGGCCGGCGCCTACGACGCGGTGTACTTCTGGAAGGCGGCGGTCGAGAAGGCCGGGAGCTTCGACCCGGACAAGGTCTCGGCGGCGCACGAGGGCCTGTGCATCGACAAGACGCACATCGGCCGGCAGTGCATCCGCAAGGAGGACCACCAGGTCGTGATGGACATGCACCTCTACCGCGTCGAGAAGGGCAAGAACCTCCCGATCGCGCGGGATCGACGGCAAGGACGCGATCGGCGAGGCCATGGTGGGCCAGGATCCGCTGAAGGGCTTCACCTGGGAGATCAAGAAGAAGAACTAGCGGCCCGGTGGACTATCTCGTCGCGATCCTGCTGCCGCAGCTCCTGCACGGCCTCGTCTTCGGGGCCGCGCTGGGGCTGCTGGCCCTGGGCCTGACCGTCATCTTCGGGCTCCTCGGGGTGATGAACTTCGCCCACGGGGAGCTCTACATGCTCGGCGCCTACGCCGGGATCGCCGTGATCGGGGTCACCCAGTCCTTCTGGGTGGCCCTGGTCGTGGCGCCGCTCCTGGTCGGCGTCGTGGGGGCGGTGACCGAGGTCGCCACGCTCCGGCCGCTCTACCGGCGCGAGCCGCTCTACGGCCTGATCCTCACCTTCGGCCTCGCGCTCGTGTTCCGCGAGGCCGTCCGGCAGATCTGGGGCGGCGACATGCGCCGCATCCTGCCCCCGATCACGGGCTCGACCCCGCTGCTCGGCATGACGTATCCGAACTACCGCCTGTTTCTGCTCGGCGCCTCCTCCGTCCTGCTGCTGGCGATCTGGCTCTTCTTCACCCAGACGCGCGCCGGCATCGTCGTGCGCGCCGCGGTGCAGGACGCCGAGATGCTCGACGGGCTCGGCGTGGACGTCCGGCGGGTCTTCACGCTCACCTTCGCCGGCTCGGCCGCGCTCGCCGCGCTCGCCGGGCTGCTGCTGGCGCCCGTGTTCACGGTGTACCCGCAGATGGGCGTCGAGATGATCCTGCTCGCGTTCATCGTCGTGATCCTGGGCGGCATGGGCTCGATGGGCGGCTCGGTGGTCGCCGCCGTCGTGATCGGGCTGACGCAGAGCCTGTTCTCCTTGTGGATGAACCCGCAGCGGGTGGCGATCGCGATCTTCGGCATCATGATCGTGGTCCTCGTGGTGCGCCCGCGCGGCTTCTTCGGACGGGAGGGCGTCCTTGAGTAGAGTGTCCTCCTGGCGCGGCGCGCTCGTGCTGGCGGCCCTCGTGGCGCTGCCGGCCCTGCCCTTCATGTCGAAGTTCTACCTGCTGCTCGCCTTCGACGCGCTCCTCTTCGGCGCGATCGCGATGAGCCTCGATCTCCTGATCGGGTACACGGGCCTCGTCTCCTTCGGCCACGCGGCGTTCTTCGGCCTCGGCGCCTACTCGACCGCCATCCTCCTCGAGCGCGGCGTGGTCTCGCTGTGGGCCTGTCTCGGCTTCGCCGTCCTGGTCGTCGGCCTCTACGCCCTGCTCGTGAGCTACTTCGCGACCGCGCGCCGCGGCATCTACTTCGCGCTGCTCACGCTCGTCTTCGCGGAGGTCGTCTACACCTTCTTCCGCTACACGCAGACGTTCGGGGGCTCGGACGGCATCCAGGGCGTGCCGCCGGCGCAGCTCGTCCCCGGCGTCGCGATCGACACGCCGCTCGCCAACTACTACGCGGTGATCGTCTACCTGGCGCTGGCGTACGCCCTCTGCCGCGTGCTCGTGACGTCGCACTTCGGCAAGGTCCTGGTCGCGATCCGCGAGAACGAGGACCGGGCGCGCTTCCTCGGCTACAACGTGCAGCGCTACAAGATGGCGGTCTGCATGATCTCGGCGCTGCTGACCGGCGTCGGCGGCGCCCTCTATCCGGGCCGCTCGGCCTTCGCCACGCCCGATCTCATGCTGTGGACGGTCTCGGGCGAGTTCATCATCATGGTCATGATCGGCGGCCTCGGCACCCTCGGCGGGCCGATCATCGGCGGCGCCTTCTTCGTCCTCCTGCAGGAGCAGGTCTCCTCGTACGTGGACTGGTACTTCATGGTGATCGGGCTGGTGCTCGTCTTCATCGTGCTCTTCATGCCGCGGGGGCTCCTCGGCTTCCGCCGGATGCTCGGCTTCGGCCAGTGGCGCGCGACGGCGTAGTCCTCGAGGTCGAGGCGGTCTCCAAGAGCTTCGGCGCCCTCGCGGCGCTCAGCGGCGTGAGCCTCGCCGTGCGCCGGGGCGAGGTGTTCTCGGTCATCGGGCCCAACGGCGCGGGCAAGTCCACGCTCTTCAACGTGCTCTCGGGCCTGCACGTCCCGTCCGCCGGGCGGGTCCGCTTCATGGGCCGGGACATCGCCGGGCTGCCGCCCGAGGCGATCAACCGCCTGGGGATCGCGAAGACGTTCCAGATCACGAACATCTTCCCGGAGATCTCGGTGTTCGAGAACGTGCGCGTGGCCGCGCAGTCGCGCGCCGCCGAGTCCGGCCGCCTCGCGTCCCTCTGGCGGCTGCCGGACGTCGAGGCGCGGGTGCTCGACCTGCTCGCCGCCTTCGGCCTGGCCGCCCGCCGCGACGAGCTGGCGGAGAACCTCGCCCACGGCGAGCAGCGCTACCTCGAGATCTGCCTGGCCCTGGCGACCGAGCCCACGCTGCTCCTGCTCGACGAGCCGACCGCGGGCATGACGCCGGGCGAGACGAGGGAGGCGACGGCCCTCATCCGGCGCATCGCCGCCGCCCGCGGCCTGACCGTGCTCCTGATCGAGCACGACATGTCGGTCGTCATGGGCGTCTCCGACCGGGTGGCCGTCCTCCACTTCGGCGAGAAGATCGCCGAGGGGACGCCCGACGAGATCCGAAGCGACCCCCGGGTGATCGAGGCCTACCTCGGCGGGGCCGACGACTGATGCTCACGTTCAAGGACGTCCACGCCGGGTACGGCGCGACGCCGATCCTCTTCGGCGTCTCGCTCGAGGTGCGCCCCGGCGAGGCCGTCGCGCTCCTCGGCAAGAACGGCATGGGCAAGACCACGCTCATGAAGACCGCGATCGGCTTCCTCAAGCCGTCGCGCGGCTCGATCGAGTTCGACGGGCAGGAGCTGACGCGCCTCGCCCCGCACGCGATCGCGCGGCTGGGCGTCGGGCTCGTGCCGGAGAACCGGCGGATCTTCCCGGGCCTCACCGTGCGCGAGAACCTCGACCTCGGCCTCTCGGCGGCCCGCGACCGCTCGGGGGCGCTCCGCCGCCGGCGCTTCGAGGAGGTCTTCCACCACTTCCCGCGCCTCTCCGAGCGCATCGACCAGCCCGGCAAGACCCTGTCGGGCGGCGAGCAGCAGATGCTCGCGATCGCGCGCGTGATGATGGCGGGGGCCCGGATCATCCTGATGGACGAGCCCACGCAGGGGCTGGCCCCCGCCTTCATCCGCCTCGTGCGGGACATGGTCGGCGAGCTCAAGCGGCTCGGCGTCACCGTGCTCCTGGTCGAGCAGAACGCGCGCGTGGCCCTCTCCGTCTGCGACCGCGGCTACATCATGGAGAAGGGCACGATCGTGTTCGCGGCCTCGTCGGCCGAGCTCCGCGAGAGCCCGGTGACGCGTGAGAAGCTCGGGGTGTGACCCGGCGGGGGGCTCGGGCCCCCTTCCGGCGCATGCGGCATGAGAGGCTGGGCGTCCGGCACGCTCTTCGGCGCCGGGCGGCGCGAGTGGCTCGTCCGCGGCGCGCTCGCCGTCGCGCTCGTCGGCGTCACGGTGTGGGCCCTGCCGGTCCGCCGCGCCGGCGAGGAGGGGGGCCACCAGGCGCAGCTCGAGCCGGTGCTCGACCCGTGGGAGCGGGCGGGGGTGACCGAGCTCACGGAAGGACAGCGGGCGCCCGGGTTCTCCCTCGAGCGCCTCGACGGCGGCCGCGCGTCGCTCGCGGAGCACCGCGACAAGCTGGTCGTCCTCAACTTCTGGGCGACGTGGTGCACCCCCTGCACCGTGGAGATGCCGACGCTCGAGGCGCTCTGGCGGGCCTATCGCGAGCGGGGGCTGGTCGTCCTCGGCGTGTCGGTGGACCGGGGCGCGCCGCGCGGCCTGCTCGAGCCCTACGTCGCGAACCTCGGCCTCACCTTCCCCATCCTGCTCGATCCCGACCTGCGCACGGCCCAGGCCTGGCGCGTCACGGGCCTCCCCGCGACGTTCATCGTGCGGCCCGGCGGCGAGGCGGCGGGGATGGCGGTCGGCGCCCGCGAATGGGACTCGGCGCCGATGCGCGCGCTGCTCGAGCCGCTGCTGCCCGGCGCCCATGCGCGCCACTAGCGCGCAGCGAGCGCGCGGGCGCGATGTCGTCAGACGCTGAGGTACGCCCTGCGCACGGACTCGTCCGCATCGAGCCGGGCGAACGCGCCCTCGAACTTGATCTGCCCCTTCTCGATGATGTACGCGCGGTCCGCCAGGCGGCGGGCGAATTTCAGGTTCTGCTCCGACAGCAGGATCGTCAGCCCCTCCCGCTTGAGCGCCGCGATGTTGTCGCCGAGCGCCCGCACGACCACCGGCGCGAGCCCCTCCGAGGGCTCGTCGAGCAGCAGCAGCTTCGGGTCGGCCATGAGCGTGCGCGCGATCGTCAGCATCTGCTGCTCGCCGCCGGACAGGCTCCCCCCGCGATGGCGCGCGAGCTCGCGGAGCTGCGGGAAGAGCCCGAAGACCCGCTCGAGCGTCCAGCGCCCGCCGCCGCGGCGCTCGCCGACCCGCAGATTCTCCACCACCGTCAGCTCGCTGAAGATGCGCCGGTCCTCCGGCACGAACCCGATCCCGAGCCGCGCGATCTCGTGGGTGGCGAGGCCGGAGAGCCGCCGTCCCTCGAACCCGATCGTGCCGCCGGTCACGTCCGCGAGCCCCACGACGGCCTTCAGCGTGGTGGACTTCCCCGCGCCGTTGCGCCCGAGCAGCGTGACGACCTCGCCCCGGCGCGCCGTCAGGCTGACGCCGTGGAGCACGTGACTCCGCCCGTAGCAGGCGTGGACCTCCCTGAGCTCCAGCAGGGGCTCGCTCACGCCTCGGCTCCCAGGTAGACCGCCTGGACCTCGGGGTGGACGCGCACCTCGGCCGGCGCGCCTTCGGCGATCAGGCGCCCCTGATGGAGGACCATGATCCGGTCGGCGGTCGCGAAGACCACGTCCATGTCGTGCTCGGTGAAGAGCACGGTCAGGTGGCGCTGCCGGGCGATGGCCGCGGTGAGCGCCATCAAGGCGCCGCGTTCCGCCGGCGCCATGCCCGCGGTCGGCTCGTCGAGCAGGAGCAGCTCCGGGTCGTTCGCGAGCGCGATGGCGAGCTCGAGCTTCTTGAGGTCGCCGTAGGCGAGGACGCCCGCCGCGCGCTCGGCCTGGTCACCCAGCCCGACCTGGTCCAGGAGCGCCAGCGAGCGCTCGGTCTCGAGGCCCCGCGCCGGCGTCAGGAGCGCGCGGCTCCGGCCAACGTGCGAGAGCCGCGCGACACGGACGTTCTCGAGCGCGCTGAGCGTCGCGAAGGTCGCGGTGACCTGGAAGGTGCGGCTCACGCCGAGCCGCCAGACGGCGTGCGGCGCCAGCCCCAGGAGCTCCCGGCCGCGGTAGACGGCGGTCCCGCCGTCGGCGCGGAGCTGGCCCGTGAGGATGTTGAAGAAGGTGGACTTGCCGGCCCCGTTCGGGCCGATCAGCGCCCGGATCTCACCGCACGGCAGGTCGAAGCTCACGCCGTCCACCGCCTGGATCCCGCCGAACGCCTTCCGGACGCCGACGACCCGGAGCAGCGCGGCGGCGTCAGCCACGGCGGCGCTCCGAGAGGACGCCGAGGATCCCGCGCGGGAAGACGAGGACCAGCACCATCAAGATCGCGCCGAGCACGACCTGCCAGTACTCCGTGTACCGGGTCGCGACGGTGTCGAGGAGCTTGTAGATCGCGGCACCGACCGGGGCGCCCGCGAACACCTGCACGCCGCCGAGCAGGACCATCACGAGCGGCTCGACCGACATGCGCACCGCGAGGTAGTCCGGGAACACGCTCCCCTTGAGGAAGACGAAGGTCGCGCCCGCGAGTCCCCCGAAGAAGCCGGCGACCACGAACGCGGTCCACTGGTGGACGCGGATATTGACGCCGACCGCTTCGGCCCGCCGCGCGTGGTCGCGCACGGCGCGGAGGGTCAACCCGAACGGCGCGCGTCCGATCAGGGCGAGCAGCGTGATGCCGACCGCCGACGCCGTGAGCGCCAGGTAGTAGTAGCGCAGCGGCGCGGCGAGCCAGGGCGCGGGCCAGATGCCGAGCAGCCCGTTGTCGCCGCCCGTCACGTCGTACCACTGGTGGACGATCGCGTACGCGATCTGCGCGAAGGCGAGCGTGAGCATCGCGAAGTAGATGGACGTGAGGCGCACGCAGAAGTAGCCGTACAGCGCGGCGCAGAGCGCGGCGACCAGCGGGGCCCCGGCGAACGCGAGCGGCATCGGCGCCTTCGCCCAGTGCATCAGCAGCGCCGAGCCGTAGGCCCCGAGCCCGAACGCCGCCGCGTGGCCGAACGAGACCATCCCGCCGGTGCCCATGAGCAGGTGGAGGCTCGCGGCGAAGAGCGCGAACGCCAGGATCTCGACGAGCACCCACACGTAGAACGTCGGCAGCAGCGGCGGCACCGCGACCAGCGCGGCGAGGACCGCGACCACCCACGCCCGGGGCACGCCGACGGCGCTCCCGCCGGCGAGCGCCCCGCCGGCGGTCCGCGCCTGGGCCTCCGGTCGGCCGAGCAGTCCCCACGGCCGGACGATGAGGACGACCGCCATGACCACGAACATCATGACGAGCGACGCCTTCGGCAGCAGGAGCACGCCGAAGGCGTCGACGACGCCGATGACCACCGCGGCGAGCAGCGCCCCCGGTACCGAGCCCATGCCGCCGATGACGACGACGACGAACGCCTCGACGATGATCGAGGTGTCCATCACGTTCGTGAGCGCCTGCCGCGGCACCTGGAGCGCGCCGCCGAGCCCCGCGAGGAAGGAGCCGAGGACGAAGACCGAGGTGAAGAGCTTCGCCTGGTCCACGCCGAGCGCGGCGACCATCTCGCGGTCCTGCGTCGCCGCGCGGATCAGGATCCCCCACTTCGTCCGGTAGAAGAGCCCCCAGAGCGCGGCCGCGACCACGGGCCCGAGGGCGATCAGCGCGAGGTCGTAGGTCGGAAAGAGCTGGCCGGCGATGGGGACGGAGCCGGCGAGGCCCGGCGCGGCGGGCCCCGTCTTGTTCTCGGTGCCCCAGAAGAAGCGGACCGCGTCGGCGACGACGAGGACGAGCGCGAAGGTGAGGAGGAGCTGGTAGAGCTCGGGCGCCCGGTACACGCGGCGGAGCAGCGCCGTCTCGACGGCGAAGCCGACGGCGCCGACGGCCGCGGCCGCCAGCAGCACCGCCACGTAGAAGGAGCCGCCGCCGAGGGGCAGCGCGGCGGTGAGCGTGTACGTGAGGTACGCCGCGAGCATGTAGAAGGAGCCGTGCGCGAAGTTGACGATGCGGGTGACGCCGAAGATGAGGGAGAGGCCCGACGCGATGAGGAACAGGACCATCGCGTGCGCGAGCCCCGACAGCAGCTGAATGAGGATGAGCGAAGGGGACACGCGGCGACGGTCAGTTGCCCGATCTCATCTTCCTCACTTCGGCGTCGGACGGGAGCACACGCTCGCCCGGGATGTACTCGTGGTTCACCATGATCCCGACGCCGCGCCGGGGATCGAGCTTCGTCGTCCCCACCCAGGCCCCCATCGTGGACTGGCCGTCGGCGGCGCGGTACGCGATCGTCCCGATCGGCGTCTGGACCTCGAGCCCGCGGAACGCGGCCACGAGCTTGTCGGTGTCCGTGCTGCCGGCCTTCCGGATCGCCTCGAAGATGGAGAGGTACGTGACGTAGCCGACGAGCGAGCCGAGCACGGGGTTCTTGTCCGTCCGCTTCGTGAACGTCGCCACGAACTCCTTGTGCGCCGGCGCCTGGATGTCGTACCAGGGGTAGCCGGTCACCAGCATGCCCTCGGGGGCCTCGAGCTTGAGCGGGTCGATGTACTCGGGCTCGCCGAGCAGGATGCCGACCACGAACACCTTCTTGAACAGGCCCCGCTTGCCGGCCTCACGCACGAACGCCAGCCAGTCCGAGCCGAAGAGCGAGACGTAGAGCGCATCGGGGTTCTGGTTGAGGATCGCGGTGACGAAGGGCCCGGGCTCGAGCTTGCCGAGCGTCGGCCAGTGCTCGCCGACGACCTGGACCTCGGGGCGGAGCTGCTTCAGACGGTCGCGGAACGTCTCCCACGCGCGCTTGCCGTACTCGTAGTTCGGGCCGATCGTCGCCCACTTCGTGTGCCCGAGCTTCCCGGCTCTCTCGGCGAGCATCCGTCCCTGCTCGTACGTGTTGGGGCGCACGCGAAACACGTAGCCGTGCCCCTTCGACCACGTCAGCGCCTCGGTCAGGGGCTCGGCGGCCACGAACAGGACCTTGTTCTGCCTCGCCCAGTCGGAGACGGCGAGGCCGACGTTCGAGAGGAACGTGCCGGAGATCAGGTGGACCCGCTCGCTCGCGACGAGCTCCTGCGCGTGCTTCACCGCCTCGGCGGGCTGCCCCTTGTCGTCGCGGAAGATCACCTCGACCTTGCGTCCGAGCACGCCGCCCCGGGCGTTGATCTCCTCGACCGCCATCTCCACGGCCGCGCGGTAGGGGCCGGTGAACGGCGCGCCGATGCCGCTGAACGAGTTGATCTCGCCGATCTTGATGGGCGCCTGCGCGCCGGCGGGCGCGGCCGCCCCGAGCGCCAGGAC